>NZ_JAKRFU010000001.1:0-539734 GCF_022347845.1 Pseudoalteromonas sp. McH1-42 | reverse complement strand
AGTTGACAACTGGATTGGCCGCTAAGGCGAACCAGAGTGACGTGAATACGGCACTGGCGAGCAAAGCAACTAAATCTGAGTTGACAACTGGATTGGCCGTCAAGGCGAATCAAACAGATGTCGATACAGCGCTGGCAAGCAAAGCGACCAAGGCTGAGTTGACATCTGGATTGGCAACTAAGGCGAATCAAACTGATGTTGATACAGCACTGGCAAGCAAAGCGAATCAAGCTGAGATGCTGACGGCCTTAGCATCCACTCTTAAGTTTACGCCAACTAAGCTGTCCTGGGCTTCTGAGCATGCTTACCAAACTGGAGAAGTGGCGCGTGTTGAACTTAGCAACAGCCTTTATGTCGCAACGCAAGACATTGCCGCAAACTCTAATAAATCGCCACTTTTGGATACTGAGCGCTGGTCCTTGTTACTCAAAGGGTCTACATCTACGGTTAAAAACGTGATGTTTGTAACAAGTACTGAGCACAACGGCAATCTGGGAGGCGTTTCTGGGGCAAACAGTATCTGTAACACACTGGCCAATAGCGCCGATTCTAAAGTTCCTGCTGGAACTTACAGAGCGTTACTGGACTATACAAATAACAGGGTCGATAACTCTGCCAGTGTATACAGTATTAACGGAGAGTTAGTTGCAAATACTGGTGCAGATTTATGGAAAACCAATGTCACACCATTACAAGCTGGTATAGTGTTTGATGAAAAGGGCAATGATGTTTCCGGATCACGCGTATGGACGAATCTGACATCTGGAGGAAGTTCAGTACATTGGAGTGCATGTAGCAACTGGAATAGCAGTATGGCTTTTGATAACTATTCGTATGAGGGGGCTATGACAGGTATTGCTGGTTCACTCAATTCTAGCTGGGTAGCAGACAGGACCTTGACTTGTGATTCTAAAGCTCGTTTATACTGTGTTAAACAGTAAAATCTGAACAAGCTCAATAGCACATAAGCCCGGCCGATTTAAGCCGGGCTTTTTTGTCATTTGCATCAGACAAAGAAACCCAAGTAAAATAGGGATCAATATTGAAAAATACTCAAAGTAAATGACAGCCACACCACTTTCCACTTTATTACAGCATCTTTCTCTACAAACATTACCCAATGAAGTGTGTCGCCTTTTCCATGGCCGGGGCCGCTGTTATCCGGGGCTGGAACAAATAACGGTTGATTGGCTTCAGGGGCAACTCCTGATCTCTTTATTTAAAGAACATGAGCAGCAATGGCTTGAAGCGTTAAAGTCTGAGTTACTGAAGCTGGTTGAGTCTCAACCATGGGCCGAGCGTGTTTCAGCTGTGATACTGCAACATCGCTATGCCAATGGTACGCCGGTTGATCTTGTATATGGTGAGCTATCAGCTATGCCGGTTGTAAACGAACAAGGGCTAAAATTCGGATTATCACTGGGCGCTAAGCAAAACATGGGGTTGTTTTTAGATATGCGATTGGGACGTCAGTGGGTGAGAAGCCAGTCTGACGGCAAGCGCGTGCTCAACCTGTTTTCTTATACCTGCGGCTTCTCAGTCGCTGCGCTGGAAGGAGGCGCTGAACATGTCGTGAATCTCGATATGTCGAAAGCTGCGCTGAAGCAGGGCAAAGTAAACCACCAGTTGAATGGCCATGATTTGGGGAAGGTGTCTTTTCTTGGTCATGAGTTGTTTAAATCCTGGGGCAAAGTAAAAAAGCTGGGCCCCTATGACCTGATAGTCATTGACCCACCTAGCTTCCAGAAGGGCAGCTTTGCGTTGACAAAAGATTATCAAAGGATCTTAAGGCGTCTGAGTGATTTACTGACTGAACAAGGGTGTGTGCTGGCATGCGTTAATTCTCCCGACGTGAGTGCCCAGTTTTTGATAGACGAAATGGCCAGAGAAGCACCGCAGATGCAATTTGAATCAAGGTTATCAAATCCACCAGAGTTTCCAGATATCGATGAGGAAAGTAGTCTAAAGTGCCTGGTTTTTAATACCAAAAGCGTTTAATTGAGCTGCCATCTGGAAAGTATCTGCTGATATTTTCCTGAGTCTTTCAGACTTGCTAGTGCGCTCATTAGCTGGTCGGCGTGTTGCTGGTTAAAGTCTAAACTGGTTGCCAGATGCAGCTCTGAAGGAAAGGCTGGCACAGCCATCTTCCGTTCAACTTGCTCAGCAGGTAACCCCAGTGCATTGAGTTCCTTGTTGATGGTTTGTGCATTGGTCAGTACCAAATCAGTGCGCCCTTTGAACAGCATATGCCACAAGGTCTGATAGTGCGACACCAAGACTAATTCGTGGTCTTCTGAGTAACCCGCAGCGCGTAAAAATCGTTCACTGTAATATCCGCGAATGGTACTGACGCGGTGCTGCCTGGCACTATTTAAATCTCTGAGAGAAAAAGTACGGTCTTTTAGGCCAATTAAGTAGGCCTGAGCGTGGCACATGACACCCAGAAACCGGTAGTGTTGAGCGCGCTCCGGGGTCTTTAACCAGGACAATAGCAGGGTATTGTCTTTCGCCCGCATTTCATGCAGTGCACGCGCCATTGGCATAATCTCTATGTTACCCTTTAACCCGGTTTGTGTGAGCAATTGTCGGGCAACCTCAACTAACGCGCCTGTGGGTTTACCTGTTGGGTCCAGATAATGATATGGGGGGAGATCCTCTGCGACAAAACGTATGGTTGCGGTATGGCCGGATAAGGGTATCAGAGCAACAATAAAAATGAAAAAAAACGCAAAACGCATAGACACACTACATACAGCCTAAAACCAGCAGTTTGCCGTGTTTCTGAGCAAAAATCTAGCTCAGCACCTCAGACCACCTGATACGGGTACGCTTGAATAGAGCTGAGGAGGGCGTGCGAGGATCCAGAGTGGCACGCCCTGCGGGGTTTAGTTTCTAAGGCGAATTTCAAACTTATCAGAGTAGCGTTCCTGCACAGCTTTTGCAGAACTACCACTGGCATAGCTTGGGTCAACTGTACCTGCCCGAGTACGGGCGAGGTAAAATTCTGCACTACATTCCTGACGGGTATTGATAGCTGAATCCTTTAATTCCTCAATGCCATTCAGGTCAATCACCTGGGTGCCGTCATCAGTAAGCTGTTCATTATTAACATTAATGAAAATACTGTCGCCATCGTTTTTCTTACATTCAATTGTGAGCTTACTTTCAAATTTTGTGTCGTCTTCTGTACCCGGTGTCCAGGTGAGTGTGAGTTCATCATTCACCGAAAAAGACTGGTTTTTTTGCGGGGTAATAATATTAAATGGACGAGGTAAGTTCATGGTTGTGGTCAGCGTTTTATTCTCTGACCCTCTGGTAAAGTCTACCGTAAATTGGGTGCCACCTGATGCCACATCAAAAATTGCGCGATAGTCCACGTCAAAGAGCTCGTCTTCTTCGCTCATAACCTGACTGATATTGGCCGCTCTGGCTACCAGCTTATCATTTGCCGTCAGCCTGATATTGTTACCGTTTGGACCATCTATATTGAGCTCTGCGATAACCCGTGACGTTTCACCTGTTGTTGTAACATAAATTTTAGACCAGATGGCCTCTGTTTTAACGTGCTCAGAGTTTGTTGTTTCTGTTGAGCATGCCAGTAGTGTCGAGCATGCTAACGCCAGTATAGAAAATTTAAAAGAATTCATGTTGTCCCTTACAGGTTTGAGTCATTGCAGGCCTCATTCTAATCACGAACTACTCAAGAAAACATGGTGTTTTACATTTTTAAACAAACAACGTGAATTTTTGAACAAATTGCAGAGTATGGGTTAGCCTGATTAATTGGTATTTCAATGTTGAGTATATTGTCTGTGGCTAAAGGGGAAATGAGCTTACTCTCAATCACATACAACGTATTACGGTACGTTGAACCAGTTGTTGCGAGCAACTTTGATCAGACTCGAACGCCGGTGATGTATGATGAACACACATTTGGTGCTGATAAATCCAACCGGTTCTTTTTCGCTGAGACCGGGGGCAGGATGTGAGGTGTTGCTCTGGGTTTTCCTGCTATGCTTTGAAGAGTTGGGGCAGTTGCGGGAGCGGATGTTTGATGCTGATACGGTGTGTGATTTGGGTAGGGTTATTGCTTAGCAATGCGGTATTGGCCGCATCATTTACGGAAGCAGAGTTCGAACAGATAAGAGCTGAGATCCGCTCCACATCAGCGCAGTCACCGCTGGTTGCGATCAAAGTTACAGACGAAATGCTTGCCAGACACGATAAGAAACTTTCAACCAGACAAAAAATCAGGCTTCTTTATGGTAAAGCCTGGTTTCAGATCCAGACTGACAATATAGAAGAAGCTATTGTGACGCTGTCTCAGTGCAAAAAAATGAGTGCAGATGTGTCAGATCCCACCATTTTGTTTAGTTATTACAGCCTCACAGCTGGTGCACTTACCCGCATGAGTATGTATGAACGGGCTTTGGAAAACTATCTAGAAAGCTACCGGCTTGCCGGTCTGATGGATACCGAGCTTTACCTGAGACAAACCGAAAACAACATTGGTAATGTGTATCTGAAATTGGGTCGTTATACGGATGCCAGGGTCTACTTCGAACGCTTTTATGAGGATGCCAGAGATAGAGAGTTACCGCAACAAATGGGTGTTGGACTAAATAACCTCGGAGAGGCTTATTTTGGTCTGGGAGAGTTTGATAAAGCACTTAAATTTCATACTAATAGCCTTGCTCTCAGGGAAGAACACAACCTGACTTATCACAGCTCCTGGTCTCATCATAATTTAGGCAAAACGTATTTAGCGTTGGACAAGCCAGAACTGGCAGAGCAGCATTTAATTGCTGCGGTTGAACTGCGCAAACAGAGCAACGCTGAGGCAGACAGCATTGGTCCTCAGATTGAACTTGTCAGATTGAAAATTGCGCAAGGTGCAAAAGAAGATCTGGTTCCCTTGCTCAATGACGTCATCGCATTGAGTGATAAGTATGAGCGATTTCAGGAAAAAGTCGACGCATACCAGCTGCTGGTTGATTACTATCAGCAGATCCAGGATTGGAAAAGCGCATTGCATGCAGCTGATTTGTACATGCAGAGCAAATTTGATTTTCTGCAAAGGCAAGCTGAAACCGGTGTGGCATTTTATGCAGCTCAAATGAACCTGGCGATGAAAGAGCGAGATATTGCAAAGCTGACGCAAGAAAATGCGGTGTATCAACTTCATACCCAGGCGGCGAAAGACCAGCTGGTTTTAGTGCTGGTAGCCGCGATAATCATTGTTGTGTTGATCTTGTACTTTATGCGCAGAATAAAGGCTAAAAACCAGGCATTAACAGAAACACTGCAAAATCTGAAAGCAACGCAAAAGCAGTTACTTGAATCAGAAAAAATGTCAGCGATGACAACACTGGTGTCCGGGATGGCGCATCAGTTGAATACGCCACTGGGACTGGTGGTGACTTCTGCATCTTGCCTTGAAGATAAGCTAAACGAAATCAGTTCCTTACTGAGTGATCAAAAACTCAGTGCCGGGCAGTTGAAAGCATTTCTGGAAGAAGCCTCTGAGATGCTCACTTTGACGGCAAACAACTCCAGTCGGGCAGCTGAACTGATAGCGCGTTTTAAAATGGTCGCTGCAACGCTCGATGCGAGTGAAGCGGTACACTTCGACGTGCTGGAATACCTTAAGCAGCGCGCTGAGCTGATAGTTCAGAGCCTTGACAAGCCAACAGAGCTGGACGTATTTGGCGAGCCTGTTCAGTTGTATTCTCATCCTGAAACGCTGCTCAAAGTGGTGTCTCAGCTCGTAAATAATTCGTGCTCACATGGGTTTATCAATCAGGCTAGCGGTAAAATCTCGATAGAAATCATAGACGATGGCGAAGTCATTAAACTGGTTTATCAGGATAACGGCGTGGGGATCAGTGAAACCGATCAGCAGCAAATGTTCGACCCATTTTATACCAGCCAGCTTGGGCAGGGTAAGTTGGGCCTGGGGTTGAATATTGTCTATAACTCTGTGGTACAGGTGCTAAAAGGCGAAATTAGTTATGTACACCAAAGTGGTGGTGCCAAATTTGTTATTTTGATCCCAAAAACGCAAACTTAAATTTGCCTTACAGTGGCATTTCGTTGCATACGCTGCCAAAAATGTGCCCATGAGCCTTCTCGTCTGTTAGTTATTCTCTGTCTGGCCAGTCGTAAGGTCCCGCAAATTCATCATTATAAAGCTGTCGAAGTCTATTAGTGGCTCAATTCAATGCCTGTCAATTTTTAGTGTTTATGTAAAGGCATCGGGGTTATCAGCTTAAACTGCTAAGTACAATTAATGAGCATTTTTATATTTCAGTATGTTTACACTTGGGGAGTTGCCTCAAATTTTTTAACAAGGAATATATGTTTGAGCGAAACTTTAAACACTCATAAACAACTGAAGGAAACACTATGAAAAAGAACTTATTGAGTATGCTCCTCCTGAGCACGATAAGCTTAACAGTTACGGCACATAGCGACCCACGCGTAGTAAATACCCAAGCATTTCCTGTTGAAAGTCACACTTTATCAACTTATCAGCTAGCCTTTTCCAGCGAAATTCAAAAAGCGGAATATCTGTCCCGGTTTCATACTGCCATTCTGGAAGTAGCAGATAACTACCTGGTTCTTTCACTCACTCAGGATGAGTTTGTTGAGTTGCATGGTGCGGGTGCACTCATCTTTTCAAAACCAGGTGATCATAACCAGCCAGAAGTCAAAGCGCAGGGTAATAGGTCAGTGACAAGTCGTATTCAAAGTGCTGAACAGGAGTCTGGTATCCCGAACTTCTCGTGCTACCCTACTTTGGCTGAAACACAGCAATTGGCTCAGACCTTAGCGCAAACTTATCCCGATTTTGTCGAGTTAAAGCATATCGGACCATCCTGGGAGAAAAGTCAGGGGCTTGGAGGTCATGATTTGACCGTCTTGGTATTGAAAAACAAAAAGAGAAACAAGTGGCGTAAGCGTCCGGCATTGTACATGCAGGGCGCTTTGCATGCCCGTGAGTATACACCCGGGGCAACCACATTGAAGTTTGCACAGTACTTACTTGAAAACCGTGAGACGGATGCAGACGTTAACTGGATCCTGAACCAGCGCGAAATCCACATTTTGCTGATTGCAAATCCAGATGGCCGGGTGTTGGCGGAGCAAGGGCAGTTATGGCGTAAGAACACCAATACAGCATATTGCGCGCTTGATGATACATTACGCGGTGTTGACCTTAATCGTAACTTCGACTTTGCCTGGGCTTCTCCCATTGGCGGTTCAACAGATGACCAATGTGCAGCCACTTTTCACGGGCCCAGCGCCGCATCAGAGCCTGAAACACAGGCGATCCAGGCCTATCTTCACGATCTGTTTAAAGATCGTCGCGGTGATTTGCTGACAGATCCAGCGCCACTCAATACTCAGGGCGTATTTTTGGATCTGCATAGCTTCAGCCGTTTTGTGATGTGGCCATGGTCTAGTGAGCTAACGCCGAGTCCTAACGCGGATCAATTGTCTATGATGGGCCACAGAATGGCAGCGTATAACGGGTACTGGGCGTTTCAGACTCAGGAGATATTTAAAGCCGGAGGCAGCGCTGATGGATATGCTTATGGGCAGCTTGGTGTTGCGTCCTTTACTTTCGAGTTAGGCAATAAGTTCTTTGAAAGCTGCGCTAACTTTGAAGGAGAGATCTTTCCAAACAACCTGAACGCACTGATCTACGCGGCCAAAGTAGCAAAACGGCCTTATAAACTGCCTGCCGGTCCGCAATTTTTTGATCTGCGTTTAAAGGGGGCTGGAAAAGAAGCGGTGCCTGCTGGAACGCCTGTGGAGATAATTGCTACTGTTGCTGATGATCTTTTTGGTCCTTCACTGACGGGTCAGATACCACCCAGTCAGGCGATTAGCAAAGTCGAATTAACCATCAAGAAAAAGGGTAAGCGTGCCAGGAAGCGCATTTTACTACCTGCGGCAGATGGCGCATATGACACGGTAAGTGAATCAATCAGTTATGCATTGGACACACATCGTTGGCGCCAAGGTCGCTACACATTGACACTTCGTGCTCAGGACGCGTCTGGTCAGTGGGGTCCTAAGTATGCGAAATTCCTGACAATAGATAATGACGCTATACCCGGCGCTCAGTCACCTGTCGCTGGTTTTATTGCCGACTGTCGAAAAGGCATTTGTGGTTTTGATGGTTCAGCAACTCAGGACGACCGCGATTTACTAACATACACCTGGGTGTTACAAGGTGGTCAGTTCTTTAGGGTATTCCATGGTGAGCAGGTTGAGATTGAGTACACTTTGGCTGGCGATTACCAACTGACGCTACAGGTTGATGATAGCCATGGTAATCGTGATGTGAAAGTCGTTCAGCTTGAACTGGATGGCGTAACGCCACCTGTTGTGCAATTTAGCTATCAGTGCACGGGGCTGACCTGTGAGTTTAATTCTTCCGCTTCATACGACCCTGATGGTGAAATTGTAGAGCGCTTGTGGCGAATGGGTAACGAGCCCTACATTTCAGGCACAGAGACGGTTATGCATACTTTCCCTGCACCAGGTGAATACATAGTGGTGTTTGTCGCGATAGATAATGATGGTCAATTCAGTCAGGTAGCGCAAACCATTCAAGTAACCAGCAACGAATAACGGGAGCGTAAAATGAGCGCGCAAGCGCTCTTAAATATACCAAGTTAGTACCAAAGTGCTTATTGCGCTGAGGGGATCACCTGGTTCATGAGTTCCTTCCAGCAAGGTTTAGTTTGACGATATTGGTGATGGTGTTGCTAAACAAGGTGAATATTACCATTGAACTGTCTCGTCTATTTTACTTACGCAGAGGCACTCCATTGGCGAGTGCCTGCCTATTTCGGTTTCGAAAGGGGCTGATCATTTAATTACCCATTATGAAGTTATAGTTTCAATTTAAACATAAACTTAACAAAAGTGTCGTTAGATTGTTGTTTTCATATACTACTTTGGCCTGCGCTAATAACCAAAAAACAAGGAAAAAGTATATGAAACATAACTATAAATTAGCGCTCTGCGTGGCCGTTGGTCTGGCTGCTCAATCGGCCAATGCGGGCGAAACGACGCTCAAGCTGACTAAACCTTCAGGTAATCCTAATTCGCCTCAAAAAGTGCGTACTGTGAATCTGGGCTCCCTGGCAGATAGCTTGTTCTCAGACATGAGACAGCTTGAGTTAGAAACTGAAGCGGATATTCGTCGCGATCTGAATAACATGAGCGCTGTAAAATACATTTATAGTGTCGATCTTGATGCAAAAAATATCTCAGCAACCTTCACGGGCACAGATAACTATAAGATCCGCCTGACAGTAGGTAACCTGGGCTTTTATACAAAAGTGAAGTTTGATGGTGTTGACGTATTTTGCCCAAGTGTCAAAGTCGCCGTTCGTCTTGAAAATCTGAGACCTACAGTGACTTACAACTACTATACCGGCGCGTTGGAAAACATTGATGTTAGCTATGGCCGCGATGTCGATGTAAGCTGTTCTGGTGGCATATTGTCTTTACCTGGTGTCAGCCAGTTTGTTAATTACTTTGCTTCTAATTACGCAACCGCCAAGGCGGATGATTTGATCAAGGCAAATCTAAGACAGTTCGCTTCACTGGAAAGACCTGGTGCGCTATTTGGTATGCAGCAAATTCTAGCGGATAGTCGGGTACGCGGTAACGTTGACGCAGCAGAGCGTTACCTGGATATTGATATCAACAATATCATTGGCAACCTTGTCACTGGCATGAACCTGAATGTTAGCCTAAACAGAGACGCTAACGGTTATAATAAGCACCAAGCACACATTGGCGTGTACCAGAGTGCACCGACGATTACATCCAGCTGGGGTGGTCGATTTAATGCCAGTGCACCTGGCGCGAACCGTATCAGCAAATATGCACTTAGCGGAACGTGGCGCAGCAGCAGCTGGACACCTGGTGTGTTATATAACAATCAGTTTATCGGTGCTATTGCTTACAACCGAGTCTATGGTGTTCCAAGTTACCTGGCCCAGAAACAGGTGACAATCGGCAACTGTGGTAAAGCATGCGAGTAAGTTAGTATATGAGTAACAGGCGTGTGCCTGTTACTCTTCCACTAAGTTAGCGCTATTACTTGCGGCGTAGATCCAACAGGTTTTTCCTGATTTCAGCTTGGCTTCCTGCCTGGCATAATCCGCTACCTCGTAACTGTCTGCACACATTAGTTCTTGCTGGGTGATTAGAAAAACGGTGCCTGCTACCTGGTCATTCTGGTTTGCAGTGTAAATAAGAATAGGGTGGTAGGTTTTACCGCTACTTTTCAGCACCTCAGGATCGGTGATCCTGACTTGCCCTAGCCGGTAACCAACCAGATAATCTGCCTCCCCCTCAAGTAGCCGACCAAAATTATCCAACTGAACCTGAGACTGTTGTAATGTACCGTATGAGAAAAGTGCTTCCATGGGCGCCCTTGTGTTTTTGTTTGTATCTTATACCAATTTCAATTAATAGCTGTTCAATTTTAAGGAGCAAATATGACGCTAACAGCGTTAAAAATTTCTAATTTAGAACGACTAAACAGCAAAATTTTCGCCTCGCCTACATGGATGTAGATGCCTCAGCAGTAGCAGGGCGCGGGAGCGGTGTTATCGACCCTATTTTCTCGCCTCAAATTAGAACACTTAATTAAGCAAATTGGTATTAATCAAATCCATTGATGCTGTAAAGTACCTGAGCAACCTTGCATGGCAGATAGGCCCAAATGAGGGCCCATATCTGGTAGCACAAGTACTGTGGTGATGAACAGAACTCTTTAATGATTACAGGTCGCTGGGTCTGCCGAGATCACGGCCGCTATAGTCACACACCCCGTCAGGAAAGGTTGCCTTAAGTGTATCCATGTGTGCATGCGCGTTAAAAGGCAAATACCAGCCTTTCTCAATGGCTGTGTCAACGCTCACCAGAGTGCACTTAAACAGATCACCGCCCCAGCCTCCGCCCGCCTGAATACGACTTGTGCTAAACATAGGAAAGCGGCTCTGGCACTGGCCCTGAGGTTTATCATTCCATTGTCCGTCAAACACGCGTGAGCCTGTGGCATAAATACTGCCGTCCCCGTTGAAGCAGGTATCCTGTATAGAGACAGGTTTGGCGGCAGCGGCACTAAGTTGCGGGTTTTGTCTCATTGCGAGCAACCAGTCATCCATGGCAGCAAAGGCCTTTGTTGTTGGGTTGTGATCTTTATGTGCAACCCAGATAACATGGTTGTCGCTGTGCCCCTTATGCTGGGCGATTCGAACGCGGCTGTAAAATGAAGCCGACATGTGATGCATGTCCAGCTCGTTTTCAAGATAGTGGCGGGCATCAATAATCGGCAAGTCGACTTTGCCAATGAAGACTTGCCCGGAGCGATAGGCTTGTTCCATGGCTGGTATTGAGCCGCTGTGTCTTGATGCCGGGCCATCTGAAGCCTTGGTGATATTATGGTTGCCCCATAAAGTGAGCCATATTGGTATACGTGTGCCCAACGGCAGGGCAATTTCTTCCTGGCGCATTTCTGATTGAGGCTTCCAGCCACCAATGTGATGGTTGATATGTATAAATTCTTCAAAGCTAATATGGCCCTCGCGCAGCGCATTTAGCCCATACTGTACGCCAACATTGTCCCAGGTGCTTTGACCAAAGCCTTGTTCGTCTGTACCAAAAATGTGTTTAAGATCTTGCCAGTAACTCCAATGGGTTTGTGCAATGACTTCATCAGAGAAAAAAGGGCGTAAAAAGCCTTGTCTGGGGTTATTGATAAAAGCAGACAAGCCAAAGTAGCCGTTGATGCATTCACTATTACCATCTGGGAATGAGGGGGCAAAGCCCGCCATGAGCTGATTGAGCGGTTGTAAAAACCCAGCCTTTTGTGGGAACTCATTTATCGCATTAAGACCTTCTATCAGTCTTCTTCGTTCCCAGTCTCGCCAGGCTTTTGGATTGTCTGCGCGAAAGGTAAAATAGTTGTTGAGCAGATCACAATCTAACGCATAAGTGGTCTGTGTGATCATGTCAGGGTAGCTGTATAGAGGGATTAGGCCATCTAAAATGCCCTGGCTATTTTGACCAATCAGGTATTGTGCTAATCCCCCCCCGGAGCCTCCAATGCCCACGGTATAAAGCGGCTCGCCGTAGAGGCTGACAAACTGTCGTTTAACGCGTTTGGCCGTGTCTTCTGCCAGCAACATGTTGTAGGTGTAGCTGGTTTTATTGCCGCTGGAGCTGATCACAGCATAGCCGTCTAGCAGTTGTTGTGCCTGGCGGGTCATCACCCGAGTGGCCTTTTGCCGGCCTTGTCGATAACCAATGCCTGAGCCGCCATTAAATTGATAAATTAGTTTTTTGTTCCACTGAGACTGACCTTGCCTGTTGCCTACTTCCTGGCGGGAGATAGGCATGATCAGCGTGTAAATAAAACGATTGATGGTGCCTTGTTCTACTCTGAACAGAGGCGACGAGTGGTGAGAGCGGGCCGCCTCTTCATCAAGCCTGACGGCAGAGAAGTTACCATCTTGTTCAATGAGGGTAAAATAAAGCAATTGCGACGGCAGGGAACAGTCTTTGCTGTATCCGATAACCTGCTCGCCATTAAAGATTGGGATCCCCAGGCCCTGCTGATTGTCTACCAGTGGTTGTCCAAGTTCTGACTCTTGTGTCATACAAAAAAAGGGGTATTGATTAGGTCCAGAATAGAGGTTGGTCACGGGGCCCGTTTCGCCCAGTGCTATAGGGAACTCAAATGACTCTGCTGGTCTGTGCACATTAGATACATGGGGAGTAAAGTTGAGCAGCGTATTTGCGTTCGGCTGCGCAATAGCGTTAATTTGTCGGGTGCTTGCTTCATCATGGTGTGGATAATATCGAAAGACTGCAACAAGGATTGCGCCAAGGATCAAGGTGATCAGAAAAATGAAGCCCGTTTTTTTGCCCATAACTACCTCTGCTGTGATCATTGCTGCTCATAGTATAAAGTGTAGGGCGAAAGCACCAGAGGCATTGTTGTTTATTTGTTATTTCAGTGGACAGGGTTGTTACTGTTCTGAACTTTATCGATGGCCTTAAGAATAGCCAGTTTGGTTGAGGGCTTAGTGATATATCCTGTTAAGCCCAGACTTGCCCATTTGCGGATGAGCTCTTTATTGCGGTTAGTAGACAAGGCTATAATAGGGAGCTTTTTGCAATGCTTAAAGGTACGTATGTTTCTGGTGGTGTTGTAGCCATCTAGTTCGGGCATGAACAGGTCCATAAACACCATATCAAATTTCTTTTTCCTCAGCAGTTTAATGGCTTCAAGGCCGGTTGTTGCGTATTCGGTAACGTGGTCTTCCTCGCGAAGTATTTTTAGCAGCATTTCTCGGTAGATTTCATTGTCTTCGACCACCAGAATACGCATTTTCCTGGTTACTTCAGGCTCTGGAGGCTGCGATTGGGTTGGCGTGGGCTCATGAACGTCCAACGAAGGAGTGCCTGATTGTGTCTGAGCCGCTACCACACTGCGAGGGACTCGCTTTTCAGTCAACAGTGCCGATAATTCAGCAAGCGAAACTTGCTTGTCTTTTAGTTGAGATTTAAGTAGTTCGACACTGGCTGTAAGCTGATGCTCCAGCTGTTCCATTAGCGGGTTAATATGCTGCTCTTTGAGCTGATCAAACATTTGTCTTTGCACGTCATTATGGCCCTGCTGTTGGGCAATTTGATCGCGGGTTTGGGCGAAATTTTCTGCGGATTTAGCCCGATGTTGAGCAACCTCATCAATAAGTCCCCGCAGTTTGTTATCTATTTTGCCAAAATGCGCTTCCTGCAATTGCGCGCTTTTATTACTGCCTGAAACTTCACTCAATGCGTTATGCAAAATCATTCTGAAGCGATAATTCTCATACATAGGTTTATGCACAAAGTAGTCGCTAAAGATGTCCTTCATACAACATTTAAAGGCTATGCCTGACTCTTTATTTTCGCACAATAGTATATTTTTATGAGGATAATTGAGTAACCCTTGTTTTGATAACTCTGTGTAGGTTTCTATACTACTGGCAACATCATTTTTTGCCATGATGATGATGGCGGGGTTGGCTTCCACTATGAGTTCTGCTGTTTCTTCCCAATGAAATACGGTACGGTAGGCCTCAGTATGTGCCTCAACAATGTCAATCACACCTGTCAGCTCATCTGTCTTGTCACAAATAACAATGACCTGAGGTCGACGTTGTGCGTGGTTGGGGCTACTTACTGTCATTGTGTTAGGCATCCTGGGAACATTCGGGTTACTCTGTTGTTGGGCTGACAAGTGTTCTGAGCTGAGCCAGGGTGATAGGCTTAACAAAATGTCTGCTGATGCCAGCATTGGCGTAACGACTGGCACAGATTTCGTCACCCGACATGCCGACTAAAGTACATGGCCGCTCATGTTGCACTTGCTGCTCGATTAATACATTGGCCAGTTGTAGCCCACATTCACCGTCTTCCAGGTGTGCATCGATAAACGCCCAGTCGTACCAGTTTGTTTCAAGGTGTGCCAGTAGCTCCTTTTTATCTCGTGCCTGAGTGACTTCAACCCCCAACGAGGCCAACTGGCTGCTCAGTAATTTAAGAAACAAGGCATTGTCGTCTATCAGAATTGCGCTTTTACTCATGTCCCCCACTCCGCAAGAGGCTTGTCGAGGTTTTGCGTTAGCCAGCTTAGTAAGGCGTCGGCTGCCAGAGGGCGGGCGAACAAAAAGCCCTGTGCAACATCAATTCCACATTTACGTAAATAGTTTAATTCACCCGCGTGTTCTATGCCTTCAGCAACGGTTTTTAACGACAGTTTTTTCGCTAAATCAGAGGTGGCAGAAACAATTGCCTGTTTTTTGCTGTCGGTATCGCAATTGCTAACAAAACTGCGATCGATTTTAAGCTCACTAAAGGGCACCTGATTTAACTGAGTAAAGCTCGAAAACCCGGTACCGAAATCGTCTATCGACAGCGGAAACCCTTTTAACCTGAAGCGCAATAACACTTCCAAAGTGCGAGGTAAATTATCGAGTAGCTGACTCTCGGTGATCTCCAGAATGATTTGCTTGCGAGGCACTGAGTACTCGTCACACAGGGTCGCAAGCTTGTTTGGCAACTCAATGTCATATAAGGCTCCGGCGCTGAGGTTGAGGCTAAAACTCAGCGATTTAATCTGCTCATAGTTCTTATCGTAGAGTGCCAGGGTCTGTGTTAGAAGCTGCAATGAGAGTTCGGCTGAATATCCGGCGCGTTCCAGCTGAGGAATGAACTCTCCCGGCGACACTAAGCCATCAAAAGGGTGGTACCATCGCGCCAGGATTTCCATGCCGATAACATTGAGGGTTTCCAGTGAAACTTTGGGCTGATAGTGGGCTTTAAATTGTTGCCGGTCCAGTCCAGTTCTAATGTCACTGGCGTTGTAGGTTTTTTCTGGTTGAGCTGGAGAAGTTCTATGGTGTTGATCCAGGCACTCAAGCAGCGCTTTTAGGCGCTGTAAAGACACGGGTTTGTCGATGTTAGAGATAATGTTCAGGTTGTGCATTGTGCCCAAATTACTGGCTGTTTCGAGAACATCTTTATCTTCACCGCTGAGCAATACGATAGGTGTTGTCAGTTTGGCATCTGCAAAAATGCGCAGTAGTTCTATGCCATCAATCTCAGGCATGTTTAGATCTAAAAAAATTAACGACGCAGAGTCACACATCCCTGAGTCCAATGCATGGCGACCTGCGGTAAAGCCATGATAGTCGACGTCCTGGGCGACTTGTTTTAGTAACAGTTCCAGCTGAGTAATAATTAACTGGTTGTCATCAATTGCGATTACTTTGATAAGATTATTCATCTTGCCTATTGTGATCCTGCGTTATAAGCATGTGTAGTCCTGATTACGACCTGGTAGAGCCTACTTTTCACCCAAGTATAGTTTCTATTTCAACACATGCGGCATAAAACTTATCGTCACAGGCCTTTTGTAAAGCCCGGACCTTTGTCACATCTTCCGCTTTGGCGGCTTGCTCCAGTGCAAAAAACTCGTCTGCAAGTGTTTGAGCACCGATTGCTTTTGCAGAAGACTTTAGCTGATGTGCGGTATTTTTGATGGTCAGGAGCGACACTTCCCCAACATTCATGCTTTCAACCAAGGGACGAGAGTCTGCCAAAAAGCCCTGTAAAAACTGCTTTTGGATGGCCTTATCATTACCAACATAATTTTCCAGCACACTCAAATCGACGATACGTGTTGCAGGCTGAATGGGTTCATCATCTGATGCTGGAAGGTGCGTTGAAGCTACCTTGGGTCTGTCGCTCACGTTGTCAGGTTGAATACTGCTGTGGCCATTCAGATTGGCTGATCTCGCTGGTTGTGACTGATTCAGCCACTGTTCTATGGTGGCGCGCAGAGCATGCAATACAATGGGTTTACAGATATAGTCGTCCATCCCGGCATCAAGGCACTTCTCACGTTCGCCGCTGAGTGCATTTGCCGTTGCCGCGATGATGGGCAGCCTGGGTAGTTTGCCCTGTGATTCAAGCTCGCGATAGGTTTTAGCAAAGGTGTAGCCGTCCATAACGGGCATGTGGCAGTCACTGATGATTAAAGAGAATTGATATTTCTGCATCAGCTCCAATGCAATGGCCCCATGCTCGGCGATAATGCATTGCAATCCAAGCAAAGCCAGCTGGCGTTTAAATAAGTCCTGGTTATACACATTGTCTTCAATCACCAGAATGAGCGCATTTTTATTCTGCGCTTGCTCAATCGTTGGTAACTGTTCGTCACTTGAGAGCAGATTCAAGTCCGGCTCCGGACTGATTTGCCCTTCTAGTGTGGCGATTTTTTCAATCACTCTGACTGCATAATAGGGGTTATTGTCGAGTGCATAAATGTTCCGTTCGTCAATGATGGGCATCTGGATGTTGGCATGTTCGAGCACCAGGCACTTAAGCTCACTGTTGGTTGAAATAATATCCTGGCCATTGGTCACCAGTTGTTGATACTTTTCGTTGGTAATGATGAGATAATCAACATCCAGGCGGGCAAGCAAATAGGCATTCAGGTCGTCATCGTTAATTAACTGGCAGCGCATACCATGAGCGCTGAGGTTGCGTGCCAGATCTTGTTCAAATTTATCACCGTCAGAAACAATATATGCTGTTAGCTCTTGAAAATTAATTGTGATCTCTTCATCACCTGTTGCACTGGGCGCAAAGGGCAGGGTGACGATAAAGTTACTCCCCACATCTTCAAGGCTATGGCAAACGATAGTGCCGTGCATCAGCTCACACAGTCGCATCGTAATGGAGAGTCCAAGTCCGGTACCTCCATACTTTCTCTGAATACTATCATCTGCCTGCACAAAGGGCTTGAATAAGCCCTGGGTTTGTTCTTCACTCATGCCTTTACCATTGTCTTTGACGCTGATCTCCAGGTATCCGGTCTCAGCGGCAGGCGACACAAAGACCTCCACATTGCCAATCTTACTGGCTGATGTTTTGGTAAATTTAACGGCATTGCCAACCAAGTTTAGCAAAATTTGCCGGATCCTAATCGGGTCACTTTGATGCCAGTAGCCAAGAGAAGGGTCAAAGTAAAAGTTTAGGTTTATACGTTTTTCATGGCACTGATGGCTCATCAGTTCGCAGAGTTCTTTGGTCAGGTTTTGCCAGCTAAAAGAGGTATGCTCAATGATCATTTTACCCGCTTCTATTTTCGAGAAGTCGAGTATGTCGTTGATTATTCTCAATAGCATCATAGCTGAGTTTTTCGCGACTGAGGTCAGGTGGCGCTGTTCATCACTCAATCGAGACTGAGATAAAATATCCAGCATCCCGACAACGCCGTTCATGGGAGTTCTGATCTCATGGCTCATTGTGGCCAGGAAGCGGGACTTAGCTTTATTAGCCGATTCGGCGGTTTCTTTGGCATTGGCCAGGATGGTGGCGTCGTTTTTACGCTGAGTAATATCATGCTGGTATAGCAACATGTACTTTTTATCGTTGCAGATTAGGTTTGTTAAAATCACTTCAAACCACATCTTAGTGCCATCGAGCTCGTAGCAGATTTCCATATCTTTGTAATATAAATCCCGTGTTTTTGCGGCTGACAGTGCACCTAGTAATGGTTTTTTATTAATTAGCGGCAACAAGGAGATCACGTCAATCAGGTTGTCATTTATCCGCATCAGGGTATTAATAAACAAGCCGCTTTCTTCAAGATTAAGGCGTTTGCTCTTATACCAAAACCGGTTGATCAGGCGAATGTTAGCCTCACCATCCAATAACAAAATAAACGCCGGGATACTGTCCAGCGTGGCTTCCAGCAAGCTTTCTGTCTCGTGATTACGGTGCAGTAGCTGCTGGACTTCGTGACGCTGGGTCTCCGCTTCTTTCATTCGATCAAGCGCTTCCTGACGGGCGGCTTGCAGAGATGCCTGATATTTGCTTTGTCTTTTCTGCTGCGCAATCTGCTCAGAGATATCGCGTACGACACCGACAACACAGGTTGGCTGAGTAATGTCACTTTGGTGTGATGTCATGATCACCTCAAGTTGTTTCTCAGACGCCTGTTCATCGCAGAAATTCAGCGTGAGTCGAACTTGTGAATCCAGCCCCTGCGTACGCAGATGTTTGAACAAAGTGCGTCTGCTGGGGCGCGTTAATTTATTCAGCACCTGTGTGTACGGTACATATTTTCCGCTGCTGGTCACTTGTAGTAGTGTTTTCAGAGTTTTGGATAGTAATACATAACGGCTACCATGTTGCCATTCCCAGCTTCCCATGCCAATTACCTGCTCAGAGTTAGAGAGTAAAAGGCGCTCTTTATCAAGTTGAGTTTCGGAATGCTGGAGCTGTTCAATAATGCGATTTTGAGCCCGGTGGGCGAGTACCAAGGCTGTCAGACTCAGTGTTAGCAGCAGAACCAGTTGCACAGAAAATTCTTGTTGTAGGGTATTGATATAGCCCTCTATTTGTTTCGGATCCTGAGTGGCCCTGACGGTAAATCCGAGCGCAAAGTTTTGATGCACAAGCTCAAGTCCATTTCTGCGCAATGAGGGACCTTGTATGTTGGTGTGGTCATTACGGCCAATCACAATGTCATTAAACAGCAGGTGTGTCGTGATGCCCTGATAGGCCACCGGCATTTTTAGGATTTTAGTAAGTGTCTCGTCTACAGGCTGAATGAGCACCAGGAGGATATCTGATAAGCCGGTTGCACTTGCCTGTGGTGCGGTAGAAACACTATATAACTTATTGTTACTGTCCGACATTAACGCCAGTGAGATTGATTTTGCCCCTTGCCTGGTTATGCTGTCTGTAATGATTTTTTGTAGTTTCTGGACAGGCAGAGTGGCTGGGAACAGCCCAACCAGATCATTATTTGATAAGGTAAATTTACCTATGTACTCAGTGCCTGTTGCATTCGAAAAAACGGGTTGTTTCGTAATGCTGAGTGAGTGCAGGCGCTCAGACAGTGGGGCCAGCCATAGATTATCAATGGCGATAACAGAATAGGCCAGATTATTACTGAGTTCGTTTGCTGAGCGCGTGTAGAGGCTGTTGCTCAGCTCACCCTGGCTTATATCGTGCTCCGAAGTAATAAAAGATACGATAAGCCCTAATAAAAGCAGTAGCTGAGAGAGTTTGACGGGGGTCTGGTGTCGTTTCGGCGTGGTGCTGTGGCTCAGGGCGCGCCACAGCAGAATACTGGAAACAGCCACACAGACAAATGCAACTATGGCAAACAGGGCAAATTGTGACTGGATGGCGTCTTGTTCTTTAAACTCGGCGTTAAGTCGTTGTTGATGAGTGACTAGTTGTGCCTGGACAATAGCGATCAGCTGTTCAAGATAGTGTGTTTTTTGCTGCCACCAGCGTTGTGCATTGAACGTACTTTGCCCGGTGCGTTCGAATGATAATAGAACGCCATTGAGCGCCTGATTTTCAGGTTGTAAAAGTAGGGACGTTATCTGCTTCGCGATGTCATCGTCGTAGGGGGTGTTGGTGAGTAATGCAAGGTGTGTGTTGTGTAAAGTTGCAAGCTCAAAGATAGCACTGGCACGATTGTCCACAGGGGTATTGAGCATGGCATAAGTATGCGCTCTGAGTTTGCCTGCCTCCTCAATCGCTTTGGTCAGGCTATATAGGTGTATGTTGACGGCGTCCGCGGTAATTTTTAATTCGATCGCTAAAAACAAATCCAACAAGGCATTAATTTTGGCGGTATACAGGGTCATAGCCTGCTCCCGGGTGAGCAGGCGTTGGTCAAACAGGGCTCTGAGGTTCAGTAGCTCAGCGGTGCTGGGCAGTGATGATAATAAATTGGGGTTTTGCGTACTCTGGGTTGCTATTTTTGATAACGCGGTATTACTGGCACTGCGATATTGATTGAGCTGGTTAAGCGTCTGTCCTGATGCTCGCTCAGACAAACCGAATGTATAGCCACGTTCTTTTTGTAATGCGAAAATGGCATTGCTGATCTGCTGCATATACACGACATTTTGCAAGCTGTCCCGGGTGACTACGATAGTGTGATGAGAAACAAAATATGAGCGCGCAAATCTGTCAAGTGACAATAAACTGGCCAGGACGACTGTTAACCAGATCACAATTTTGAGTTGCACTTGCACGTGTGCTTTCCTTAAATTAGACGTTCAGGCATTTTTAACTATAGTTTAGAAACCACATGTAAATTGGTTAATTGGATGAAAAGTCCACCACTTCCGGAAAACGAAACACTGCGACTGCAAACCCTACATGACTTAAAGGCGCTTGATACCCTCCCAGATTCAGAGCTGGACAGACTCACCGAATTTGTTGCCCACGTATTTAATGTACCAATTGCTTTGATCAGTCTGGTTGATAGCAACAGGCAGTGGTTCAAATCCAAAGTTGGGCTGGACGCTGAGCAAACACACCGGGATATCTCATTTTGTGGCCACGCAATCTGTCAGGAAGGTGTATTTGTGGTCGATAATGCACTACAGGACGAGCGATTTTTTGATAACCCTTTGGTAACAGGGGAATTGAGTATCCGCTTTTATGCGGGTTGTCCGCTCAAACATCCCAATGGCGCTCAGATCGGGACTTTGTGTCTGATTGATTTTGAGCCCAGGGAGTTTAACGAGCATGATGCCTCAATTTTGGAGCAGATTGCTGCTGATGTGGTTGAGCGACTGATCAAATTAAGCCGCGAATAGAGTATACAAGGATTCGTTTTTGTTAATATTGATATTGCCCCTTAATAGACTGGATAAGGGTATCGGGCAACGCTGCTATGGCTGCTTCAAGCTGGCTGGCAAGACGAGCATTACTATGCCGGTATCCAATGTACTGGGGCTCTGAATGAAAGTCCTGCACCAGTATCAATACTGGTAAGTTAAACTTTTTAATCATATGCAGCGCCCATTGCTTGTCGACCAATATGGCGTCGACGCGTGCTGTTGCCAGTATGCTAAAAAAGGTTTTTGCATGTTCGTCGTTTTCTTCATAATAAGAGCGTCTGACTAACCGGGCATTTAACGCTTCTAACTTTCGATACACAGCTTTGGGATAAGGGTATTCGGTTGCCAGCATGATCCTGGGCGTATCAATGCGATTGAAATCATCTGAACTTTTTAATCTGTCAGCAAAGACTGCCAGGCTCAGTTGCCATGATGTTGCGGAGTCCGAAAAAGTTTCCAGCCCGTCAGTCTTGTCGACATGCAGCGAAAAGTCTGTACTGCCATATTTTACATTGGCAATACAGCGTTTGAAGGGAAGCTCAGTGAACTCGACACGACGATTTATGGACTTAGCCGCAGCTTTGATCAGATCAACTTCCATACCACGGGCAACCCCACTTTGATCGATAAAGCTAAAGGGACGCCAGCGTTCAAAGCAGACTCTAATTGGTATTGGGTGGGTATCACGCTCAGGTTGCAATGTCCTGGCGGTGTTACTCATTGATGCCCCAAATAGCGTAAAGATAATTGATGTAATCAGTATTGATTTAAAGCGTGTCATTGGCTCCTCTGAAAAGCGCTAATAGGATTGTGGCAAAAACAGTGAAGGTGCATCTCGACGTAAGCGTCGCAGTGCCTGATTCATACTGTGAACCCACTGAGCATTTACTTGCTTGTTGCAGGCAAACCCCAGGTAGGAGCGAGCTAATGGGAGGACGACCCTGTAGTGTGACGGATCAATACCTGCCCGTTTAAACTGAAAGCGGGCGATAATATCGCCATAGGCAATTAAGTCAATACGTTTCAGTTTGAGCATTTGAACCAGCTCAAATCCAGAGGCCAGAAAAACAAGATTGTCATTATTGACACCAGACTGGCGTAGTAGCTGGTGGCCAATATCGTTTTTTACGACACCAATTTTATAGTTTTTTAGATCTGAGAGATTTGACACCTCGTAGTTGTTTTCTTTGTGCCCGATCATGGCCACCTGATTGTCGATCGATGGGCCGATAAACTGGAATAGTTTGGCCCGCTCCTGAGTGTAAGTAATAGAAAAAATACAGGTTTTAGGGGAGGTCATGGTCATTCGGTAGGCTCTGGGCCAGGGCACCAACATGATGTCTCTTTTGTCCAGAGTCCAACCAAGCTCCCGGTATATGCCATCCAGAATGCGGATTGATAAGCCTTCTATTTCACCGTTGATATGATAATTAAAAGGCGGGTAATCTTCAGTTACCCAGTCCAGATCGGGCGTATTATAGGTCGCACCGAAGCTTAACAGTGGAAATAGAGCCAGTAAACGTACTAACTGATGCATTGCAACTCACCTCATAGTCAGGCTGGTGCTGAATTTCAGCAGAGATCTGCAAATTCACATGATTTCAGTATAGTACGTTGAGCGTAATTGCACGGCTTGTTGGCCTCGTGTTGTACCAATTGACTGCAATATCACGCTTGATTTAAGTTGGTTGATATAACGAAAATACATCATCGGCCGTGCGGTTTGAGTTTGTTTCTAATGGTGCATCCTCGCTGTCGCCCAGCAGGGTGTCGATAGCCTCTTTCAGCCTGGCTTTGAGTTCATCCACTTTGTCTTTTAATTTGTCTTTTTCATAGTCAGGAAGTGCTTTGTCGTTATGTATTTCTTGCTCTGTGAGGTCAAGCATCTCTACTCTAATTTTTAACGCTTTATAGGCGAAAAAATCTATCCCCAGGTTGTTGAACAGTAAGGCTTCATTAACCTCGTGAGGTTCAACGTTCACCTCGATTGGCATTGCCATGATTTCACTCATGGTTTCCTGATAAAGCTGGATTTGCTGGTCTTTCTCTGGCTGGCCTAAATCGACGCGTTTGTAAGCGTTGTCTCTGGCGACCTGGTAATAATTCCTGGCCTGATCAGAAATACCTTGATAATCAACCCCAATGGACGCCGTAATATCTTTGTCCGGTTGTGTTCGCTCGGTTGCATCCAGGGCACTGTTTAGTTGCTGTGTGAAGTGCATCTGTTTATCCAGCTGTGCTTTATTGTGTGCAGTATACTGGTTAGCAGAAAAAGTGGTTTGAGGGGGAATCGTGTTGATTTTCATTCGGTAATTCCTTTGCAGAGTCGGGAATAACTAAGCAAAGATTGTACCTAAACTTATTCTTAGGCGGGGTTATCAAAATAGTAATAAAAAAGCGAAATAGGCAGGCCCACTTCGCTTTTGTGTGTTGCTAATGCGTTGGCAATCGGTAACCAGATACCGGAACCTTTGCTTTAGAACTGATAGTTTACAGACAACTTAACGTTACGCTCGTTACCCGGTAAGCCACCCAGGAACAGGGCTTTGCTGTAGTAGCGCTCGTCCGTCAGGTTCTCAATATTCAGCTGGATCTGATACTTGTCACCCTGATAGCGCGCCGCAGCATCCCAGCGTGTATAGCTGTCAATGATAGCGGTTGGCAGACCAAATGATGCTGAGTTTACAGTGCGCTCACCCATATAGCTGACACCCAGGCTGACAGTTAGGTTGTCTATCACAGTTGCAGGCAGCTGATAGTTTACCCACGCACTGGCCATTTTCTCAGGTACGCCTTTTTTCTGCTCAGAGCGTTCCTGTGCACGGATCTCGATAGCATCCTGCCAGGTGGCATTCAGGTTTAAGTCAACTGATTCTGCTAGTGCCAGATTCAAGTCGACTTCTACGCCTTTTGATTCATCTTCATCATCGTAGAAGTATTGCGTAACACTGACGTTATACTCAGGATCTTTCGGATCATCGTTATACAACGGGTTGGTGTAACGCAGGTTAGTACGACTGGTTTCAAACCACACAATTGAACCCAGCAGGTCTTCGTCCAGCGCGGTGAAACGGATACCTAAATCCAGCGATTCTGACTCAGAATCCGGGCGATTTGGTGAGGTCGTGTCATCAGACAAAGAGCCCAGAATGCTGAAGGCTGTGCGGCCTTTAGCAATATTTACAAATGCTGATAGTTGAGGATGAACCTGATAGTTCACGCCAAAGTTATAGGTCATGCCTGAGTCATCTGAGTCCAGCTCTTTGCTGGCCTCTGGTGCACGATCGCTGCCCTTGTGCTGATACGCCTGTTCAATTGCTGAATAGGCAAGACCCGCACGTACGGTTAGTTGCTCGTTAAGATAAAGTACTTCCTGGAAGCTTATCCCGTAAGCATCCAAGGACTTGTCATAGTTGCTGCGTAGTGATGGGTCGTAGTCCATGATATCGCCGGTCGCCCAGTTTGGGTTACGAATATCCAAAATATACGGGATAGCATTATCGCCTTTGGCGCTGTCGGCATCATAAATCGACCAGCTCTTCAGGGCCATTTCACGGTTTTCATAGTTTACGCTGAGCAGGTGTTCACCCATAATGCCACCCAGGCTCCAGCCCAGTTGTAAATCGGCAAAGTATTGCCAGGTTTTTTCCTCAGCAACTTGGCGGCGATATTCTTGTCGACGCGCGGCAAAAGGGTGCAGTTCGTCATCAATGACTAAAGGTGCACGAGGGTCGGCGTTAATGACACCACGACGGTCCCAGTAAACATAGTTATATGCGCCTGTCTGACGGGCAAACTCTGAATCATAGCTGCGCCACAAGACTTGTTGCGTTAGGGTTGAGTCGTTATTGATATGCCAGTCGTGACGAAGCTTGATTCTCAGCTCTTCACCTTCATTAGGTTTAGAAAGCGGAGAGATCAAGTTACCATCGCCCAGGTTGTAAGGCTTAAGGCCGTCTGTGGCAAGGATTGAAGTTGCAAGCTGCTCGCGTTGCTGTGCAGTCAGCTGAACGCCCAGGTAGTTTTTGCCTTCTTCATC
Source organism: Pseudoalteromonas sp. McH1-42 (assembly GCF_022347845.1). Classification (NCBI taxonomy): domain Bacteria; kingdom Pseudomonadati; phylum Pseudomonadota; class Gammaproteobacteria; order Alteromonadales; family Pseudoalteromonadaceae; genus Pseudoalteromonas; species Pseudoalteromonas sp. McH1-42. The sequence continues at coordinate 514,447 of NZ_JAKRFU010000001.1, read as the reverse complement.
CATTTGGGGATCGTTTGGCAAGTTTGCTGCGCTGAGCATACCCGGTGTGCCAGAGGTGCTGTCCCAGTTCATGATGCGAACAGGGTCACCAATTGAATCAATTTGTAATGCGTCATCAATATAAGCGGTTGAAAGTAGTAGCTTGTGACTGGCGTTTACGTCAAAGCTCAGGCTGGCATAAATTTCGTCTCTGTCTGATTGCAGGTCACGATAGCCATCACTGCGTTCATGGTTAGTGACAAGACGATATGCCCATTGATCGTTCAGGCCTCCAGTGGCGTCAAATCCAATACCATAGCTATTCCAGCTGCCTGCTTTGGCACTGACCTCGAAAGCATCCTGTTGTTGCGGCTTTTTCTCAACCAGATTGATTACACCACCTGCTGCGCCGATGCCGTATAAGCCAGTTGCCGGGCCCTTTAATACTTCAATACTTTCAACATTAGTCATTGAACGTGTAGGGTTAAAGCTGTTACCCAAATCAGCACCACCGTACATGCCATCATAAGTGTAATTCACACCCAGGCCACGTATGGTCAGGTTGTCGCCGATCCCATAGTTATTACCTGCCTGCCCCAGACCACTGACGTTACGTAAAGCTTCCTGTAAGGTGGTCGCATTTTGCGCTTTGAGCAACTCTTTATCAACAACCACAATGGCCGCCGGCGTTTGCATTAAGGCCATGTTGGACTTAGTGGCTGTGCCTGATTCTAGAATTAGTTTGTTGTGTTTACCGTACACACTAATTTTTTCGATATTCTCGTCAGCGCTTTGAGCGACAACGATCGTGCTGTTAACAGCGGCACCTAACAGGGCGACTTTAACGGCATTGGCCAATAGATTTGGTGAATTCTTTGAGCGAGAGAATTGCATTTTACACTCCATACAACTAAGGAACCCGGCTTCGGGACTGCAGAGGGAGCGCATACTAACAGTGATTTTAAATGATAACAACTCTCATTTGCGTTTAATAAATGTTGCTTGTGTGGCGAATTATTTGATCTGGTTGATTGACTGAGAATGAATTATTGATAATTTATTAAATAAAAACAATCGTATAAAAAAAGCACACAGATCAGATGAGTATTTACACTCAGTCGATAATTAGCAGTAACTGGGAGCACATCTGCAGTTAAGGGTTCGTCTGAGTGGTGTCTTCGGCGTATTTTGCTTTGACCAGGGCGATATAGTGCTGCAGGTTCTTTTCTTTAGTGAGTTCAAAGCGGTGCGTCAGCAAGGAGATGTCACAGACCCGGTCGAGTCGAAATTCGCGGTAATCGTTGCGCAGAAGGCAGTGGCCGATAATGGTCCATTTACCACCCCAGTAGACAAGTCCGAGCGGCTCTATATCTCGCTCGCTATATGCCTCTTTGGCATCTTTATAGTGTAACCTGACCTGGCGTTTCTGAACCACAGCTTCGCGCAATGTACTACTAAACCTTTGATGATCTTCGGTGTGGCCAAAGCTGGCGGCAACATAAGGAAAGTCATCAAGCTGTTGTTTAAGATGCTCAGGAAGCGCTGCCTCAATTTTAGCCATCGCGCTGCTGGCATGTTCTGATAAGACTGGATCAGTCCAGGCGCTGGCCATGCGGGTGCCCAACAATAAAGACTGTAACTCCGCAACGGTAAACATCATGGGAGGTAAGTCACACTGGGCTATCAGGTAACCAATGCCAGCTTCGCCCTCAATAGGCACGCCAGAGCTTTGAAGATGTTGGATGTCGCGGTATATAGTGCGCTCAGACACGTTCAGCCGTTCGGCAAGTTGCTTGGCCGTAATGGCCAGGCGTCGTCCTTTGAGCAGGTTAACCAGCTGAAATAAACGCTCAGATTTGTGCACTACATTACTCCGGGGAAAAGCCGGGGAATTATCCCGGCATTGATATGCTGAGTCAGGTTACTCACTGCAAGGGGTTTGCGCAACTACCTCAGTTAAGGTGAGTGACAGGCTCTCTTTGTCAATCACCGCCGCAAACTGCTGACATACTTGCTCATGCTCAAATGCCTGTTGAACGCGTTGGGCATCTTCCAATGTATTCCAGTATACAATGTCAGTGTAGACACCGGTTTCAGCATGCTTTGATACGGAGCGGTATAGCAGGCCCGGTTGTGTTTTAACGTAAGCCATAAAGTGTTCATTTTGAATCAGAAAGTCTGCTTCAGTGACACCGTTAGCCAGTTTGAAGGTGGCGATTTCTACGATATTTGTGCTCATGTTTTTATCTCCTTGTTTAAGTTGGTGACAGTAAAACACGCGGCTTTGTCAGGGAGTGTCAGTAGGTTTTTTTAGGCTAACTATTTTGCTATCGATCTTGTTGATTTAGCATGGGGAGTCCCGCAATTGGCTAGAAAAACGCGAAACTATATTATTAAAATTGTATATAAATCAGAATACTAAAGAACTATCCCTTCAAACATTGCACTGAATAATGTGGCGGATTTTTTGGATTGTTCTTATGGTTATGTTGAGGTGGCTGCCCTTAATGTGTCGTAGCCCATATTTGCTCTTACAGCTGAGCAGGAAAGGTTTAGACTTGACGGCCCGTGATGAGCGATCAACAGAAGGTCACGCTCTTACTAATCTGGGTAGTGCTTTTCTGATTCCCGCCAAAATATTGATCCACTCAATGCGCTCTTTCCTAGGTTTGCCATCGAAAAACTTTGTAGCTATCACTTCGATCAGTTTTATACAGTTCAAGCTTATGAGTAATGGGCTGTCCATTATCGTAATCAGTAATTTCGATCATTCTTCTAAAATTAGGTATATCCTGAGTTTCTACATAGTTTTCAGATTGTTGAAATCTAACATCATTTTTAATTAGCATATGATTTACGATAATTTTTGAAGTTTTATTGGTTTGTCTATACATTGGTTACCACTTACCTTCCAAGGCCTTACTAATTATCTGTTATAAGCCAAGGGTAGCATCATTAATAAACTCCTAAGAAGCTTGCTAATTCCACTTGTTGGAGTTTTGCTATTAGTCTGTTTTGTACTATTTCTTTCTTTAGATAAGGTTGGTTTGACTATTGTCACGGCATCGGTGTTTGTACTTTTCAGTGCTGAGCATGTTTTCAATTTTGTTGGTCGTTCTGATGTTTCGTTTTTAAAGAATATTGTTGGTTCAATAATTCAAAAAGTACTAGCGTTTTTGCTACCGGTGATGGTTTTGTTTGCTATTTTCGGTGTATTTGGCATATAACAAGTTAATAAATAAGAACATAAAATCATAGGCTTGCCGCGGGGCGGCAGTGTAGCCTATAATTTTTCTCTATTATCAAAGCGTTAAATTTTAGGTACATGCAGAAAGAGCTTACAGGTCGAGAAAACGACTTCCTTATCCTGCTCGAAGAGGAGTATGGCTATAAACATTGGTTTTGGTATCCAGAAATGGAGCCAAGAATTCTCATCCAATGGTGGAAAGCTCTTAAAACAGTAGAACCGTATTTCATGACACCAGAGCCACTTCCTGGAAGTGTGATCTTCGCAGAAGACATGGATCACTGGTACTCTCTGGAAATGACAGGACAATATTACGAAGCCCATATCCATTGTGATGATGACAGCTGGATAAAAATACCAAATCAAGGCTATATCTACCATGCTGGGTATATTGGCGAAAAGTGAATTTAACAATCCAACGAAGCTGACCCAGTAAGCGCCGCTGGGTTGGCACGAGGCCGCCACCAAGTATAGCTGCGCTCACTGGGCAGTTTATTGGGGCGTTAAGCAACAAGGAGAAGTCATGAAGTATTTAATTTACATAATGTTCTTGTTTTTTTGTTCTGGGTGCGCCAGTCCCTACATTCCGAAAACAGAAAAGGAATTACGTGAAAATCCCTATCAAATTATGGAAGTGTGTAGTCAACTTCCTCTGAAAAAAGCATTTAATATTATTGTCGTAAATACAATTAGATGTCATGCCGGGCAAGAAGAAGATGGAATATTAATGCCCGCAGGTGGTGTGTTTTTACCAATAACGACATCATCGGAAACAAATGTATATCACGAAATTTCTGATGATCTGGAAGATGCAAAAGTTTCCATTGAGTTTAAATCATCGACCAACGGGGGCTTTTTACAATTAATTGAAATAAGAAAGACAGGTGCATGCCCGGCATCTATTTCAATCTATAAACTAAATGAATCTAAAAAGTGGAAAACTGCTTCAGAAGCCGTTTTTAAGTGGCTTGAAGGTGACACTGAAACCTGCTTTGAGTCGTTTTGATGCCTAACAATACAAGTAAACACGAACACCGCATCGCAGGCTCTTTCGGTTTAGCCTGTTCTTCATTGTCAGTTATTTAAGAAGTTAGGGACCACAGGCTCAGAAAATATCCTCCATATTATCGCGGCTGCTGAACCCGATAATCTAAAGAGGAATGAATGATGAATATCTTAAGAAATAAAGCCTGGAGAAGGTTTAAGGCAAAGGTGAAGTCGAGAAAAAACAACGAGACTACTGAAAAGCAATGGATCGCTGAAAAAAATTGGAAGCTTATGTATACGCGCAGTGAAAAACTTCGTAGAGCAAAGCAGCTTGGTATCGAGTACCCAAAGAAGACTGTTCGGCAAACTTTGGATAGTGAACAGCCTTTGGATGACGATAAATGAAAAATTTACTATTTATATGCAGCCGTAATCAATGGCGTAGCCCTACGGCTGAAGCTATATGGCGAAAGCATGCCGATTTTAATGCCAAATCGGCTGGAACAAGTCCAAAAGCAAGGAAAACTGTCAGCTCAACGGATATCTGCTGGGCTGATGTGATTTTTGCTATGGAGTCTAAACATAAAAATCGGCTTAAAGCTGAGTTCGCTCGCTTGCTTGATCACAAGCCCATATATGTATTAGATATTCGAGACAATTATAAATATATGGACCCCGAACTGGTTCAGGAGCTAGAGAGTTTAGTGTCTGCGCATTTGGAGGAGTAAGCGCTTAAAAGGCTATCGACCTGACCTCCACTGCGTGGTTCAATTTTGTGCTTTAATAGCACAAAACCAATCCACTAAGTTTCGTCAGGTTATGGCAGCGTAAGCCAAGGTAAATATGAGTATATCGAAGGAACAATTTGCTAAAGTTAGAACTCCATTCAGAGTGCTGTCAGGCTTTATTTTTGTATTATCATTTTTGCTAGTTCCAATGATAATTTTTGTTGGTTTCACAGAGCCATATGACCATTTTATTTGGGTTGTCACGGCAGTGGTTTTTTTAATGGGTTATATATCTGGTCATGTAACAATCACAGGATATGCCCCAAAATTTTTACTGTTTGCACACGGTTCTAAAGATGGCTCATAGCGAGCCATGGCAAAGGGCAGCTAACAGCTTGCTTGGTTCCGCTGCGCTGCATAATTTTATCAGGCTATTGATCGGCCTCTCAATGGGGGGTAGAGAGCACAATGAAATCATTTTTAATTTTACTATTGAGTATTCCCGGGTGGGCTATAGGGAATCAGCTCCTCACAAACGAGGATATCTTAGAAGCTGAGCAGCCAATCTATTGGCATGTTAAAAAGTTGGTAACAGTCAACGAAGCGGTAACTCATCCTCTTTTATTCGAATTTACTTCAAAAGGAAACGGAAGTGTTAAAGTTAAACACGGACAATGGATCAAAATATATGACTGTCATGACAATGGTTATTTATATTCTCCGTGCTTAATGAATCAGGTGGTTAAAGATGTAAACTCTGATGGTTATAACGACGTTGTTTTTGAAAGTGAACTAATTTATACAGGCGAAAAAGAGTCTGACCCTAGGATAAAAATGGGAAGAGTTTTTGTTGAATTAGTTTACTCAAAAAAAGAAAACGGTTTTACGCTTGGGAATTATAGCACTTCAATTAAACCTTATGAGTATTACGAGGAATAGCTCCCTAACAAATTTTTAAATCGGAACAGAATTTATAGGGGTATGTGCCTGAGGTGATATGAACAAATCTATTACCACTTTATTTTTTCTATGTTGGCCGCGTTGCAAGGGCATCCGCTTCAATCCAGAACATAGGCACAACCGATTTTTGAATTTACCGGCGGGTATCACTTGAAAAAGGTCGACTGCTAAAAAGGTCATTTTTTAGCAAAAACCGCAGAAAAAGCGCCCATTTTGTTAGCAGCTGCAGTAGGTGTTATGTGTGATTATGAAAAAGTATGCGTTTATTTTAATGGCTTGGTACTTTTTGTTTATTAGCTTTTACATCTCATATTTTATCGGTGTTGAACAGCCATTCTTGACTAACTCACTTTTCTATTTTTTTGTAATACCATACTATGGCTTCGGTGCAATGGTTTGGTCTGTATTTTCTGGTGTAGGTATTTTTATTTTTCTTGCAAGTGTTGTATCCAGTGTCTTATGGCTTAAAAAGGGTAAATTAGTTTACTTATATTTGTTACCGATTATAGGCTTGATAAGCGGTGGTATCTTCCGTTACATTGCCACATAATAATCGTTTTATGGCGGAGCCAAAAGCTTGGCTTGGTTCGTGCCTCTCCAATTCTGCCAAGCATTTTGCTGCCATATGTGGGGCGCTGGGCTTCTATGAACTCTGAACAATATGTAGAAAATTTATTCATCAATGCTGGATGGCATAAAGGCCGAAAGATTAAGGTAAAGAAGCAAGTCTTGAACTCTTTCAAATCAGCTTATCAAAACGCAATTAAAGTCATTACTGAATTCGGCGGTCTCAATGTAGGCAAGGTGGGCGCAGGTCGTGAATGTTCGGCAAGTGATATTTGCTTCAGAACAGAAACCTTTGACTTTGGAGGCGAGTTTCACAACTACTGGGTAAATCTAAATACCTCATTGTTTTCTATCGCATCGGCACATCATGATCATATGATGTTATTAGTAGACGATAACAATGAATTTTACATTTTTACTGATCCAGATGAACAGCTATACAAAGTAGGTAGCTTCGACGAAACAGTAAAAAGAGTGTTGTTGGGTATAAATTATGGGAAGGCACTTGAAAAAGCCTAACAAACGCTTAAACCTTGGACACAAAACCGCTGGCTTGTGTTCCTTCTTCGCCAAGTTTCGCACATTATTTTTTGCCGTTTATGGCAAGCGTCAGGGGTCAAGTATGCTCATGAAATATTTTCTAATTTTGCTGTTGTTACCAGTTACTGTTTTAGCAGAGGACTGCTCTGGAATTAATAGTTGTAATTACACTTCTATGTGGTCACAGTACTCAAAATTTGAAGTGACGTATTCAAACTCTGAAAAAGAAAAAGGAACCACTTTCGAGTATTTTATTGACAATAATGAATCTTTAATGACCTTTGAGACAAAAAATGGACGTGCCTATGTCTATACAATTCCTAAAGTAGCAACGCTATGGAAAGGTGTTGGTGAAACAGGTATAAAAAGTGCAAAGGAATGTCGGGCTGTAGTAAAAGATACGTATGCAATTATTCAAAGTTACGCTGTTAGGCCTTTATTTTTTCTGGGCTATGGGACTAAGCTAAGCCCGGAACAGCTTGGAAAAGAAAACATAATTGAAATATCAAACAACGAGGATACAAGAGTTCAAATAAATCCAGGTGATCACATGGTCATCGGTGGACCATGGAAGCTGGAAGGGACCATATTAAAAGATAAGTATGTTAAATACAGTATTTCTCATGAATACAAAGGTAAAAATGGCAAAAATTCGAGCTTACATCTAAAAGGTGAATGGGTTAGTCAGCCACACTCTATACCAATAGATGCTAAAGAATCACTAGATGAATGGCTTGTGTGTATTTGGGGGAGTTACTCCTACAAAGATGGTAAAAGTATTTTTACTCCCAATTTCAGTGAAACGTCAAAATTAACGACGATTTCAGATATAAAAACCTTAGCAAGCGCATTGTGAGCGGAGTCAGGAAGCTTGCCTTGGTTCGTACCTCACCAATTTTAGCCAAGTATTTTTTCTGTATATGCGGACGTTATGTGCTTGGGTGAATTATGGATTTTATTGTTAAAGTTATTTGGGCTGCTACTCCTTTTGCTCTAATCGTTCCATTTCTATTAAAGCTTCAAATTTTGCAATGGGTTTCGCAAAAGTGGTTACTTGTATTTAGCTTTGTTCTAAGCTCACTTGGTGTAGTATTGTCGCCAGAAATGTTGTGTGCAGGTACGTGCAGTGTAATCACTGGAAGCATAATTACATCAGTGTCAATTAATGCTGTTTTCCTCTCAGCTTTTCTACTTTTCAGCTACAAAAAACATAAAGTAAAAAGCACTTAACAAAACAAATTAAATTGCGGACAAAAAACAGTTGGCTTTGCTCGTGCCTTACAAGTTATAGCCAACTGTTTTTAGTCGTTTATTTGCGGCGCTTAGAGGCAAAGATGGTTCGAATGATAATTTATATTTTCACCGTTTTTTATAGCAACATGAGTGTAGCAGAACGCTTGCTGTCGGCTGAGACAGATGCAAGCAAATTCTATGAAGGGTTTCGGGAGCTTGTGTTAGCCAACGAGCGAAACAAAGTGTCAGAGCTATTTGCCTATCCGCTCTCTAATCAAGTCAAAACTAAAGCAGATCTCCTCGAACAATACGAAACTGTTTTTACTGAGCATCTGGTTTCAATAATTAAGTGTACATACACTTTAGAACATGTTGGGTGGCGCGGTTATATGCTTGCGGCAGGAGCGCTTTGGATTGACGGCAAGTACTTCGGTGACATAGATCCGATTAAGGGATCACCATCCTATGTCGATGACATAAAGGCCAAGATGGCAGACACTCAAAACTGGTACATGCGAATTCAAGGAGTTAACCAAGGTGTTGGTAAGTGCGAAAATGCCTCTTAATAATTTAATTATGAGGGAGTTACACTATCAAGCTCTGGCACAAAGTGTGCGGTTCACTTTTCTTTGCCAGTTTCAATTTGACAAAATGAACAGGTAAATTTAGACCGCTACACAGTGGCTGGCAGTTACTGTGTTCATGGACTTTTATTTCTCTGCATAAAATGATTGGTACGAACTCTCGGTCACATTCTTGGGGTGGATTTAGGGAATGTCATGTCGCTAAAGTACTGAAATATATTCAGTCAAGGAGAGAGGACATGAAAACTGAAAAGAACAATAACCTCGTAGATGTGCTGGTAAAGTGGGTCGCTATTGCAGTTGCTACACTATTTTCCTTCAGTGGCATCATTTGGTTGGTTTATATTCTGGTTACAGGCCGCGATGACTGACTCAGGGCTGGATATAAGCGCTGCACAAAAGAGTGGGTAAGTGTAGAGCCTTGCTATTTAGGCGCATTAAAATATTGGCCCGCACTTTTAGCTCGGTTAGAATGAGCACTTTTTGTAATGCGGGAAAATGTGATGGAATTAACGGCTTGGTTGAGTTTGGCGTTTATATGTTGTGTGGGAGCTATGTCTCCGGGGCCAAGTTTGGCAGTTGTGTTGCGTTACAGCCTGTATCATAGCGCTCAACATGGTATTGTCGCGAGTTTGTCTCACGGTTTGGGGGTGGGGATCTACGCGAGCTTATCTTTACTGGGTTTAGCGAGTTTGATTGAGCAATTCCCGTTGGTCTATCAGGGCCTGGTATATGCCGGCGCCGCCTATCTTGCCTATATGGGTTACAAGATCCTTACCAGTAAAAGTAGCGGTATTGAGGTCGCCACTGAGCATGATGCTAAGAGCTATGTTGCAGCGGCAAAAGATGGCTTTGCTATTGCCTTTTTGAACCCAAAACTGGCTATTTTTTTCCTCGCATTATTCTCTCAGTTTATCGACCCTGAAGCGTTAACACTTCAAACGGCGGTGATTATGTGCATGACGGTGCTGGTGATTGACGCGCTGTGGTATTTCTTTGTGTCCGTCGTGACAGCATCAGCCCGGGACAGATTCGACCTGACAGCAAAGCAGGCCGTTATCGACAAGATACTTGGCTGCACGTTTTTACTACTGGCAGCCCGGGTTGTTTATCAGACTATCTAGCGCTTAGTGCCAGCCATGCAATCGGACATAATTGCTGACTACAAAGACTTTTAATGTTGGGCTTGCCACGGTGTAATGATCGAATTTCAATGCCAGTCGATGTGAACCCCGGCTGGCCACTGATGCGATATCTACATGAATACATTGTCCGTTTGGTAGCACCAGGCTGGCACCACGCACGGTAAACATGTCTTCATACTGCGAAGCGTTGAGCGGGAAAGTACAGATGCGGGCACCAGTGAGTGACAAAGAATCGACATGAAAGGACGCCCGGGGGAAGTTCAGCAATAACCGTACAGACGGGTAAGGGGTGAATCGCCAGCTGCGTGGCATGCCATGCCCTTCGACAATATGCGGCAGGTCATCAATAATGGAAAGCAGCGTCTGGTGATCTGGATGCCACTGACTGTTATTTTGGCTAAACGCAGGGCTCATTGGCTGAGCAGGGAAGTCAACAATATTGGCTGTACGCAGATGTGAATCGAGCATACGCTCAGTTTGGGCGTAACTGGCCTCATGCTGGGCCAGTTCTTCAAGCAGATCACTGGTAAACGCCTTTAACTCGTTGCACAAATTGGCGTGCGCTTGAAATAAATCGAGCTGAGAGGTTTCCACCACCAGGTGAATGTAGTCCAGCTCATCCTGTGTCAGATCCATGATAGTCATTACCGCATAATTCGTAGTTTAAAAATTAAGCATGTTTTGTACCAGTTTTAGTTTCATCTTCGACTGATTTTTGACACCTATTTTGGATAACAAGCTGAGCAAAACGGATAAGCTGTGACTCAATTTCTAAACTTAAGCATTGACCAAAGTTCAGCCGAACATAGTTATGATAGAGTTCAGTCGTCGAAAACGCATCGCCACAGAGTATATAAATCCGCTCATCACGCAGTTGTGCCTGAAGTTGCTGAGTATCGACCTGTGGTAACTCAAACCACAATACCAGCCCACCCTGCGGACGGTTGAGTTTGATGTTAGCTGGCAGCAATTGTGTCAAAATCTGGATGTATCGGTTGCATTGTAAGGCTAGCGTCTGATTGAGTTTTCTCAGATAACGGGCGTAGTGTCCCCGGTTGATGTAATCTGCCAGTGCCAGTTGGAGTGGCCGATTACATCCTAAAGAGCGAACTCGGATCAGATCGTTATAGGTTTGGTGAAAACGTCCAGGTGCACACCAGCCAAGCCGGAACCCCGGTGCCAGTGTCTTGGAAATACTGCTGCACCATATTACCCAGCCGTCTTCATCAAAATGCTTTACAGGCAAAGGCGTCGTGCCTGTGTGGCTGAGTTCTCGATATACATCGTCTTCGATCACTGGAATTTGATATTGCTTTGCCATGCGGGCGAGCATCTGTTTTTGCTGCGTGCTCAGGCTATGTCCCGTTGGGTTCTGAAAGTTAGCGCTGATCAGACAGGCCGCAATTTCTTGCCTGGCCATGGCACTTTCTAACTGGGCCAGATCTATACCATCCTGATTACTTGGGATTTCCAGCACTTGTCTGCCCATTACGCTCAGTGTATCCAGTAAGCCGGTATAGCATGGCGAAGGGATTGCTATCACATCCTGTTCTTTGGTTGTGATCTCCAGCGCTGTTTTGACCGCATCCAGACAGCCCTGTGTGATGATCAACGCCTGTTCCTGCAACACAAAGCCTTGCGCTTGGAGGTGCTCTGACAGGGCTCGCCTCAGTGTTGGCTCACCGAGTGGATCGCCATAATTAAACATGCTGAGGTTGCCTCGCATCGTCCGGTTCAGTGAGGCACGTAGTTGTTGCGTATCTATCAGGTTGGCGTCGAGTTGTGCGGTGGCAAACCCCGACCTGAGTCGCCGTGGTGGGCTTTTTGGTAACGTACTGATCTGGGCATTAAATTGTGCGTGTTCAGTGAGTGGGACTGGATTATGTTCTGAGCAGGGAAAAAAGCCGCGTTTGGGATCTGCGCGAATGTAGCCGAGAGACTCAAGATATCTATAACAGGCCAGTGCCGTGGTCATACTGACCTGATGCAGGGCGCTGAGTTGACGTAATGATGGTAAAGGCTGATCTTGTGGATATTCCCCGCCGTCCATGGCACAGATAAACTGCTCTGCTAATACTTTATACTTTGCCTGTTTACCCATCTGTTATCTAAAAAATTATATTTTTTGTATCTGTTACCTTTTTTCTATCACGTTACAGTGAGAGCGTAAAGTCAAAAGGAGCCATCATGCATTCATTATTATCTCAGTCGTTACCAACCTACGCTCAGCTACTGGCTGCACTGGAGCTAGCCTGCAATGAGTTTCGGGACTCGCTCGATACCCGCAGGGTCAGCAATTCGAACGTTAGTCTGGAAGCAAGAACGCTCGGCGACCAGCCTGCGGGATTTGAGGCATTCAGCCAGATCTTTAACGATGAAATTGCACCACAACTTTCAGCCAGTAACGGCGGGCGTTACTGGGGCTTTGTCACTGGTGGTGCCAATCCCGTGGCTACTTATGCCGACTGGCTGGTGACCTTGTACAACCAAAATGTATCGAAAGGCGGAGATTCGGTTGCCAGTCAGGTAGAACGTCAGGCTATCAAATGGTTAACTGAGCTATTTGAGCTTCCCGCGGTGTTTGAGGGGGTGATGACTACAGGTGCCACAGCCGCCAATGTGTTGGGCGCAATGACCGCCAGGCAGAACGCCGGACTGAGTCAGGGGATAGACGTTGCAAAAGTCGGGAGCAAAGGTTTGGACTGCACTGTGTTTGCTGCGACGCCTCATGCCAGTATGGTTAAAGCACTCGGATTGGCAGGCTTAGGTCAGGAAACCTGGATCCAGATTGCCCGAGAGCCGGGCACCGAAGCCATGGATATTCACGATCTGGCCCGCAAGCTAAGTGAGTGTGATAGCCGGGGAAAAATCGTGATTGCCAGTGCAGCAACGGTGACCGGAACAGATTATGACGACCTTATTCGGATAGCGCAGTTATGTCGCCGACATAAGGCCTGGTTACATGTGGATGGCGCATTTGGTATTTTCGAGCGATTGCTGAATGGTCCAAATGGCAAAACTCAGGGGATTGAACTGGCAGACAGTATCACCCTGGATTGTCACAAGTGGCTCAATGTACCCTATGACTGTGGCGTATTTCTGACTCGTCATCCGCATACTTTGTTTGCAACCTGCAATGTGGATGCACCTTATTTGGCAAATAGTGAAGAGGCGTTTCCTTTTATGTCTTTAGGGATTGAAAACTCGCGACGTTTCAGAGCGCTGCCTGTCTGGGCAACCTTGCTCGCTTATGGTAAACAAGGTATTAAAGTGGAGATCCAGCGTAATGTGGCGCAGGCGGCAACTTTGGCTAACTGGATCAACGCCTCACCAGCGTATGAATTGGTGAAAGCCTGTGAGCTGAATGTGGTTGTGTTCTCGGCCAGCGCTGCCAATACGTATGATACGGAGGTGCTGTTAGCCCAGTTAAATGAAGCTGGTCAGGTGTTTATGACGCCGGGTAGGTGGCAGGGGAGCCCTGTAATAAGGTGCGCTTTTAGCAACTGGCGTACTGAACAACGGGATGTCGAACTGGCCATTGCGGAACTATCCAGGCTAGCAAATTAAGGGGAAATGGCGATCCCTTCAGGGAAGAAGGGATCGCGCATGGCTACTACTTATCGGCGCATATCTGCATCAAATCGCATATATGAGCTGGTTGGGTCGTTTTCAGTGGCTGGATCTGGCTCCATCATTTTCAGCACAGACACTTTCCAGCCATCATCGAGCATAGAGCTTGGTGAAATGACATAACCTTCAGCACCAAGCCCGGAAGCTGGGGTGTTTGCCATCAGCATCAATTGTCCCTGATTAACTGACCAGGTAAAGGCGCGTGTTTTACCCTCTGTGACCATCTCCGCTAAGTTCCCGCTGTGGAACTCCACATACATAGTCTGATCGCCATTGATAAGTGCATAGCGTTCATACATCAGAGTGTGGCTATCAAACAGGGGCTGACCAGACATAGGTTTAACACGCTGTACTATGCCCAGGTCATTGCCGTCTTTCCACTGGATCACATCACCGTTCAGGAACATGGCGAATCGCGTGCCGCTGTCTGCGAGCTGGTTCAGTTCAAACGTTAACTCAGTTTGGCCTGTGCTGGCATCATAGCTAAAACTACCGTAGTTGATACCGGCCATGGCAGAGTCGGCGCTTTCATAGTCTGCTTCAAAAAACTTATTACCGGGCATAAATGCTGTTACCCAGATCCGGCCGCTATCCAGTGGATACTCCACATAAGCACCCACCAAGGGGTTATTTGCGTCTACCAGTCGGGTGAAGGTGAACGAGGGCTCACCCTCAACATCAACGGTTAGGGTATTACCATCGATCATCATGGTGTGTTTGAGCGCAGAATCAAAGCCATACGAGCCATTGGCGTCAAAAACCTTATCGACCATAAATTCGCCAGTGCTGTCATTCCAGCTGGCATAACCGACCTCCAGTCCTGCCATCGCATCAGGTGTATCATCCGATTTAAGTTCCATATGCACCCATTTACCGTCGCGGATCACCACCACAAAGTCGGGCTCGTTGGGGTCATACCAGGCGCCGTTAAGTGGGTCGGTTGAGTAAACTGGCACAGGGGGGGTGACCATATTTGCTTTACTCGCTGCCTGACCATTAAGGTAGTAGGTCATTTCCTCACCCTGATCGCAGTTGGTATCCAACGGATAATTACAGACCTTAATGTAGTCCCGATCAAAGCCTTTCAGGTCACTCACTGTGACCGACCCAGACTCGTCCGAATGCAGCTTGCCTGACTTAACAGAGTAAGTGCCAATTTCGCTAAAGTTACTGTCACGAATTACCCGGGTAAAGGTGTCATCGTCGCTGTAATTCAGGAAGTAGTATTTTAACTCGGCCTGAAAACCGCCGTTTAGGATGTGGAAAATACGGTTATCCATCCACATATAGTCGAATTGGGTAAAGGTCGTACCGGTTTTCATGTACTTGAGCATGTAGCTGGAACCCGGGCCCGGGTCAAATGAGTTAGTAAAGCTATGGCGTACGTACCAGCTAGTGTTATCCATAGAGATAACCTCATAGTGATTGCTGGCATTGACTGAGCAGCTCTCAGGCGTTGCGCCCTCAGGGCACTGATGTACATTACGTTGATTCATGCTGTCATAGTAGGTATTGAGCGACAAGGTACGGCCATCAATTTCCCAAACCTGAGTGTACTTGTTTAGTTGTGTATAGCTGACACCATTGACAAAATTGTCGAAGAAATAGTTTTGCGGCAGGTTTGCCCCATAGTAAGGAGCAAAGCGCCCTTGAGCCATCGCATTGTTCAGGGTGACATTTTGTTCAGGCATCATGATGCCAGTGCGGTGACGGTGCGTCATTGACGCCATTTTGTCTGGTTCAGTGGCCACGGCATCATTGGTGATTGCCCAGAACTGAAAACCACTTTGCAGTGATTTTAATAACCAGTAGGTGAGCGTTTGTGCTTCCATAGTGTCAGTTTTGGCAAGCATAACAACCAGATTATTCGCACTAACTTCCCAGCTGAAATCACGCTCGGTGCCATCTGGTAAGGTCGATTTACCGGTGCCATCCTGGTTGAACATCATTTTACTGGTTTGCGGAAGATAGTACTCGTTGCCGGTTTCACCCGCCATCAGGTAGTACATTTGGTCAAAGTGCCACACTCCCTGCATTTGCGCCGCAGTGGGAGTAATGGTGTTGCCACGCACAACCATAGTAAAGTCTTCCGTGTCAGATACATCCGCATTTAAAACAGTATCATCATCGGCTTTGATCTCATCTCGCACGCCAGTCAGGCTGATTGCTTTGGCAAAGTCATTGTCATCGTAAATGCTAAAAGTGGCGGTTTTGTACCGTGAGTAGCAGGTATAATTCATGCCTTCGGCATTTTTACAACTGTGCCTGGGTGAGAAAATACCGTCACCAAAAACGATACTCACTGCTCCGTCAGTCGCCTGTGTCCAGGTGATGGTACCGCTGGTGTGGTCGGTGAAGGTACCAGTTCCGTCTTCATTTAATGTCATTTCCGTAAAGTGACTGCGGAACCAACGTGTTGAACCAATCAGATATGAGCCAACAATGGAACCTTCACCATTATCAACGAGTTTGTCGTCGTTTTTGATGGATTCTTTGGTGGTATCAATCAAAGTCGGATCCGTGTCGTTGATTGTATTCGTGAGTTCATCAATGGCGCTTTGGTTTGAAACCAGTTCAAAGGTGTTGTTTACACCCGCAGGTAAAGAGAATTTGGTATCGCCGCTGCCATCGACAACCAGTTTTATTAGTGCCGATAAAGTCAGTTTCTCATTGGCATCAACACCGACCAACGCGTTGTTCAGCTCATCCGTTGTTTGCGGCACACCACCCACAGAGCGTGTGACTAGCGCATACTCCGCAGTGGTGACATTGGTGATGTTTACCCCAAAGTTCTCGCTGCTATTGACTATGCCGTCATCACCAGCCTGAGTGGCGACCGTTTCAAAGCTTTCTAGCTGCGAATAGAACTCGACATTCTCCTGGTTAGTTCCACCATTAGCCTGGATACGAATGAGCCGGTTTACGGCTGAATCATCTACATCAAGTTGAATCGTGTAAATACCATCGTTATCGGCGGTCGCCGGGAAGGACTCATCGCCTACATATGCCATTAAAGAGGCATTTGCGACTGGCGCATCGGTCACTATACCGTTAAGTGTAACTGACCTTACCAAACGTTTAACTGTGAAGTTTTTCGTGGCTGTGCTGGTTGCGCCGTCGTCATCGGTCACGGTTACTGCGATGGTCATAACAGTGTCCGTGGTTACCTCGGGCGTTGTGAAGCTGACATCACTGGTTGTACTGTTGTTTAATGTGGTAGCAGGGCCTGATGTCACACTCCAGCTGTAGCTGGCGATTTCGCCATCGCTGTCTGTCGCATTGGCTTTAAGCGACACAGCGGTTTTCTCCTGCGCTTCGTTATCACCAGTAATACTGACTGAGGGCGCTTGGTTTTCTACGCCAGGGTCAGGATTTGGATTTGGGTTGGGTGACGGTCCACTATCGGATGACCCGCCGCATCCAGCCAGTATGGCTGTCAGGCCAGAGGCTGCCAATAATAATTTGAGACTTTTCATAAACACACCTGTTCTATTTAGCGAAATAAAATCGCCCTTCCTTTGGTTATTTAGTGAGCAGGGTAAGCATAGTTTATAAGTCGAAAAAGTGAATTTTAAATAGCCGGAAATCTCAGCAGCACTAGGGATACAGACTATTGTATGCAATTCCTTTCGATAGGATTGAGTTTTGACTGTATTTTGTTCGGGTATGGTGGGTTTTTGCAATGATTCTTCACTGGCGGGTTGCAAAGCAATGAGATGATCATAGACTAAACCCTAACGTGTTTCGTCACGGTTTCCCTCGCTGCCTGCGAGCACAAAGACGTAATAGCAAAAGAATAATAATGAGCCTAAATTTGCCAGCTTTAAGCTACTTGTCGGGTAGTAATAACATGGCTGAGGGTTGACGAGAAATCCATGGATTTTATACAAATTGGCGAGTTTCGCCTCTATCAACAAACCAATGAGCTGATTAACGGTGAGCACAGCATCACACTGGATCCACGGCAGCTCTCATTACTGACATTTTTTATCAACAACCCCAACCGTATTATCGGGCGGGATGAATTGCAAAGCGCAATCTGGCAAGGCGCTATCGTGACGGATAATGCCATAAACAAGCTGGTGGCCAATCTGAGAAAGGTGTTTTGTGATGACCCTAAGGCGCCTCAATATATCCAAACCGTGCCTAAACAAGGTTATCGCTTTATTGCGCCGATCAACTCAGGAGTGGAAGAAATCTCAGCTTCGTCAGTTCAATCGGCAAAACAAAAGCCTGCCTTCTCGCGCTATCTGTTGTTGGGCGTGCTGATTCTGGCCGGCTTGCTGAGCAGTCTCGTATGGCACTATAGTCGCGCACCTTCATTACAATATGGGGAGAGTCAGGCGCTGAGTCGGGTGAGTGGCGGCAAGATGTTTCCTATTGTGCTGGCATCCCAGTCTCATGTTGCTTTTTTAAATGTGACCGCGGACCAAGGGCGTAGTTTGTGGATGGCTGACTATGATAGTGATAATCGTGCTTTACCACGGTCCGTTGACGCACCTGGTTATCATTTACAACAATTGCTCGGTAGTCAGGGCGAGTATTTGGTTTTTAAAGGCTACTATCAGCAGCGATGTGGCTGGTTTAAAGCCAGGCTGGACCTGGCAGCGCAGCAACTTGCACCGCCCTCAGAAGCATTGTATAACTGTGATCTGATTTATCATGACAGCATTTACGTTGCAGGCGAAGACCGCATATATTCATTGGCACATGAACGCCGTTTCGAACATAAAAACGACTTATATACTTTTGATTTTTCTGGCGATATCAGGAAATTACCAACTGAGCTTGAATCCTCATGGCGGTTGGCTTATTTGGATGCACATCCAGGCACTCGCGAGCTGCTGCTGACGGCACACACAATTGACGGAAACAGCAGTGTGATCACCTATGAGCCTGAGTCTGCACAGCAAGCATTACAGATTTCCCGAACCGGTCTGATCCACGGCGCGATTTGGGACCACGACCATAAGGGCATTGTATTTTCCTCTTCCAGCCCGCGAACTCAGATGTATCATCAGTCTTTTACCGATAGCCAGCCGACTTTGCTCAGTAGCCTGAGTGATAAAATTTGCTGCAATATTGCTCGCCATAGCAATGGTAAGGACTACATCTTCACAACTTATGACAAAGACATTGAGCTGCAGTGGCTGGAAACGGGCTTTGTGCTGGATAACAGCAATGGACTGGACCGCTCCCCTCGATTAGCGCATACCGACACCGGGGTGTATTTTATTTCTGACCGTTCCGGTAGCTCACAGGTGTATTATCAGCAGCCAGAAGAGCAGGCCAGGCCGCTTCCCAGATTGCCGGATCATGCACGTCTGAGGGATATGGCTTTGTCACCTGATGATGAGTTTTTGCTGATCAATCACGATAATCATGCCATGTGGCTGATCCCCACCAATGAGGCACAGCAAGGTAATACCTTATTTTTTGATGGCTATATTTATCAGCAAAGCTGGCTGAGTAATAGCTTGTTTACGTTGTCTGTGAAGCAAAATGAGCTAAAACGAGTGCAAATTTACAATCGTCAGATGCAGCAGGTTGCGCAGCTGCCTGAAGGCTGGATAACCGCATTATCGGATCCTGCAACGCCCGAGTATGTGTATCTGACAGACATGGAACATGTGCTTTATCGCTTTCCTTTTGCCAGTATTTTGAATGGCATAGATCGGACGCAGGGAGAAAAAATAGGGGCGCTGGAGCCATTCTCCAATCTGGAGATAGAGAATGGCATAGTGTATCTGATGACCAAAGAGTGGCACGAACTGGCCCGCTATAAACTGAGCGATGAAGGGTTACACCCTTTGTCTCGCCAGGACATAGGTTCCTATATGGGGTTTGATGTTCGTGATGGGCAAGTGATCTATGGTCGTAAAGCGGCTTTTAGAAGCGATGTATACAAGACGATAGCACGTTAACAAGAAAGCGCGTTGCCAGAAGTTGTGCAACGCGCTTTGCGACCAAAGTTTACCATCTATAGGTGTAGTTAAGTTTCACGGCGGTTTCAGAAAATACGGCCTTTTTATCGTGCCAGCCATCCTCTAAGTCATAGCCTTTGTTAATACTCAACTGGTACAATTCATCTGGCGCTGGTTCATAGCGTAGTCGGCTAAAGAGTGAGAAACTGTCTGACTGGGTATTATGCTGTAATAGTGAATTCCAGGACCACTCGCTGTTAAAGGCTATATTCACTTTTAGCCGAGTATTGTACATGTTGCTCTTCTCGCCAGCCCGTTCGTAGTAGTACATATGACGGCCAAGTTGCACATATAAGTGTTTATTGGGGCGCGCGTTCAGTGTCATGCTATAGCGTGTCAGATCCGCATCAAAAAAGTCGCCTTTGACAATTCGGCCACTGGCAAAGATAGGCCGATCGCTGGCTGTTTCATAAAACACCGTCCATTGATTGTAATCATACTCACCCTCTGCAAACTGAATGTTGTCACGAAACTTGAACGGGTCTTTGAGCACTTTATTGTACATATCGTAGCTGATGTGAAAATAGTCATGAGATTTGGTTTGTATTATCAAAGGCTGTAAGAACAACTGCTGACCTTTCTTTTCACCATCAGTGTTTTCCCAGCGCTTATAATAGGTTCTGAACTGATAAAGGTTGAGGTTGTCACCCAGCCAGCCTGTTTGTGGGCGTACCCGGTAGTGACTGGTAAGGTGATAGTATTTCAGGTCTGTGCGATTCACAAACCCCATTGCCGGGTTAAAGTCCTTGCCGATATAGCGATACTTGGTGTCCAGATAAAATCGATCATTCGGCATTTTGAACGCCAAGCCATACGCTTTACTGTCACTGTCAGACAGGTCACCTGGCAGGTCGATAGACTGGTAAAAGGCGTTGGCAATCAATTGTTCTTCACCAAATACAATATCGTCAAAGCGGTAATCTATCCCACTGAGTGTTTGACTGGCACTGTCATCGGCAGTGCCATGGGTGAAGATTGCACCCAATTGATGGCGCTCGCCAATGTGTTGTTTGGCTCTGGCGACACTGAGTTGAGTGGTTTCAGCTATGTTTCCGTCGCGTTCCTGGTTGACGCTCAATACACCCAGATCGGTATTGCCAATTCGGCCTGTGAGTTTCGTGCCCCAGTTAACATCCAGCACGCCCGACTGTGGGCCCTGACCAATACGGCGCGAATAAAATGGCATGCCGTTAAAATCGTTGTCGTCCATTCCACCAAAACGAAATATCTGACTGTCCTGTAAAAAGAAGTCGCGCTTTTCACTGTAGTACTGACCAAAGCGGGTCATGTTCATTTCTATTTCGTCGACATCTGTGCCGGAAAAGTCGGTATTGAGCGTCAACTGACCGGTCAGGCTGGGGGTAAACCGGTAAGTGGCATCCAGCGAAGGCTCAAAGCTGCTCTCCTCCAGTGAGTCTTTGTATGCCAGACCGGGTTTCACTTCAATGCCTTTGCCCTGATTTAACTCGCGTAGTCCGGAAATTGGCGCGGTTTGTGACGCATGCCAGCCTGATGAGTTGGGGTTATTAAGGTTCCAGTATGATTGCACATAGGGACTGGAGAGTTTATGGCGCAATTGTAACCCCCAGTTTGCAGCGTCCGGGTCGAAGGACAACGACTGCATGGGAATGGCAATTTCTACCGTCCAGCCATCGTTCTGTTGTTGGGTTTTGGCGTACCACAGTGTTTTCCATTCTGCGATATATTCAGTGCCATTTACCAGGCCATCTTCTCTTACGCCCGAAGGGGTAACGTGAAACAAGTAGCCATCGGATTTGTCATGGTTAGTATCAAGGATCAGGCCAAAATAGTCTTCGTTCCAGACTCGTTCCCCCTGGGTGAGTACTCTGTCCGTGATCGTGTCGAAGGGCTGCGTAATTTTAGCTGCAACGTAAAAGAAGTGTTCATCATAGGCAACATACGCCGTGATCGGGTACCTTGGGGTGTCACCCACTGTGGGTCGGAATTCAACAAAATCTGTGACCACTCGCGCATTTTGCCATTCTGTAGGAGTCAGTTCACCGTCTATATCAGGTGCCACACTGAGACGTGGGATTGTGGTGTCGTTTTGCGTAAATTGCTGCCAGGGACGAATGGTCTCCGATGATTGTTGTGCGTTACCGCAAGCTGCGTATAGAGAGCAAAGGGCTAAGCTTAGTGCGTTCAACTTGTTCATTGTTTTATCCGTTTCGTAAAAAGCTGGCTCCATTGTTGTTGAGGCGAAAACAAAAAGCGTGAGAAAGGCGCGAAATAAGGTGACAAAGTGAGGAAATTGTGTGACAAATACCTGCCTAACGTTATGAATTAAATGGTTTTAAATTTTCAGTAAGTAAAAAGGACAGCTTATGCACTATCCAGCCCCTCTTATCTCAGGAAGTGCCATTGCGGTTACCGCATTTTCCAGCGGCGTTGCGGCACCTTTGCATCCCCGACTTGACCTTGTCTTGGGTGATCTGGCGCTGCGTGGCTTCAAGGTACTCGAAGGGTGCTGCTTACGTGAGGATAAGTTACATGTGAGCGCATCGGTGGACAGGCGCGTGGATGAGCTGATGCGGTTTTTACTGGACGACCAGGTGGATGCAGTTATGGCGCCCTGGGGTGGAGAGATTGCGATGGATCTCTTGCCCTTGCTGGACTGGCAGGCTCTGAAGCAGGCACGACCAAAGTGGTTGATGGGGTTTTCAGATATCAGCACCGTACTCAGCGCGTTTTCCAGCAAACTGGGCTGGGCAACCTGTCATTGTACTAACCTGATGCAGTTGTCTTTGGCACAAACCGATGCACTGACGGCCGATACTTTCACCCATTTAAAAACGCCAACGGGTAAGGCGTTCACGCAGTACAGCGCGCCTTTGTATGAACAAGGTTATAGCAATTATGCGCAAGACAGTCAGGCTGTTTTTAATCTGACCGAGCCAAGTCGCTGGGAAGTATTGAATGGCGATGTACAGCATACTAAGCCGGTATCGTTTCAGGGACGCTTGATAGGAGGCTGTCTGGACACACATATGCTGATGTTTGGCTCAGAGTACTTTGATCCTCAGGCGCTGCTTGACAGACATCCGCAAGATAAACTGATCTTTTATTTTGAAAATGCGGAACAGTCTCCGACTGCTTACTATCGCGCTTTGCAGAGTCTGAGGTTACGTGGGGCGTTCGAAAATGCAGCCGGTATTCTCATTGGTCGTAACGCGGTATCTGGCAATGCCGGTAAGGCATTTGATGGGGATACTGCGGTGAAAATGGCGCTAGGTGATCTGGCGGTACCTGTTATTACTGGTGTTGATGTCTCTCATATTGCGCCTAACATGGTGCTGATCAATGGGGCACTGGCAGAGGTACGCCAGGATGATGAACACTGGACTCTGATGCAGCATCTGCGTTAAGTATTGAGTATTAGTTTGGGACGAGTGTGGCTCGTCCCGAAAATCTGTTGCTGGTCGAAAATACTGCGGTTTTCGGTAAAAGGTCCTTCATTTCATTCATATTTTAGTTTTATGGTGCCCACGCTGATTTATTGTTTCAGGAACAAAAGGGCATTATGATCAAACATGCGTTACCGGTATTACTCCTCTTTATTACGCTGATTTCTATACAGGCCTCGGCAAAAGAGCAGAGCTCTGAACAAAGTGTGGTGATGATTTCATTGGATGGGTTCCGCTGGGATTACATTGAAAAACACAAAGCAAAGAACCTGGCGGCGATTGCTGCACAAGGCGTCAGAGCCGAGTATCTTGAGCCTGTTTATCCAACCAAGACCTTCCCCAATCACCTTTCTATTATTACTGGCTTGCTGCCATCTAACCATGGCATTGTCGGCAATCATTTTTGCGATAAAAATCGTAACCAGTGTTATAAAATGGGCTATGGTCAGGATGACAGTTCCTGGCTAAAAGGGATCCCGCTTTGGAACCTGGCTGAAATGCAAGGGCTAAAAGCTGCTACCTATTTCTGGCCTGAATCAGATGCCCGCATCAATGGCATGACGCCCAGTTACTTTTACCATTACTCACAGCACAGTGATTACCAGCAGCGTATTGATCAGATAGTGCAATGGCTTAAGTTGCCAGCGCAGAAACGCCCACGCTTTGTTGCAGGTTATTTCTCGCTGGTGGATACCATGGGACATGATTTTGGTCCGGATGCGCAACAAACTTATCAGGCTGTCCAGAAGGTTGATAAGCTGGTTGGCCAGCTTGCAAGGCGCATTCAGCGCGAGGTTGAACAAGATGTAAACCTGATCATTGTATCGGATCATGGTATGGCACAGCTGGATCCGGACATGAGTTTGCAACTGTCGGATTTAGGTGTAGAACTGAGTGACTTTATCGTTAAAAACAGTGGCACTCAGGTGTGGTTATATAAAAAGCCCGAAGCCAGTGTAAACCTGGATGAGGTACGCGCTCAGCTGATGCGCAATGCTTGCGGTCGTTATGACATTATCACTGAAGAGACACTCACGAGCCGTGGTGTGACAATCAATGCAACGACTGCCGATATTGTGGTTGAAACTCAGGCTCCGCGCTATTTTGCTTATGATGAAAAAGATAAACACTATGG
This sequence comes from Pseudoalteromonas sp. McH1-42, assembly GCF_022347845.1. Lineage (NCBI taxonomy): Bacteria > Pseudomonadati > Pseudomonadota > Gammaproteobacteria > Alteromonadales > Pseudoalteromonadaceae > Pseudoalteromonas > Pseudoalteromonas sp. McH1-42. Next base: position 490,303 of record NZ_JAKRFU010000001.1, on the reverse strand, counting down.
TACTCATGGTTTTGCCATCACCGAGGATATGCACGCAACCTTTGTTGCTGTGGGTCCCGCGTTCAAGCAGGGTACAAAGGTAGGCCCGGTGAAAAACCTTGATATCTATCCTGTCGTGGCGCAGATCCTGGGTCTTGAATTATTGTCTGATATAGATGGGACAGGTGCGTCTTTACTCCCCGCATTGCGTCATTAAAAACACCCTTCAAATAAGGTGTATACGCCAAGCGAATGTAGGTTGCTAGAAATGAGAGCTACCTTAATAAGGTACTGAATAACAGATGACTTTTCATGCTCTCACCCTGCCAAACTATTCTTTCGTTTACTTAAAACTCATAGCGCAGTCCAACTTGCACAGTAGTTGTTGTATAATCAAGGTCCATAAGCGTTCCTGGCACACCCTCACCATCTAAGTCGATACCTGAGACTCTTCCATACCGTAACTCTGCCTGAAAAGACAAATTTTCAGCAATGTCTTTTTCAGTACCTAAAAAAAGCTGCCAGGCAACACTACCGTCGCCTGAATAGGACTGTTCGACACCACCGCGCTCTAGATCTATGTCCACTTCTTGCACCCAACCTAGTCCAGCTCCCAGATAAGTTTTCCAGTTGGATTCGGGCGTCAAAATGTAATGGGTATTAATATAAAATATATTGGAAGCATAGTTACCGTCATTAAAGTTAGATTGTCCGGCCAAATCTACCGTAGAGTCATTTGTGCGGTATTCCCAATAGAATTCAGATGCCCAGTTTTTGTTATATCGATAGCCAATCCCTAATCCTGCGTTGAATCCGGTGTTAAGATCAACATCGACGCTTCCTGTGACGCTATCCACATTCAGAGAAGTACCTGAAGTATCAGACATGAAGCTTGTCCCAATAACAGGCCTTACAAACCAGCCATCGGCGTATACATTTGAGCAAAAAAATGCTGCACACGTTAGCAAACCTAAGCGATATTTATTCATAGCTATGTTCCAAATGATTGTTGAATTCGTCTATAACTTACTCAGAAACTTTTGCTATAGTTCTGCCAATACACGAGTTTTGTAGCAATGGGCAGAATATATTCATGAATGGGCGTTTGGTATCGGGTGATGTCAATTCATTGATCTATTACTTTGGAATTGCATCTTGTCTAGGGTTGCTATTTGCACTTATTTTGCCTGATTCAGACACTCCATTTTTAGTCGTTCTCCTTCAATGGCAGTTGCAGACAAATATTCCTATGGCCTTGATGTTAGCGTTCCTGGTTTTTATGAATCGTTTTGCGCTGCTAGGGAATGACAAAGGGTGGCATAAGATTTTGATATCGGGGCTTGTTGGTGCCACTTTGTTTGTTCCTATCGCCTTCACTATCGATATTTTGCTCGGGGAACGATTTGATGGGCCATTCTGGTCTGAGTTAGCCGACGAATGGACCGGCGTGGTTCCACCTGTAGTGATATGCTGGGTTGCAATGAATGTACCTTGGGTGGTGGGACTATCGTTAAACAAAACTACAGACATAAAATCAATTACGAATACTGAGGAAGCCCAAAGCAGCGATTTCAATACACCGCATCATAAAGAACAAAAAGCAACAGAAAATGGTGTTAATAAATTATTGTTGAAGTCCCGCAAAGGTAACGTGCTTTATATTAAAGCCGAGCTGCACTATGTTTCGATTGTTCGAGAGGAGGGTCAAGATTTGGTGCTTTATAGCTTAAAAGATATTTCTGAAGAAATACCCGGTAGTATAGGTATGCAAGTTCACCGCTCTTATTGGGTGATGCTTAGAGGTATTGATTTTTATCAATCAAAAGGACGGCAAGCGGAATTGCATATGTTAAACGGCGATATCATCCCTGTAAGCCGCACTTATAAGGCGCAAGTAGAATCCACATGGATTACACTATCATCAAGAAAACAAGAGGCTTCAGTGTCGGGCAGCGATGCTCAACAACCTTAGTGAGTAAAGAGCCTCATGGAGCCTATGACCGATTCCATAGCTCTATGACCTCAACTGGATTTTGCTAATGGACAAAAGATATGCCCAAAGACTCCATCACTGGCCCTGCTGTACGAACTAGCGTAATTAGGTAGTCAGAGTGATTCGAGAGTTGCTCTGCTATGCTGTGCTTGTTAAGCGTTGACTAAACTGTTTAAAGCGCACCGTTTAGCAGACAACATTTATTCACAGGTTGTGCACTCGGATATCCAACGATTCTGTTAATAAACCCAGCTAGGTAGGCCTGAGTCGTTTGTACACGGTACACTTACATAGCCTGCACGTGCTCTAACTCTCACACAGCATGCTACTATTTACTCAATCCTAAAAATCCATAGTATTTATCATGCACTGGTTTTCGACAGGTATGCTAGTCAATGTTAGCTAAATCAAAAGGATAATAGCCTTCAGTTGGTGTGTTCAGGTCGCTTCTTGGCGCTAGTCTTATCTCGCCTGAAGGAGATACGGAGATCACTTGCTGCTCAGTCATCAGGTCTATTACGGCTTGAAGGGTTACATTGTCTGTTTTGATCCCCTGGAGTCTGAGCGCCGATACGGGCAAAGGAGCTGGATGGCAGCTTAACAGGTCTGCGAGGATTAAGCGGTACAAAAGCTTTTCTGCGCGAGTCATAGCGAATAGCCCATCAATATCATAACACAGCTATGTTAGTTCATACTGTCAGGTTCTACCATCTGGATTGTATGAAAAAGAGCCAGAACCTGGCTCATGGTCTGATAATACATGACATAATTGGATAATGTCGTTGTACATATTGCTTGTGCGATGTGGCAGTAAGATGCGTAAACCGTGACAGTTAAAAGTCGTTATAAGGCAAGCTCTACGCTGAGTGTTGATTGAAACGCATGTACAGTGCTGGTTAAGTGCAGCGGATATGAAAATGGCCACCCCAGGGTAGCCATTTTTTCTTGCTGATTGTCAGCAGTTAAAGCGACAGATTATTTAAAATTTCATCGTCTACGCCATTTGGCAGTGTCACTTTAAGCTTAGGCGTGCGCGCCATTTCGCGTTTAATGGCGAAGTTGGCTTCTTCGTTACGAGCCCAGCTACGACGTGCAATACCATTGTTCACATCGAACAGTAGCATAGACTTAAGGCGACGCTCAGCATCGCTGCTGCCGTCCAGCACCATGCCAAACCCACCGTTGATCACTTCACCCCAGCCTACGCCACCGCCGTTGTGGATAGAGACCCAGGTCGCACCACGGAAACTGTCACCAATGACATTGTGAATGGCCATGTCTGCTGTGAAGCGACTTCCGTCATAAATGTTCGAGGTTTCGCGGAATGGTGAATCAGTGCCACTCACATCGTGGTGGTCACGACCCAATACAACTGGACCAATTTCGCCGCGCTCGATGGCATCGTTAAAGGCTTTGGCAATTTCCATACGACCTTGTGCGTCAGCGTACAGAATACGCGCTTGAGAGCCAACAACCAGTTTGTTTTGCTTAGCATCTTGGATCCAGGTGATGTTGTCCTGCATCTGCTGTTGGATCTCTTCAGGCGATTCCGCCATGATCTTGTTCAGCACTTCAGCTGCGATGGCATCGGTTTTATCAAGATCTGCCGGATTGCCAGAGGCACAAACCCAACGGAATGGACCGAAGCCGTAGTCAAAACACATTGGGCCAAGAATGTCCTGTACATAAGACGGATATTTGAAGTCGATGCCGTTTTCGGCCATCACGTCGCCACCGGCACGAGATGATTCGAGTAAGAAGGCATTGCCGTAGTCAAAGAAATACGTACCACGGGCAGTATGCTTGTTTACCGCATCAGCATGACGCTTAAGCGTTGCCTGTACTTTTTCTTTAAAGACTTCAGGCTCTTCACGGATCAGTCTGTTTGACTCTTCAAAGCTGATGTCTGCCGGGTAGTAGCCGCCTGACCAGGGGTTATGCAGCGACGTCTGATCTGAACCCAGGTGAATGAAAATATCCTGCTCATAGAAGGTTTCCCAGACATCGACAATGTTGCCGATGTAGGCAATTGACACCACTTCTTCGTTTGCCTGTGCTGTTTTAACACGGGCAACCAGCTCATCCATGTTGTCGATGAGTTCATCTACCCAGCCTTGCTGATGACGTTTAGTCGCAGCAGCCGGGTTCACTTCGGCACATACTGTAATACAGTTTGCAATGTTACCCGCTTTTGGCTGTGCGCCACTCATGCCGCCAAGACCAGCTGTCAGGAAGATCTTACCTTTCGGGCTGTCGCCTTTTTCAAGGACTTTACGGAACGCGTTCATCACCGTGATGGTGGTGCCATGAACAATACCCTGTGGGCCAATGTACATGAATGAACCTGCCGTCATCTGGCCATACTGAGTGACACCCAGTGCATTGAACTTTTCCCAGTCATCAGGCTTTGAATAGTTCGGGATCATCATACCATTGGTAACGACCACGCGTGGTGCGTCTTCGCTTGACGGGAACAAGCCCATAGGGTGACCAGAGTAAATGTGCAGTGTCTGGTCGCTTTCCATCTCGCTCAGGTATTTCATGGCTAGCAGGTATTGAGCCCAGTTTTGGAATACCGCGCCGTTACCACCGTATGTGATCAGCTCTTCCGGGTGCTGAGCAACTGCCGGATCTAGGTTATTGTCGATCATCAGCATGATGGCAGCGGCTTGCTGACACTTGGCCGGGTAATCGCTTACCGAGCGCGCTTTAAGATCATAGTTAGGCTTAAAGCGGTACATGTAGATACGGCCAAAGCTTTTCAGTTCTTCGGCAAACTCAGCCGCCAGTTCCTGATGCCACTCTTTCGGGAAGTAGCGTAGCGCATTGCGCAGCGCCAGTTGCTTTTCGTCGGCTGATAAAATGTCTTTACGCTTCGGGGCGCGGTTGGCGTCAGCCGGGTAAGGCTTAGGCGCAGGTAGCTCGCTGGGGATCCCTTGCTTAATTTGGTCCTGAAAACTCAGTGTGGTGGTCATTGTTATTTTCCCCTTAGTTAACCGTAAATGCTTGTGACTTAACCAATATTACCATGTGATCAATGTCTGGCTTAAGCAGTCTGTCTTCTTCAAGTTTGGCGACTTTGCTGCGGATCAACGCAAAGTTTTCTTCGATCAGGTCTGAGCAGGTGTTAGGGCGTCTGAACTCAATGGCCTGGGCTGCATACATTAGCTCAATGGCAAAGATTTTATCCAGGTTACCCAGGATCTGGTTCAGTTTACGACCTGAAATACTACCCATAGATACGTGGTCTTCCTGGCCCATAGAGGTCGGTACACTGTCTGCCGATGGTGGGAAGCACAGTGATTTGTTCTCGGTAACCAGGGCTGCGGTGGTGTACTGCGGGATCATCATGCCCGAGTTGAGGCCGCCAGAGGTTGTTAATAAGCGCGGCAGACCGTGCAAGCCTTCAAGTAGCAAATAACAACGACGATCTGAGATGTTGCCCAGTTCCGCAGCGGCGATTGATGCGTAATCCAGTACCATGGCCAGAGGTTGACCGTGGAAGCTACCACCTGAGATAGCTTCTTCGCTGCTGATCACAATGGGGTTGTCCGTGACTGAGTTCATTTCAATTTCAGCCAGCTCTTTCAGGTGGTTGTAGGCGTTACGAGACGCACCATGTACCTGTGGAATACAGCGCAGTGAGTACGGGTCTTGTACGCGGTCACATTCTTCGTGGTCAGCCATATTTTGAGAATCTTTAAAGAAACGGCGCATGCGCTTGGCCACTTCCAGGTTACCGGCGAAAGCACGGATCTGGTGCAGCTCTTCACGAAATGGTGATTGGCTGCCCTGCATGCCTTCAATACTCATGGCTCCGGCCAGATCCGCCAGGTCCAGCAGGTAGCGCATTTTCGTAAGCGCGGTAATGGCGTGAGACAGGATAAACTGAGTACCATTGATCAGGGCCAGACCTTCTTTCGCGTGCAGCTCCATTGGTTCAAGGCCGTGTTCTTTTAGCGCTTCGGCAGCCGGTACGATTTTGTCTCCCTGCCAGAATTCACCTTCGCCCAGTAAAGGCAGGAATAAGTGAGACAGAGGCGCGAGGTCGCCTGATGCGCCTACGGAGCCTTGCTCTGGTACGACTGGGATCAGGTCCAGCTCAATGAACTTTAGCATCCGCTCAACGGTTTCCAGGCGGATACCTGAGAAACCCTGACTCAGCGCATGGACCTTGGTGATCAGCATGAGTTTAGAGATAGGCTTAGCAATTGGCTCGCCAACCCCAACGGCATGGGTGATAAGCAGGTTTTTTTGCAGCAGATTGGTCTCTTCTGGTGAGATTTGCGTGTCGCACAGTGGGCCAAAGCCTGTGTTAATACCGTACACAGCCTCGTCGGATGCGGCCATCACGTCAACATTGCTACGGCTGGTGTTGATTTTATCCAGCGCTTCCTGACACAGCTCGGCTTTAATGCTGCCATCGGCAATGCCGTTGACTGTGTCCAGGTCCAGACGATCGATACCATATCTAAACGTCATTTTATTCTCCTAAATATCATCTTGTTACATGCAGATGTTGTTTTTATCCCGCAATCCTATCTTGCTGTGGTAGTTTTATAAATGCATAATTATCGTAATTCATTCCGGTATTATCGAACTAAAAAGTATCGAACTCAATGAGGTGGGTATTTAATGCAGGTACAAGACGTTGATTTAAGGTTGCTGCGGATCTTTGTCGCCATTGTGGAATGCGGTGGCTTGTCGGCTGCGGAGTCGCGTCTGAACATCGGCCGTTCAACCATTAGCTCGCACCTGTCGGACCTGGAAGTACGGCTGGGTCTGAAATTATGTAAACGCGGGCGCAGTGGATTTGAGCTGACCGAACCGGGCAGGGTAACCTATCAGGCATCTTTAGAGCTATTACAGCAATGCGAAGCGTTTGCCAGTACCGTGGCCAGCTCTAAAAACGAACTCTCTGGGCGGGTAACCATTGCCACCATAGATACTATGGTCAGCGATCCCCGTTGCGGTGTGGCAAGGGCCATTTCGGCACTCAAAGCGCGCGGTGGCAATATTCAGTTTGATATCCATGTGTGTGAAGCTCGCGAAGTCGAAACATCGGTGGTGAACGGCCGCTCTCTGGTGGGGCTGGGCGTGAGCCGCCATCAACTACGTGGTTTAGACTATTACCCGCTGCACAATGAGTACAACTATTTATATTGTGCGCAGGGGCATCCCTTGTTTCATTTGGTGGAAAGTGAGCAGAGTAAATCCGGGAGGAATAACGCCGAGTTGGAAGCATTACTTGCCGAAGCTGAGGTGATCACCAGTAACTATCTGCGCGATAAAGAAGTGCGTAATGACGGCCTTAACTACCAAAACAGCGCCATAGCCTATCATGACGAAGGCATTGCCCACCTAATTCTCTCCGGCGAGTTTATCGGTTACCTGCCCGAGCACTACGCCAGCTACTGGGTTGATAAAGGCATGTTCAGAGCTATACAACCAGAAAAATACGCCTATCAGATCCCGGTGATGCTGATCACGTCAAAAAGCAATACGGCATCGCCGTTAGCCGAGGCGCTAATTGAAGAGATAAAGCGGGTGCATGCAAATTAGCATGCTGCATAAAAAATAATGCCAGTCAGTTTTGCTGACTGGCATCTGATTATTGAATGTTTTAGTTTGATTTAAGATGCGCGGGAAGCCTGAGTGCCATCCTCTCTTGCGGACAGGATCATCATGGTCAGCAGTGCGCCACAGCAGATTGCATATGCAATATAAATGAACACTTCGAAATTATCATAAATGACTGTCCAAGATTTCATTTCAAAATAGGACCAGGCAATGTTCTCAAGTAATGCAAGCAAGTTAATCAAGCACATATAGAGAAAGATCCAATGAAAAATACCGTCAAAGTGGGTTAACTCTATTTGCTTGGATTTTGAAAGTACTCGAGAAATCTGCACTCTAAAAATTAAGGCTGTTGCCGTTAATAAATTAAGTAAAAATTGGACACCGTAAACAATAGTGCCCTGTAGTAACTTGTTTTCTGAAGGGGTAATTACGTCTACTACACCCGCTTCAAAAATAACATAGCTGATACCCGTTCCAGCTAAAATAAAACCGGAAATATGAGTTACATTGACTTCCTGTTTAAGGACGCCATACATTGTGCTTAGTAATAATAAGGTCACATACAATGTGGTTGCAATGCTGATGTCCCATATATAAATGTATAAAAAAGCCAGTGAAGCAATGCTTAGTAAGATCAAATTTGAGAGTTTCATTTCCTAACCTTGATTAATCTTTTTTGGAGGGGTAGGTTCATCATCAATTTCATATCGAGCTGCTCTTGGCGGTTTATAGCCTGTTGTGCCTCCGCATATGTAAGTGCAAATACCAGTCTCTATTCTATTTGAACTTAGGTCTTTTTTTGAAAAGCAGGGCTTGTTATCGCTCAACAGGTTTGTACTTTCGAATCTGGGGGGCTTATATGCACCTGTTCCAGCACTTATCATATGGTATTTACTAGGCTCGATTAACTGGACCTTTTTTGTGTTGAGTTTATGTAAAGGCTGCTTTTCTGTTTTATTGAGTCTCGGGGGCTTGTAAGGCGTATTACCTCCTGAGACTAGTACGCTGTTATCATTATTTAGCTCTCTTCGCCTTCTCTGTCCTAGTGTTGTTTTTATAAATGGGTTAGCTGGCCTGATAGGTTTGAATGCGGTACCACCACCGCATATCGAGCTACTGTTCTCATTATTAATACAGGGCTGACCATTTACTTTTGTTAAAGTTGGTTTGTGAGAATTCCATGGTCCGCAGCCCGTGACCAACAGTCCTTGCCCACCAGATAAACTCTTATCATTACTCAGGTCTCGACTCATTTTCCGGTCAGTTAGTTTTACCAGAGAAGCCAATTTAGTTAGAAGTGTGAGTGGGCGTATCTTTTTCATTTTTCGTCATCCTGTAACTTTGACGCATCGTGACGGTTTAAACTGTCACTAATTTGCCTGATTTCATTGAGTAAAGAGCGTGTATCTATTTTGCACAGCATCAGCCAGCGAAACAGCTGCTTGGATTTGATGTCACTGACACCCTGCTCATAGTTACTGATTGTCTTACGGTCGCACTCTAACTTTTTGGCCATCAGCTCCTGGGATATGCCGGCGTTTTTCCTCATTGCCTTTAAATCATCGCCATCAATCACGTCCTTTTTTCCTTTTTTATTGTAATGCGGAGACTTTTCCACATTCGAACGAACATAATCTTAACAAGAAGGTCGCAATGTTAATACAAAAAGGGAACATGTCAAACTGACGCAAGTTAGAGATATCAAGTTATCTCGTTGCAATAGCAACACTAACAGCCGTGCGGGACTGTGAGTTACACGATATTTCTTAACGTTAAAAAGGTCAACAGGGCGTTTACATTAGTTGCGATTTTTCTGACAGTTGAAACCAAGGATACATCTGAAACGGTATTTTTCAGGTGTACTCTTTTAATAAATCAGGTCAGCACTTGGGCAAGCTGACCCTAAAGCGTATAAAAGGATTCGGCGATGAAAAATGATGCGTTTGCCAGAAAACAGCGGATTGATAAATTGATGGGGCGATTGCAATGTAACCTGCGACAATTAAGGTATAAAAATAAGCTCTCACAGGCACAGCTGGCTGCCAAACTGAATGTTGACCAATCCACCATCAGCAATTTTGAATCGGGCCGCTCTGTCATGACTATAGAGCAGGTATACGAGCTATATCTGATGTTTGGAGAAGATTTTTCCTGTCCGGATATGCTGTTCGCACAAGCCAAACCGGCAGAAAAAAATGAGGCGGAGTGGCTTCAGGATTAGAGGTGATACCAGAGCTCCTCTTTAAGCGAGTCATCTCAGCCTTGCTTTTATATGCCTTATATTGGGTGTGTTAAGTATTGGGCTATGTAAACGTCAACGATGTGCGCGATATTACCCGGTTTTCACACTTCGCCTTGCTTCTGGCTTGGTACTCTTACTGCGTGCTCGCCAAAGCTGATCAAGTTTAGCCGGAAGTGCGAGCAAGGCTACAAAGCTGGCGCATACCAACAGATCCCAGTACCAATGTGCAGTGGTGTATTCATGGCTCCATGGCAACAGAAAGTAAATGACTACGCAGTGAAAGGCGAATACGGGCAGGGCGTGCTGCCCGATAAATACCGGGTATTTTAGTGTAAAGAGCCAGGAAAAACGACGCATTAAGTGCATTATCAGATAGACGCTCAACAGTAGATTGAACTGATAGAGTAAGGAGGCGCTGCCGTGGCCACCATAATAGGGCCGCATTAATTGTGGATAGCCATGCTTCAGCAGTAAAAAAAAGCCTATACCGCTCAACAGCAACACCCGTACTGCAGGTGTAAACGTAAAGGTGTGGCCTTTATCAAACTTCAGATAGCTCAGCACAACCCCCATAAAAAAGTAAATCTGCCAGGCGAAAGGATCAAAGTGACTGACGTTTAGCTTGATATCGCTAAACACCAGGCTAAATGGTGTCGTTAAAAATTCTGCCGTGACGAACTGGGCCAGCAACCAGACCAACAAGGAAGCCGTCACGACATACATCAGTTTACCTCGCTTTAGGGCCTCAATCGTAAAAGGCAGAAATATCATGGGCACCAGATAGAGGATCAGGATATCGTGAAAGCCCGGGTGTTCGAGCAGTAACATGGCGGATAAGGCGCTGTGTATTGGATTACTAAACCAGTTAGCTGCATTAAAAAAACCCGACCAGTGCGTGACATACAAAGGAAATAAGAGGACCAGTGAAAAGCAAATCAGGATAGCACTCAAATGAAATCCATAAATCACCAGACAACGCCGCCACACTTTACGTCGCAACTCGGTGCGATTGTTTGCCAGCCGACCATACACCAGATAAGCAACAAACCCGGATAAAAACACAAACCCCTCGGCCGCCGAGACAAATCCCAGCGGAGTGCGGGTAAATTGCGTGACAAAACTGCCAAACAAGTGGTTGCAGGCAATGATGATAAGCAACCAGCCTCTCAGGCCATCATAGCTTAAATCTCGGCTCATGTTCTCTCCTTAAACCTCAATGACGCCATAGGTAAATGGGGAGCTTAATTTGCCGATTTACAGGTTGGATATCATTGGCTAGCGATATATTTATTTTTAGGTACAAAACTTATCGTATGGGCCAGCAAAGCACAATTGAGATTCTTTAATATGCCTGCCAGTATTGGGTGAAAATGCGTTGCTATGCTGCAAACATAATCTCGATACACAATTTGAGAACCTATGTTTTACATTGCAGTGATTTGCCTGGGTAGGCATGATCTCCAATTCAAAGAATAGCTATTTGAGGTGTCCTCAATAGCCTATACCAATTTCACTTAATACCTGTTTAATTTGAAGGAGCAAATATGACGCTAACGGTGTTAGAAATTTCTCATTTAGAACCTAATACCTTAGCCATAGGCTCACAAATTTTTGCCGTGCCTACATATATGTAGGTGCCTCAGCGAGAGCGGTGTTATCGACGATATTTTCTCGCCTTAAAATGGAACACTTAATTAAGCAATTTGGTATTAGGTTTACTGCATTGAGCCGAAAATGGAAAGTATGTATGCAATATAGTGTTGCTCGTCACTGAGTGGCTATTTATTGGATTGGTGGATGGTAATTAGCCTGTTTTTCCAACAGCCAGGGCAACAGTCGTAAGCCAGTCTTGGTTATCAATAAATGATTTAGTGGAATACAGGCGTGGAAGCACTTCAAAGCAGGGAAGCCACAAATTGTAGCTCCCGTTGTTGTTGATTAGTTTTTACATGGCTTTGTTGTTAGTTCGTAGTTTTCATTTTCTGTTTTTACGTACTCGCCATTTTCCTGCTTGATATCGTAAAGTGTGATTGTACATTGTTTTTTGCCATCTATTTTGTCCACATAATATTGTGCTTCATAGTTATGGCCAGCAAGTGGCGTAAAGCTGACTTCTTTCACACAGTATCTGTAGCCATCGATACGTGTATTCGCACCAGTAACCCAGACGCCCGCAAAATAAAATGAAATAGGTACATTTGCTTCAACTTTTAACTCGGTTTGTTGCTTTTCGTGAACCTCTGAGCGGTACATCGGCATGCCAATCACACGGCCAGCCTGGCGGTCTGCTAGTAAGTTGGCCTTTACTCCCAGAACGGCTATCTCCCCACCATAGATAAAGTTGTGATTAATACACCCCTCCGTTTCATCAATCCATACCGACACGTTGCCGCTATCAAGAGAAACTACGCGAAGTGATGCGGTTTCTTTGTCTGGGGCAACTGTATATCCGACTGTTGTGCAGCCTGATAATGCTGCAGCAATTAGCATACTGGCGGCTATTTTTCTTTTCATTTGTTTATTCCTGTAGCTTTAAAGGGACGTTCATCGAGTGAATAATTTTTGTTAACGGAGCCTGCGAAGTATATATTAATTATTGCAATTAAGCATAGTTATCCAGTACTGAGTTCTATCAGTGTGCTGCTACACTGTTTGGCTAATATCTTTGCTATCCTCAACGTTTTTTTCTGCAGGCAGTGGGTGAGTTGAGGAGGCTGATAGTGGTTGGGTGTAAGTCTGTAATGCCTTCCAGACCATCTATAGAGCCAATATCATAAGTCGCGCAGCTGAGATTTTTGATGCGATTAATATCGCAGACCGTACCGCCGGGTGAATAGAGGTAAGTCAGTGAGATCCAAGTGTGTAAATTAGAATCGCTCTAGCTCGAGGCGTGTACATCTGGTGTAGCGTGAGCCGTGAAGTTAGCGCGAAAACCACTAATAGATCTGGTCGCATTTCTTAGCTGAGCCGTTTTCACCGCAGCCAACATCGACTATATCCAGGTCTGAAAACATAGCAACAGAGAGTGTTTCGTCGCGCCGACTCCAGTATCGCAAGTAGCTCCTTACCAAAATGGTACCGAATTCAACACTATCGAATACTTGGTCTTTTTCTGAGTCACCGACGGACGTCAGGGAGATTATCTCAATAAGTACTTACGGAGCACTTTTAACACCCAGTCCCGATGCTTGAGTACAAAGCGGTTTTTAGGTAACCAGCTGCTAGAATACAGAACCGTTTTGGCTTTTGAAAAGGTTAAAAAGCCTTCGTAACCATGGTAATGGCCCATACCCGAGTGGCCTATGCCACCAAAGGGGGCATCGTCGGCAACTACATGCATTGTGGTATCATTAATACTCACTCCGCCACTGTGGGTGTGGGTGATCAGGCGCTCAATCAGTGCTGAATTATTTGACATAATGTACAGTGCCAGCGGACGATGCCGTGCCGTGATGTAGGATATTACCTCATCCAATGTGTCATAGATCATAACAGGTAACAAGGAGCCGAAAATCTCTTCTTTTAAAACTGCCATGTCGTCAGAAAGGTTGGTCAGCAGATGAGGGTAAACGCGTTTGCCATCCCCCGGCTCGGGCTGTTTAACGGCGTGCACTACGGCCCCTTTGGCTTTAGCGTCATCCAGCAGTTGTAATAAGCGAGTATGTTGGCGCTGTGAAATGATATGACTTTGCTGATTCTTGTTAGCGCTTTGCAGGTGGTACTCGGTATAGCGGGCGATAAAAGTATCAATGAATGAATCGAGGCGTGAGGTGGGTACAAAAACGTAATCCGGGGCCACGCAGATCTGTCCGGAGTTTATTGACTTGCCCATAATCACCGCATCTACGGCGACTTTCATATCTATGTCCTGATCGATAATGGTTGGCGACTTTCCGCCAAGCTCGAGCGTGATCGGGGTCAGGTTGTCTGCGGCAGCTTTAGCGACCAACTTGCCCACCGAGGTTGAACCGGTAAAGATCAGGTGATCGAATGGCAGGGCGGTGAAAGCAGCGCCAATGTCTGCGTCGCCTTCCACCAGGTGAACGTGATCGCTAATGTCGTCCAGTACAGTGCGCAGCACCTGATTTGCAGCGGGCGTAAACTCACTCATTTTGATCATCACACGGTTCCCTGCGGCCAGAGCTTGAACTGTGGGGCCCAGCGCAAGGTAAAATGGGAAGTTCCAGGGGGTGACAACCCCCACCACGCCCAAAGGCTGATAATGCACTTTCACTTTGGAAGGAGCAAGCATGAGCCCGGCATGACGCTTTGCTGGTTGCATCCATTTTTTCAGATGTTTAATGGCATAATTAATGGTTGCTATGGTTGGCATTATGTCAGCAAAAAACGTATCGAACTCACTGCGATAGCCATAATCCTCGGATAAAGCCTGGTAAATCTGTTGTTCATGATTGACGAGTGCTCGTTTGAGCTTTTTGAGCACAGCAATGCGCTGCGCATAGTCGGGTGCCGGATCACGGCTGTAAGCCGACCGCATTGCCTGAAAATTCATCTCCAGTAATGTGTGCTCAGATACTGTGCTCATATTCGTCATGGTTGTAGGCCTTGTTTTGGCGATTTTTGCAAAGTGATTTACATGATAATAACGCTGATACGAAGATGTGGGAATAAAAGTGCTAAAATGGGCCAAAATAAATCATTCCGGTTTTTAGGGTAACTGTATTCCTAAAGAGACAAGCCAGCTCGCGCCTTGGTGGGTTTAATATAGCGCTCACGAATTGGTGCTAGTTTATGTGTGACAGGCACGTCTGCAAACCATGCACTGAGTGAGGGAAAATGATTATAAATCGACTATTTACTAACGTTTGTACAACCAACCTGACTGAATCCCGTGATTTTTACACGTCGTTGTTCGCGTTTGATATCAGGTATGATAGTGATTGGTTTATTCATCTGGTATCACAGGAATCGGGCCTTGAACTCGGGATCATTTTAAAGTCTCACCCCATCGTGCCGGAGCAAGCACAACAAAGCTCGTCTGGCATGTACCTGACTTTTGTCGTGGACAAGGTTAACTCCATCTATGATAGAGCAAAAGTGCTTGGTTATGAGGTAGTTCAGACTCCTGAGGCAACAGAGTATGGGCAAATGCGGTTGTTACTTTTAGCTCCTGAAGGAACGCTCTGTGATATCTCATCGCCAATTGAAGCGTACTAGGTATGTCAACAAATAGGCCGATTTTGTCTGCTACCCTGAACGAAATGGTTAAACAGTGCGTATTGTAGGGGTGAATACAAATACAGGAGTAGAGTGTTGAACAACAAATCGCGACGAGTTCCATCCAGTCGCCTGAGCAGGCTGGCACACTTTGGCGGGCTGGCAGGAAAAGTGGCATCCAATGTCATGATTGCCGGTGCCAAACAAGCCTTGAGTGGGCAAAAAACAAGCCGTTCGGAATTATTACTCCAGCCAGGCAACATACAGGCCGTTGCTGACAAATTGTCCCACTTGCGCGGTGCGGCAATGAAGCTGGGTCAACTGCTATCTATGGACGCTGGTGAATTGTTACCTGCCGAGTTATCTGCGTTACTTGAGCGACTGAGAGCGGATGCCGCGCCTATGCCCCATAAACAATTGGTTGCGACGTTTGAAAAAGAACTCGGCCCTGATTGGTTGGATAAATTCAGCCATGTAGACCTGAACAGTTTTGCCCGTGCGTCAATAGGGCAGGTACACAAGGCGACCTCTGAGCAGGGTCAGGCACTGGCCATCAAAGTGCAGTATCCAGGTGTTGCCGACAGCATTCACAGTGATGTAGATAATGTTGTGAGCCTGATTAAACTGTCTGGTTTGTTGCCAAAAACCCTAAACATAGCGCCTCTCGTTGAAGAAGCTAAAATACAACTACTGGCTGAGACTGACTATCTGCAAGAAGCCAAGTCACTCGCAGCGTTTGCAAAGGCGCTGGCACATAATCCACACTTTAAAGTACCAAACAACTATCCCGCCCTGAGTACTCAGCATTTACTGACCATGGAGTTTGTTGAGGGGCAACCTCTGGAAGACATGGCATCTTTGCCGCAGAAAAGCCGGGATGAACTGGCTTTTCGCTTAATTGAGTTGTTTTTCACTGAGATGTTTGAGCTGGGTATGATCCAGACTGATCCGAATCTGGCAAATTATCAATACAATCCAGGCACAGGGCAGATTATTCTGCTCGATTTCGGTGCAACCAGAGCTATTTCGCCGGCACTGAGTCAGGGTTATAAAGCATTGCTTTTGGCTGGTGCTGAAGGCGACTTCCAGGCCTTAAAAGAGGCGGCCTGTGATATCGGATATTTTTCTCAGGATATAGACCCGAATTATCAACAAGCGGTGTTGTCATTGTTTGATCTGGCAATTTCGCCGTTGCGCGCCGAAGCGCCGTTTGATTTTGCCGCCAGTGGGCTCGCAAAGCAGATCAGTGAACAGGGCAGACAATTGAGTATGCAGTCAAGACAGTGGCACACGCCACCGGTGGATGCCCTGTTTATCCATAGGAAATTGGCTGGATTGTATCTGATTGCTGCCAGGCTGAAGGCTCGGGTTGATCTTCGACCTTTGCTGAGCGAGTTGAACCGCTAACTCAGTTAGGCTTATTGTTTGCAGGTTGTTTTTAATAAAGAAACAATTGAGTCTGCTGTATGGATATTTTATAGTGCGCACTTTTACAATATAGAGAACTATTATGATCAAACGGATGATGGGAGCGACCCTGTTGGTGGCCTCTTTTGCTTCTTCGGCGATAACAGATATTGGGCTTGGCACGCTGAAAGGCGTTAAAGTATACGACTTTACCAGTAATAAAGAGATTCGATTGTATTTTGGCAATGATGTACAGTATGAGATGACGGGTTGTAACAAAACAGCAACCATAACGTATAGCAAACACAGCGCTGACAAAATAAACCACTTTTTGAGTATGGCATTAGCTGCGTATATGTCTGGTAAAAAAGTACGTCTGACATCTGCTTCAGATACCTGCGAAGTGAGCCTGATGTCACTTCAGGAAACGCGTTTCTAGTTTTTTGTTTAAAATGACAAGTGTGCAGTTTTTCGTAAATAGGAGTTTGACAGATGAGAATAATGAATATAGGCGCTGCGGTTGCAGGTATGCTGGCGTTTTTGTCTCTGGGGCTCAGGCTACAGTGACAAGTGGTGGCTATTATAAAATTGATAAGCTTTACACGTGGGCGGATTACACTGACAACGTTTTTTTAATCACACTAGAGTCGCAAAGTGCCTCTGCACAAGAGAATTGCCCGTTTGGGTACTGGCTGGACAAATCGTCCACGACCAATGGTAATATTTTCAGCGCTGCACTTTCGGCTTATCACGCAAATACAAAAGTACTTATTTATGCGGATGAAACCGCTGACTGGAGCGGATTGCGTTCTAAGGAGTGTAAAATAAAGTCCATTGTCAGCGAGTAGACGGGGTTCATAGCAGCATGGGTGCAAAACAAAGTGCTGTTACTATTTCACGTTCCTTTCACACCGATGAGTTCAAGCTGGATCCCATGTTAAATCATCAGGGATCCAGATATGGCTCTGTCACTCGAGGTTAGTGACCTTAATCACACTATAAATCTTCACAATGGCACATCGTTGGCATTATTAGATGGTCTGTCGTTGCGCATTGAAGCCGGTGAGCACATTGCAATTGTGGGGGCTTCAGGGTGTGGCAAGTCAACCTTGCTATCCTTATTAGCTGGCCTGACACCCGTTCAGTCCGGACAAGTATCTTACCACGCTAAAAATCAGGCGCTGAATACCACCGAAATACTCGCGCACAGCGGCTTTGTATTTCAACAGTTTCATCTATTACCAGAGCTCAATGCCCTTGAGAATGTGGCACTGCCTTTGCAGCTCAGAGGTCATCGTGATGCTGCTCAGCAAGCAACACACTGGC
The DNA here is from genome assembly GCF_022347845.1 of Pseudoalteromonas sp. McH1-42. NCBI lineage: Bacteria > Pseudomonadati > Pseudomonadota > Gammaproteobacteria > Alteromonadales > Pseudoalteromonadaceae > Pseudoalteromonas > Pseudoalteromonas sp. McH1-42. Next base: position 472,598 of record NZ_JAKRFU010000001.1, on the reverse strand, counting down.
TGACGCAAATGGGGCTGGAGCAGCGGCTTACGCATAACGTGACTCAGTTAAGTGGCGGTGAGCAACAAAGAGTGGCCATTGCCCGTGCCTTGTGTGTCAGACCACAGGTGCTGTTTGCGGATGAACCCACCGGCAATCTGGATGAAACCACCGCAGAGCAAGTGATTGATTTGATGCTGAGCGGCGCCAGGCAAAGCGGCACCTCTTTGCTGCTGGTAACGCACGATATGGCTCTAGCAAAGCGGGTAGATAAGGCATTTCGCCTCAGTCACGGGAGGCTGGTGTTATGTCATTAGAGCGGGCAGCAGCAAGTTACTCAGCAGGTCAGCAAAAAGTCGCGCCCGGATATGCTGTGTTTACATTTGCCCTGGTGCTTTGGCGGCAGGTTATGCAAGGCAAATACTGGCTCACGTTAGGGGCCCTGAGTATTTTGTTTTTCTATTTGTTGCTCAGCAGTTTATTGGGTCAAGGGGTAGAGCGGTTTTTGGCTCACAATCTTCAGGCTACCTTAGGTGCTGATACACAAGTGACGGTACGACGAGCCTGGCAGGAGTCAGAGTTGGCCTGGGTGCGGGCTCATAGTGAAGCTTACAGTTTACAGTCTCAATACCGCGTTACTCTGAGTCATCAGTCGCATCATCAGCCTGTGCTCCTTAAAGCCGTTGATAGCCATTATCCGCCTCAGGGCGACATTCATATTAGTCTGAGCAAAGGGCTCAATGCACAGCGTGTTCAGCAGGGGCCATCACATGGAGAAATCTGGCTGGAACCCAGGCTGGCAGTGGCACTGGCGGTTGAATTGGGTGATACCATCATGCTGGGTGGCAGGCAATTACGTGTCTCTGCACTGTTGCAGCTTGAGCCAGACCGAATATTGGAAGGTTTTGGTAGCGATATGCGCGCCATGGTATCTGACGCCAGTTTACAGATTGAACAACTCACTCCATATTTAAGCAGAGCATTGATGTTGCACTCTCGCTTGCCTGAAGCGGAAATTGTCCGATTTCAATCAGGCTCTCCTACCGCGCAGATAATTAGCAAGTCTCTCAATAACTACCCACTCGCAAAGGTCTGGGAGCGGGTGCAGAATTTTCTCGGGCTACTGAGTTTGATCATCGTATTATTGAGTGTATTGATCCTGTGGTTGTGTAGCCAGGTACAAATTCAGCCACTTAAGAGAAGCGTATCTGTTTTACTGGCCTGCGGCATGTCACGGCGCATGTTACCAGTGCTGGCAGTTATGGCGGGCGCGATGATCTTAATGCTGAGTTTGTTACCAGCGCTCATCTTGTCGTTACTGGCAAGCTATGGGGTCAGCCATATCGCGCAGGCATATATTGACGGGTTTAGCCTGCAATGGCAGTGGCAAGATTTACTGGCTGCCTGCGCCTTGGCCACGGTTGTGTATGTTTTCATCGCGTTACCTGTGTGGCTGTCTTTGCTGCAGGGGGACATTCGTTTGCTTCTGGAGCAACGTACCGAGCCTAAGCGCTGGCGTTGGCTGGCCATGCTAAGTCCTGTGGGTCTGCTGGCGGCCCTGGTGGTTAATTATACCGACAACTGGTTGCTTAGTGGCATGTTGCTAAGTGGACTAGGAGTGTGTGTTTTGCTGGTGCTTTTCGTCACCTGGCTGGTGCTCAGGTTTGGTGGTTATTTGTTGCCAAATTCCTGGGTGTTGTCCAGGTTTAGTCTGTTGCTGTTACGCAAGCGCATGTCGGTTAAGCTAGTACAGATCACTGCACTGGGTCTGAGCGTCACCTTATTGCTGTTGTGCATCAACATGGGGAGAGATGTGACCAACATGCTGTCACAGTATCTCTATCAGAATCAGGGTAATGTGTTTGTCAGCCGCGCAAATGATGAGCAAAAAGCGGCGCTAGAATCTTTTGTAGGTCGTTATCAGGGCCACATTAAAGAGATGAAGCCCTTTCAGTTGGCGCAAGTAACGCATATCAACGGTATAGCAATATTAAATCGGGATGTTCAGCCTAGTGACACGCTGCGTCGTTTGGAGCAGCCTGTAAACCTACACTGGCAAGCGCAAACGCCCGACAATGTTCGGATCACACAGGGAGGATGGCCCGCTGTATCTGCCCAGACTGGCGTATCTGTCGACCAGGAGGTATTTGAAGATTTAGCGCTCTCAATGGGTGATACGGTTCAGCTCGTCGTTGGTAGTGAACCTGTTGAAGTCACTGTCGCTGCCGTTCATCGGCATAAACCAGGTAGCAGCTCAGTGACATTCTGGTTTGTGTTACAGCAAAGCAGCCCCCCCAGTTCCGCAGAGCCCGTTTATCATATGGGCAGTATTGAGCTGAATGCGCAGGGCGTAGCGGCAATCGGCGAGTTGTGGCGTGCACACCCTCAATTGCGCCTCGTCACTGTGGATGCGTTGTTAGAGAAAATCCGTGCACAGGTACAGGCATTAATCACACTGGTGATGAGTTACGCTGCTTTTATTGTGTTGCTCAGCAATTTGCTGATGGTAGCAGCTATCCAGACCCATATGAAAAAAGACCAGATCCGCAATGGACTGCTGCTGAGCTTTGGGTTGTCACCAATACAAGGTCTGAAGATCCTCTTGTTTGAGTGGCTAACGGTGACCTTGATCCCCGCTTTATGCGCCGTTGGTGCAATCTACAGCTTTATAGATGCATTTTATAAACAGAATTTGGCCATGTCTTACCAGGGCAGCCTGATACTAATGCTTGCCGAGGCGCTCGCTATTGCGCTGGTGGTCGCAATCAGTGGTATTTTACTCAGTCGTAAACAATTGCGCAGCAGCGCTATGAAACTGCTGAATGAAGGGGGCTAACCGCGGCTATGACAAAAAGGTGAACGAAGGGTGAAAAAGTGCAAGCAAACCAGGGGAAGCCCCACATTTAGGTACACATATTGACAGTTCGCTACAGGGTTAAACAACCTTGAATAAGCATTCTACAGAATCGACCAAGGCATTCATCTAGCCTTAAGTCTCCTCATAAGGACCAGCCCGGGTTGTCTGGGCTGGAAGACAATCAAATGGAAAAGGACGAAGGTATGCTTGACTTGATGGGTAAGAGAATGACGGGGTGGAAGCCTCTGAGCGTAGTGAGTGCAGCTTTACTCATGGCTGGTTGCGGTAATAGTAATGATGACCATGTGCTTGCTAAGCATCGGGGTGTGTGGGTGCAACAGGGCACGGGTAATCTGTGGCAGTTTGATACAGATAATTTACGGCGTTTTCAGTACAACAACCATGGATGTGTACTGATTGAGACGCACCCATACAAAGATCTGGATAACCTGGATGAATATCTTAAAAGCGACAAAAGTACCCTGACGCTGACCACGCATGCGACGAATGACTGGGTGTTCACAAAACAATCAGAAATGCGTGAGCAGTGCAAACCGAAGCAACGCCTCAGCGGTGACGACCCCATAACCAACTTTGAGTACTTCTGGCACACATTTAATGACTATTATGCGTTTTTTGAACTCAGGGAAATAGACTGGCAAGCGGCATATTCCGCATATCGGCCACATATAAATGCTGATACGACGCCAGAGCAACTTGCCAAGGTGTTTGAAGCTATGCTTGAAGACTTCGATGATACACATGTATCACTGACTGATGACAAGCGCTTTGAGATCTCAGGAGAAGGCGCGACAGAGTTGTATGAAGATTTAGCCTGGCTTATGCAGCAACGCCATGGAGACGACTGGGAGGCGCACATGGATCAGGCCTACAATAACCAATTAAGTACATTCGCTGAAATAACGAATTTGTATGTGTTGGATAAAAAACTAACCCGATATGAAAACAGCAATGCGCTAGGCTGGGGCAGGCTGGATGGTAATCTGGGCTATATTCGTATAGATCGTGAGGCCGCGATGCTGGCCAGTGAAGAAACTGAAGTAGACAATTTCTTTGACGTCATTCCACAGGCAAAGCAAGATATCGAAGACACCCAAACGTTAATGCGCGAAGTGATGAAAGACCTGGCTGACAGCGATGGCATCATCATTGACCTGCGGGTTAACGATGGCGGATTCGATGGTGTGTCATTAGAAATCGCACGGTTTTTTAATGATAAAGAGCGGACGGTGGCATACAAGCAAATCCTCAATGGCGATTATCAGCAGGAGAAGCAGACTTTAACGCTTAAAGCTGCGCCGGACCAGGCTTATACTAAACCCGTTTATGTGCTGACCGGTGAGTTGGCTTACAGCGCAGGCGAAGTATTAACTCAAACCCTCAAATCTTTAGAGCATGTAACGCTAGTCGGCGGGGCAACAAACGGCGCTGTATCTGATGCATTGGATTTTACACTGCCAAATGGATGGACCGGCTCGTTGAGCCACCAAACCTATTCCGATCTCAATAATCAGGTGCTTGAAGTCGCCGGAGTGGCGCCTGATCTCGCAGTACCCGTTTACACGACAAAAGAAGTTGAATGGTCGTCTGATAACGTGCTCGATTATGCCATTCAGGCATTGGGGGCAACGCCCAGCCGGGGTTTCGATTTAACCTCAGTTGACCAGGCGTTTACGCAGGAAATAGCGGACATGGACATTCCAGGGGTTGCTGTGGCGGTCATTAAAGATGGTCAGATCATTTTCGAAAAAGGCTACGGGATCGCAAATTTAGAGACCAATCAGCCTATGACAGTTCATGCGCCAATGAATGTAGGCTCAACCAGTAAAGCGGTGATGGGAACAGGTTTCATGCAGTTAATAGAGCAAGGTCTGCTTAGCTTGGATACGCCGCTGGCGCAAATGAACTTGCCGTTTGAGCTGACGCACCCGAATGCAGAACGTGATATCACTCTACGCCACTTAGTAACGCATACTTCAGGTATCAGTGATACACAGCTATACAATTGCAGCTACTACATCCACGGCACCAACCTGTCTTTGTATGCGCAGGGCGGACATGAGTTATGTGAAGAAACTACACTGACGGATGCTACTGAGTTCTATCAGGCATATTTACTGCCAGGTGGGGAGTACTTCACGGACGATGTCTATATTGGTGAAGGGAGTGTGCCTGCGGGCAGCATTCATAGTTACAGCAATGTCGGTGCTGGTCTGGCGGGGTATGCTGTCGAACATCTGCTCGATATCAGTCTGGTGGAGCAGATGAAGCAAAACTTATTTGCGCCTTTGGGGATGAGCAATACCCATTGGGATCACACTCAGTTGTCAGAAGACAACCCGAAAACGCCGCAATATACCATAGACAGTGAAGGGGTCGCACGATACGTGCCTGAGTTCAGCTATCCGACTTTCTTTGACGGAGATCTGAATTCGTCTGCTCATGACCTGGCTCGTTTGTTAATTGCTATCAGTCAGGGCGGTACACTGGATAATGTCAGGGTGTTGAGTGAGCAAAGTGTTGCAACTATGCTGTCTGTACAAACAGACGTACCAACCTACTGGATGGATACACAAGGGCTCTTTTGGTTTTGGCAAGGTCCATTTGTGGGCCATGACGGGGGAGATCCGGGCACCCATACTATCATGACCTACAACCCCTATACCAAAACGGGGATTGTGGCACTGTCGAATGCTGAAGACGGTCACTATGGAGATGGCTCAAACATGCTGCGTTTACAGACCCACCTGGCAGCGTTTTATCGTGCCGGTGTTGCACATGAGGAGTAGTAACCGTTTTACTTAATTAAGTAAATTGGTATAACGCACAATAGTGATACACGAATAAGGAGGGCCTATGCCTTCCTTATTGCTACAACAGGGTAAACCCTTGCGGTGCTTTTGGCGCTTCAAACTGATACAGGTTGACATAAATGATCACCGGTTTTTTCTGACCCGGATAACTGAGCTGATACTTATCCAACATACCACCGCCAAATGGCATAGACTGATCTTCAAACGGACAGCAGCTGCCAAGTCGTTTTACCTGCACAGGCTCACCATTGGGGCCAGTCAGGCTCTGAAAATACTCTATATGACTGCCTTCATACTTAGAACCACGTAAAAAGCCCCCAAGTTTGACAGGCTTATGGGTGGTATAGCCATATTCAGGATCGTTTGCAGTAAATGCAGCCTCTCCTTGAATACCGGGCTCGGGTGTGGTGCTCTGACAACCGCTTAACAGTGCGAAAAAGATAATGAGGAGTGTGTATTTCATAACAAGTTTCCTGTGGTGATTTTATAGACGTTGTTATTGATTGTATTGCCAAATGCTTCAAAACTGAGTGTACCAATTTGTTTTGCACCAAGCCGTCGGTAAAACTGGTTTGCTGCGTTTTCAGTCCAGGTGTAAAGCCACATAGGCGTGCCAAATTGCCTTGCTGTGTGCTGTAGCAAGGCACGTCCTACACCTGTGCCCTGACAAGACTTATGCACATAGAGCTTGTCGATTTCGTAGCCATTGTGTGGTGTCTGATAGCTGCTGGCCAGGTTAAGCAGGACAAAGCCTTGTAACAAACCGCCTTTTGTACCAATAAGTAGCCGGTGATCTGGCTGTCTGAGCAATGACTGAAAATAAGACACAGTGAAAGTGCTGTTCACGTATTCAAGGTACTCTGTTTGGAGCCCGTCCGTGGCGTAAGTGTCCAGCCAAACCTCAGCAGACAGCTGGGCCAAATTCTGACAGTCCTGTGCTGTTGCACTGCGGATAAGCAGGGGGAGTTCGTTATTTTTATTCATCAGCGCTTATCCCGCTTTAACTGATTGTTGGGTAATAACAACACGCTTAGCACAATCAGGGACAGGTTGGTGGTTACCGGGTTAAATGCTTCAAAAAGAATTACAGGTTGCAGAACAGCAACTGCCAGTAGTAAACCAATTAATGCGATTATATTCAGATAGATAATAGTAGGTATTTGATACCAGATAAAAAACACAAAGGCCCAGATTATTTCTCCGATGCCTGCAGAGTGTATCAGCAGGTGTGTTAAATCGCCTTCCAGGCCCAGACTGGAAGATATTTGCCACTCCAGTGGTGCAATGTGAAGTAATTTTGGAACTAAACCGTGATAAAACCAGGCGAAAGTGATTGCTAAACGCGCTAACTGAGTAATCGGCATTGGTAGTAACGTTATAAGATTCATATAGATATATTACCCAGTGTATGTATTTGTAACGAAATTTAAAGTAGTTTGTACCAACATTACTGCGCAGGAAGCGATTCAAGTGGATATTAAAAAGTTACAAATCGGCGTCTGGCTTGTCTTTTTTCTTCTGTTAGCCAGTGGTTGTAGCAGGGGTCAGCCGGCGGAGCCTGTCAAAGTAGAGGATACTGGCAGTGACTTACAGCAATACGTGGATCATTTGCTTGTGGGTTTAGTATCGGACTTTATTCCTGGCGTGAGCGTTTATGTTGAAACGCCGAATGGGGGGTATGCTGCCAGCGCAGGGTATGCAGATCTGGATACATTGAGTACGATGACGGGCGAGAGCCGGATCCCTAATGGGAGTGCAGGAAAAAAGCTGGTTGGTTTGCTGGCGGCCATACTGGACGATAAACAGTTACTTAGTCTCGATGAGCCCGTATTGCCCTGGGTACCCGAAGATATGGCAGGTCGCATTCAGCATCTTGAATTCATGACATTGCGTCAGCTGCTTAATCACAGCGCAGGGATAGTTGAATACAATGATGTGGGAGAGCTGGATTTTATTCGGGCGCAACTTGCAGACAAAGTGCATCGTAAAGGCAACCGGTTTGCACTGCAGTTTGTTCTGGATCAGTCACCTTATTTTGAACCGGGTGAGGGTTTTGCCTATTCAAATTCCGGCTATGTACTGGCAGGTATGGTGATCGAAAACAAGTTAAAACAGCCTCTTGGTCGGCTACTGCACGAGCATGTGCTTGAGCCGCTAGGTTTAACTGAAACCTTTGTTAAAGGGCATGACAGTGCGGCTGATGACGTTGCATCTGGCTATTTTTTCAATATGGATGAGCCTGATTTTGTGCTGCCATACCGGCAGCGATACAACACTAAACAGCTGATTGTGAATACGGCATTAGCAGATGCGCCGATTGCAGCAAGTGCAAGGGACATGGCCAAGCTACTTAAAGCCATCCTTGTTAAAACGCAGCCTGTTAATGAACGCATTTATCGTAATATGGTCGGCGAAGAGTCTCTGCATACGGCCCGTTGGTTGCCGAGCTTTATGGATGGGGCGTTGTATTATGGTTTAGGGGTGATGGTTGAAAAGCATAAAGACGGCGTTTTATATCATCATGGCGGCAATGAGTTTGGTTATATTACACAAAGTGTTTATCTGGCTGAGCAAGACGTGGCGATCGGGTTGATCGCCAATTGCGGTGCTCAGGATGAGTGTGATGAACCGGTTATTGCGCTGACTCAGGCACTGATCGCACGTTTTACCGCTAATAATAGCGACTAAGTGGATTCCCCTGGGTTTCCAGCAGGTGCGCTATGCGCTGCCGGGTTTCGTCACTTTTATTCTGGCTTAGCTTAAATGTGCCTGTGATTGACTCAATTTTAATTTTGAAAAAAAACAGCTGCGAAAATAATTTTGTGATTTGATTGTCACTAAGCACTGACATATCCCAGGGGTTAACGGGCGACTCAAATTGTTTTAGCTGCTGGTGCAATGCTGAGCGCTTCTCCTCTGGATTTGTGATTTGTGTGAGTTGTCCTCGAATATGCGCTGTGGCGTAATCCCAGGTTGGTAGCGGCAGGCCTTTTACCTCACTGGGAGATAAATATGCATCCGGCCCTCTGAACAACACCTGTAGATGGGCTTTATCCAGTTGCGTAAGCGGGTTCGCTGGATTTGCATGCCCTAACAAGTGGGTTTTTTCATGGTTCAAACTCAAAGACATGTGGACAAAAGGGGTGTCAGAGTTTGGGATAACCAAGGTTGCCAGAGGGTGTTCATCTATCAATTGCCAAAGACGTTCGGTATTTTGCTCTGAAAAGGCGTTGCGTGGATAACTCATAGCCAGCCCTCCAGTTTACTTTTTACGTCAGGCCACATGTCATCTGTGATCGCAAACTGGGCGGTGTTACGAAAGGCATCAGGTGCGACACGCTGATCTTTGAGTATTATTCCTTCAAACTGTGCACCCAGACGGGTAATCGCCGAGCGCGATGTCTGATTGTGTTCGTGCGTACGTAGTTGTACACGTACCAGACCCAGTGTTTCAAAAGCATGTTTTAGCAACAGATATTTTGCATGGGTATTAATGTGGCTACGTTGCCATTGCTCCCCAATAAAGGTATGGCCTATTTCAGCGCTAAGGTTAGCCTTGTGCAATCTGAATAAACGGGTACTGCCAGCCACCTCATTGCTGCGTGTGTCGATGATCACCAGCGGTAATTGAACATCGGGGTTAAACTGTGCGGTATGTTCAAACCAGTAAACGAGCTTTTCAGTTGATTGGCAGTAATTGTCCAGCACCCAGGTCCATAGTGCCTTTTGCTCTCCAAAGCGACGCAAATGTGGCAGATGTTCGCGAGAGAGTGGCTCTAGTCGTACTTTGTCTGATCCCAGCGTAATTTGATTCAACATAGGTCTTTACTCCAATAACAGTGTTCGAATTAGGATCAGCTTAGTGTTTTCTGGTAGGTTATAAACAACCAGAATGTTATTTTTGATTAGACCAGTGGCGTTACTTCGGAGCTGGTCGGGAGGGAAAACATGTTAACCGGCCACCCTTTGGATCAGGGTTCACCTAAACATATTCAGCTGGCGGAACAGATCTGTGTCGCAATTAAACAAGGACATTTACGACCAAACGATCCGCTGCCGTCAGCCAGAAAGCTTGCTGAGTTATATGGTATTAATCGTCATACTGTGATGACCGCATTGCAAAATCTGGTGGCTCAGGGCTGGCTGTGTTCAGAGCAAAGACGCGGATACAGGGTTAATCAGGCATTGCCGATTGAGTCCAGTCAACACACTATAAGGCCCAGTGCACCGGCCAGAGATATAAAAGCTGATTTTGCGTTATCCTTGTCTGAGGGGGAGCCCAGTGACAGAGAAAATACCCAGTATGAGTATAATTTTTCTGGCGGCCTGGCTGATCTTATGGAGTTCCCTTACGATGAGTTTCGTCGTAATTTGAGCCAGGCCTGTCGAGTAGTGAATGCCGCGCAATTACACTACGAACATTGTAGTGGTGAACCTGCTTTGAAGCTTCAGCTTCGGCATTACTTGCGTCGTGCTCGTGCTTTGGAGTGCGATGACCTACTGGTGTGCAATGGCTCTCAGGAGGCATTGTTTTTAATTGCCAAAGCCTTTATCAGAAGCAATGAGGGGGTGGCGGTGGAATCATTGGGTTACCCGCCAGCGCATCGGGCGTTTGAGGCATGCGGTGCGACACTGTATGGCATCGCTCAGGATAAAGAAGGGCTGAGTGTAGACAGCCTGCGTGCCTGCTTCGAACAGAATCGAATTAAGCTGCTGTACTTAACGCCATTGCACCAGTACCCAACCATGGTGACCTTATCCGTTGGACGTCGTATGGCGATATATCAGCTTTGCGCAGAATACGGTGTGTTTATTATTGAAGATGATTATGACCATGAATTTCATTATCGCTGTCCTCCTTTGCAGCCAATGGCTGCAAGTGATCCTCATGGGATTGTGATTTATGTCTCTACGTTTTCAAAAATCATGTTTGCCGGCGCCAGAATGGGCTACCTGGTTGCCAGAGAGGATGTACTGAATGAACTGATTACACTTAAGCAGCTGATGAATCACAAAAATGACATCCTATTACAATTGGCTTTAGCAAACTGGATGGCCACCGGCGAGTTTGAGCGTCATTTAAGGCGTATGACCAAGCGTTATCAGGCTCGATGTGATGCGTTGGCGTCTGAACTCAGACGCTATCAGCAGTCTGGGTATTCATTGACCTTTACCGTACCAGATGGAGGCATGGCATTTTGGGTCAATACGCACCAGGATGTATCTGGTTTGAGCGCCCGTGCTGCAGAGCTGGGGGTTTATGTTCAAACTGAAGCCGAATTCTGGCGATTTCCACAACAACATTACACTTATATTCGTCTTGGTTTTGCCGGGCAAAATGAAGAAAAAATGCGAGCAGGTCTGTTGCGCATCATCTCGTTACTTTGAATGCCGGATGATGTACGTTACATCGCTGGCATTTAGATTTCAGGTTCGGGTCACTGGCTGGGACGTTCGAGTATTCGTATTGTGACTAATATATTCATTCTAAACAGAGGTTTGAAGAAAAATAATTCCTGCAATCCTAAGCATTAGCACGTCTGCAATAGATGAGTAAAATTATAACCAAAGTGTAACTTTTTTGTTTTTATTGTGTCTTTTGTTTTTTCGAATGTTGACTTATGCGCGTTAAGGAGGCTAGCTTTATTAACGAATGTTGCACTTGGTGTTTCATTTGAATATCAACTGGTTCACAATAATGATAAGGATAATAACTATGAAGACAACAATAAAAGCTTTCGCGATCGTAGCCGGTACACTGTTTGCTGGTTCTGCCTTCTCTGCACAGGTTGTATGTGACGTTTACCCTAAATCCAATGGCAGCAGCTGGGGTAATGGCACGGCTAACTGTTCAGGCTTTGACTACTCATTCGGTAGAACAACCAATGGTCGTTATTATCTGAAAGACGTTACTAAGTCTATTCAGGAAGTACGTTGGGAAGGCGATGCGCAATGCACCGGTGGAACTAGCTGCAACGCAACGATTCGTGCGTACACCAGCAATAAAGCATCAGCACTGATCCTATACAAAGATGGCACCTGGGAAAGAACTAACACTGCAAGCGCGTTTTACGAAACAGGTCACTAGGGTATTGCCTGACATTGTCGCACTTATGCGGTTTGCACCGAAAATAGGACGCTAACAGTGTTAAAAATTTCTCATTTAGAACAACTAAATAGCAAAATTTTTGCCTTGTTATCGACCCTATTTTCTCGCCTCAAAATAGACCACTTAATTAAGCAAATTGGTATAAATAAGGAATATATCAATGAAAACAACAATAAAAGCGTTTGCCCTGGTAGCGGGAACATTCTTTGCGGGCTCTGCATTCTCTGCACAACTGGTGTGCGATGTATACCCTAAAAGTGGCGGCCACAGTTGGGGTAACGGCACAGCAAACTGCTCAGGTATTGATTTCTCGTTCGGCAGCTCTACGGGTGGACGTTTTTACCTGAAAAATGTCACTAAACCTATCGAAGAAGTGAGCTGGAGTGGAGATGCCCGTTGTTCTGGAGGCACTAGTTGTAATGTCACAATCCGTGCATACAGCAACACGTCCGCTTCGGCATTGATCCTGTACAAAGATGGTACCTGGGAGCGCACCAAGACTGCCAGTGCATACTACGAAACAGGTCATTAAATTCTACTCTAGAATCGGGGCCTCTGGCCCCGAATCATTTACTCACATTACAGCAGCCGTTTTACTCTTTAATGTTCACCTTGCTACCGTTTTTAGCCGATTTTTGCCCAAAGACGACTATTCAGTTTACCAACTTTCCCTATTCGTAAAATTGGCGCGTACGTAGGCGTAGAAGTTTCGTCACATTTATCTTTTCTCCTGCTCTGTGAATTTTCGTTATCCATCTCGATGTAAATGATTGATCTTGGTTAATGCTTGTGTTTATTTTGTTCTATATGTTCTTTTTTTGTTACTTTTTAGTGTTTGTGTTGTTATCTTTGTTTCCGGTGTAGGCCTGAGTAACAGGTTTACTTAACTAAAAAAGGAGGATTTAGAAATGGCGATACAGTATGAAAAAACCGACTTAGTTGCAGCGCAAGCTGCTGCGCGTGATTTTGTCAATGGTTTATCGGAAGGTTTGGCAGCGCGTCTGGTTGATGATATGTCGAAAGACAAGTTGAGTTTAGAGGGAGCAAGGCACCTACTTGCAGAGGCAATTACACGCAGAGTCCTTACAAACTACAATAAAGGTGGCGAAGGCCGAGATTCGTCTGATGATTGGGAAGGTCCGGTAGATATTGAAGCGGAAGTACGTGCTCTCAAATCAAATGGGGAAGCTAACCCAAATGAGTTATACGAGGGTCCGGATGCTCTGGCTCTGGCCGGTATGAGTGCTGGGGAGATGGGGTTTTATCTTGCTGATAAGCGTGAAACTTATGAGCGTTTGGTCAATACAGTGGGGGCATCCGTTGGTGATGCCGCGAATGCATTGTATAAGGTTGGTGTGATATCTGTTGGTGAGGCTGCTAGTAAAAAGGCATTCAGCGAGTTAGTTAAAACAAAGTCGGTCAGAAAAGCTATTGTGGCAGGTGTCAAAGCCGTTGGAACAAGAAGGGCGGTTGTAGCGATTGGCTTAGTACTCGCCGCAATTTTGATTTATTTCATTGTTACTAATGAAAAGAATTTTTATGGTGTGGTACTCAACTTAACTGAAACCAATTTAAATTGTGCTGACCATGACCGGTTTATGTATGCGGGTACTTTAGTTAGCTTTCCTCTAGATAAGGAAGATGGGGTCAATGCTGATGCGGTGAATATTAGGGGGGGCTCTATATCGTTTGATGATGAGGGTAATGATGTGGAAGCTTATTATGCAGGCACATACTTTGCCGAGAAAAAAATAGGTTTATTCGGTGCTGAAGGGATGTTTTCACTAACGCCGAAAGGGAAATCCAGTCCAAATTTAGCCATTCTGTTCTCATGTCCGTATTCCGCCAATAATGGTGTAAATTTGGAGACTAATATTCGTGGCAGTCAGTTGAGTGATAATTGGAGTCGTCTGCATCGTGCACGAGGCGCGCGTAAAGTTATAGAGCAAAATGGTATTCACGCCGAGTCAACAGTCGATAGCGTCAGAGGGTCAACACCAATTGGTTTGACGGTCATTCGCAAGTTTGACGCGTAATACTCAAATTGCCCGGCAACGGTTTCTTAATTAGTAGCTGGGCAATATCAACTTTCAGAAATGCCAGAAACACACAGGAGCGTACTCCCATGTATGATATTGACTCCCGACAACTTTTGAATGATATGGAAGCAGGTCTCGGCAATCGAATTTGTGATTGTTGTGAAGAAGATCTTGACGAGCAGCAGGCTATACAGGATATTGCCATCGCTTATGTCAGAAAGCTATCCAATAATTACAATCGACAAATTATCAGAAGCAAAGGTGCTGAGAGTGATTTAATTGACCTCAGCCAGCAGGAAGTTATGGTGAAAAATCTGGGGGATGCCTGTCCACCAGAAATGTACTCCAGACAACGTATGGAGTTTCTCAGAACATCTTCTGCTTATGAAGTTCACCACGGCTATGTTAAGCCCAAGCAATTTGCATTAGCCGCTCTGCAATATGAAGATAATCTCTCTGAAAATCATGTAGCCAATGCATTCCTTAGCATCAATTTGTTGGCTGTTGGTAGCCCTATGTCAGAAGAAGTAAAGCGAAACTTAGTACTCGGCGTCAGTATTGCGTCAGCCGTACTAACGGCCCTCACAGCAACAGGGGTAGGAGCTGTAATTGTGTTGGTCGCCGGTATTTTAGCACCTTTAATTTTGTGGTATGCACTTCGCACTAAGCGGGACTACTTGGGCATAATAGCCAACTATTCTACTACTAATTTGATATGCCGCGACTTTACAGCTAAGCAAGGCGATTTGCACATGCATGCTGGAAAAATGGAAACGTTTCCACGTACTACTCTCGATGGCGTAACTGCGAAAGAGGTCACTATCAGAGGAGTGGATGAAGGATTCAGTGATGACGGCGATATTATAGACCTGATATACATTGCACAGATATACGCCAGTAAGAAAGCAGGGTTTTTTGGCGCGGAAGGGGTGTTTGCGTTGCGGCCACTCGATAAAAATAGCCCCATATTAACTTCACTATTTGCCTCGCCCTATAAGTCCACACCGGGTGTTTACATCACAACTGGTATTTCAGGGTCTTCACTTAAGTCCAACTGGCACAATATGTGGGGTAAACGAGGCAGTAAGCATACGGTAAATTCGGGCGGCATAAGTGCTGAAATCAGTATGGACGCCAGTCAGGAGAAAAAAGTATTTGGCAAACTAATTATCAATGAGTTTGCTCCAGGGTAGTTTCTTTTTCAGATGGCAGGCAGAATTGCTTACCTGTCTGCTCATTTTAGAAGCGTTTTTATATGATTGGTTTTTACATCTTTTAGATGTATTTTTCACCGCAGACATTAGCTGAAAATATCGTAAATTCAAAACAACTCCCTATGCCAGACCAACTAGTTCAGTAAATTAAATATGTGGGATCGGTGAGAATGCCTAGCAAATTCTCTTTACTGTTGCACGATAAAAGGGCGTTAATTTAACGCTTGAAAGCGGGCCTGCATATCAAGGAGCTTATGATAATCTTATCGGGCAAAGTACTACATTTTATGCTAGAGCAAGCTTACATAGCATTACCAATAAAACGTGTCGTTCAGCCTGTAAGAGCGCAGGTGTATGCAGTTCGTCTTGTTCGGGCAATAATGCCGCAATCAGTGGCGGTCTGTACAAAAGGAGTGCTTATACTACTGACTGATTGCGCAGATTTGTAGTAGGCTTTGAATGATCCGATGTCATTTTTTGCACGCATTTTCAGCTTTGATGTGTTTAGTCATTGCCTTGCAACAGAGTATTTGTGGTGTTGTTGACTGTCACATGCTATTTCTTGTTGGAGTGATACTCTTCCAATACGGCTTTACCATCTTCCCAGCTAACGATAAACACCTTATGAAATTCATCCTCGCGAATACTGACAGTCTGTCCGCTCAGTAACTTTACCAGCTCCGGTGTGGTGTTACTGTGACCCGCAACCACAATGGTCCCCGAGTAGGTTTTGAGTTGCGTAGCAAAGTCAGCCAATGCCCGTGGGTCATACAATTGTACTGGTACTGAGGTCGCGGTGCTCAAAGGTGCTAGCGTCAGCCTTGTCCGGTTGTAATCTGTTGAAAATAAACGGTCCGGGTTCAAAGGGGCCAGCAAGGTGGCGAGTCTTTGTGCCCTTTGTTGGCCCTGTGGCGTGAGTTCAGGATCCTTCCCCTTCATTTTTTCTGCGTGGCGCATCAAAACAATTCGCTCTGGCTGCGCATAGACAGTAACCGAAGCGAGCGTTATCAGTATCAGGAGTAGGGTTTTCATTGTATTTCTTATCCTAAAAACGAAAGCCAACAGTGTGTCTAATTTTGTCCCTAATAGCAAATAACGCCAGCCAGGGTCGTCCTGTCCGCTTTCGGTGAACTGTCCGGTTTTGCTCAAAATAGCGGACACTTTTTCCGTCCGCGGACACTTTTCTTCATGTATAAAACTCACCAAGTCATTTAAAAACAATAAGTTAAAAGTTGGCATGACTCTGGTATTTATTTTACTAAACCGATGACAGGACACTTCGACATGCACAGGATAATGGCCTTGCCATTGAGCAATGTTGGAAGCCGAACCTGGCAGTAGCGAAGTGAATAAGACTAAGGAGTACCCATGATTAAAGACACCAGTCAACAGGATTTAGTGGTGAAACCCGCAAGAGTGAGCTGGAAAAAGGCAGTCGGTGCGATTGTACTGATTGGTGCTTTAGGCGCCACTGCTCGTGCCATCTCAATGGCTGATACAGCAGGTCGCTCATTTGAACTCAGTGCTTTGCAGGTCGCAACGGTGTCGCGAGGGGATTTTGTACGCGATATTTTGGCCAGTGGCAGAATTGTTGCTGCGAATGCACCTCAAGTTTATAGCCCGGAAGAAGGCTTTGTTGATTTGCTGGTAAAAGCGGGTGATACCGTGGCTGCTGGTGACGTCATTGCCAGGGTCGTCAGTCCGGCACTGACTAATGAGCTAAAACAACAGCAGGCTGAGCTGGCGCGTTTAAGCGATGGTCTGGCACGGGAGCAATTGGAGGTCAGACGTGAAACGTTGGCACTCAATCGCAGTCTGGAACTGGCTAAAGTGACACTGGATGCCGCTGAACGTGAAAATCGCCGGGCTCAGCTTTCCATTAAGAAAAACCTGATCAGCCAAATTGATCTTGAAGAAGCGGTAGACGAACTAGCGCGTGCCAGACTGAATTTCCGTCATGCCCAGCAGGAAGTTGCGCTGGGTAAAGATACTCTGGCGTTTGAGCTGGCTGCGGCGAGTAATCTGGTTGAACGACAGCAGCTGGTTGTGGAGGAACTTCAGCGTAAGGTAAATGCGCTGGATATCAATGCACCGGTGAGTGGATTAGTCGGTAATTTATTGGTACAGACCAAGGCAGCCGTCTCAGCCCAGCAGGCGCTGATGACCTTAGTTGATTTGTCTGCCTATGAAGCGCAACTGCAAGTGCCTGAAAGTTATGCTAATGAGCTCGGTCTTGGCATGAGTGTGGTACTGCAGGTTGGTGCCAGCGAAGTGTATGGTAAGCTCTCTGCGATTTCTCCTGAGGTCAGCAATCGGGAAGTGACGACCAGAGTACGTTTTGATCAAAGCGATATTGGCGGGATCCGGCAGAACCAACGTTTGTCCGCTCGCATCCTGTTGGATCACAAAGAAGATGTAATGAAAGTGCGCCGGGGTTCATTTATGAATGCAGGGGGACATGTCGTTTACCGCATTGAAGGTGAAGTGGCCACGCGTCTGGATGTGCGCACTGGGGCATCCAGTGTCAATGAAGTGGAAATATTGGATGGCCTGAAACCTGGCGATCAAATCATAGTGTCTAATTACGAACAATTTGAACAAGCACCTTTAGTGCAACTGAGATAAAAAAGGATAACAACAATGCTAGATATGAAAGCGATCAGTAAAGTTTATCAAACTGACATGGTACAGACTCATGCACTTCGGGATTTTAATCTGCATGTGGCTGAAGGAGAGTTCGTGGCTGTGACCGGCCCTTCCGGCTCAGGCAAAACCACTTTTTTAAATATTGCGGGCATGCTGGAGCCTTTTAGTGGCGGGCAGTATTGTCTGGACGGCGTCGATATTGGCAAGCTCAATGATAACGCCAGAGCCGATTTGCGAAACCAGAAAATTGGCTTTATTTTCCAGGGCTTTAACCTTATTCCAGATCTAAACCTGTACGAAAATGTTGAAGTTCCTTTGCGATACCGTGGTATTAAATCGGCAGAACGTAAACGTCGGGTAGAGGAGTGTCTTGAGCTGGTAGGCCTGGCAGGGCGCGCTAAACACTTACCTCAGCAATTATCCGGGGGCCAACAACAACGTGTTGCGATTGCCAGAGCGTTGGCCGGACGACCGCGCTTTTTGTTAGCGGATGAACCGACCGGTAATCTCGATAGTCTGATGGCACGTCAGGTAATGGAGTTACTGGAGCAAATCAACCGCGAGGGTGCAACCATTGTGATGGTAACCCATGATCCTGAACTGGCACGCCGGGCACCGCGCAATATTCAAATTGTAGATGGCCGGGTGACAGACTTTACCCTATATCAGGGCCGTTCATCTGAAGCGGCGATAGCAGCAGGAGGTTAATATGTTTGTCCATTATATTGATCTGGCCTGGCGCAGTTTGCGCCAAACACCCATGGTGACCTTCTTGATGATCTTAGCCATCGCAATTGGCATTGGCGTGACGATGACGACTTTGTCCGTATATCACATGATGTCTATGGATCCGATCCCACATAAGAGCGATCGTTTATTTGCGGTGCAATTACAAACGATGGATGACGGTGAAACTTGGCTAACAGATGACGACATTCCTTATCAGTTAACTTACCCGGATGCCATTAATCTTCAGGCGTTGCCTGGAGAGTTTGCGCGCGCGGCGATGATCCGCGCCGGGTTTTCCGTTCACCTTAATACACCAAGGAGTAAGCCCTTTATTGAAAATGCACGCGTAACCGGGCGCGACTTCTTTAGCATGTTTGACTTGACCTTCATTCATGGTGGAGCCTGGACAGAAGCACAATCACGTGATGCAGCACCTGTGGTCGTCATAGATGAGGAAATGGCGCAACAGTTATTTGGTAAGACAGACGTTGTGGGGGAATCGCTGTTTCTTGGTGAGCGTCGCCAGGAAATCGTGGGCGTGATACAAAAATGGCGACCAACCATTAAATTCTATGATCTGAACAATGGCAGCTTTGGTAAGGCAGAGCGACTGTTCGTCCCCTTCAGTCATGTGAAGGCCTATGACGTTGATACCTGGGGTAATACCAATGGCTGGAAATTTGAAGAAACCCGGGACTTTAATGACAAAATGAACTCAGAAATGCTGTGGATCCAGTTTTGGGTGCAGTTAGACACACCGCAGCAACGTCAGGCTTTTGGTGACATGCTGATGGCCTATATGCAACAGCAACAAAACCAGGGTCGTTTTAATCGTGATACGCTGGCGTATTCATTGCAGGACGTTAACGCCTGGATGAACTACAACGATGTTATCAGCGAAGACAATAAAATTCTGGTCGGATTAAGCTTTATGTTTCTCGCCGTGTGTGTGGCTAATATTTTGGGATTGTTATTGGCCAAGTTTATGCGCCGAGCCGCTGACGTGGGTGTCAGACGAGCGCTGGGCGCCAGTAAGCGACAGGTATTTTATCAACATCTGGTAGAAGTTGGCTTGCTAGGTCTGCTTGGTGGCACGCTGGGGGTATTGTTTGCACAGTTGGGCTTGCTGGGAGTTCGTCAGACCTATAACTATTACGAAGGCCTGGCCAATATGGATTGGGTGATGTTGCTCAGTGCACCCGCAATCGCGATTTCGGCCTGCATTGTGGCGGGGCTTTATCCGGCCTGGCTTGTGTGTCGAACTACACCTGCTACCCATCTGAAAGTGCAATAAAGGAGTGTCACATGTTTGAATTAAAACCGACCATTAACGCGCTGATGCGTTCTAAACTGGGGGCTGTGCTGTTAATCCTTCAGCTTGCAATCACACTGGCGATTGTTAGTAACGCGGTATCCATTATTCAGGACAGGATGACCTATCTCAATAAAGAGACGGGTTATCCGGAAGACGACATTTTTAAGTTCAATTCACTGAATTTTGACAAGCAATTAGACCTGCTGCAACAGGTGGAGCTGGATGAGCAAAGCTTGCGTGGTATCACCGGTGTTATCGATGCCGTTGCTATTAGCTCAGTCCCCTTGTCGGGCAGTGGTAGCTCAGGTGGCTTGCAGCTCAAACCCGAACCACAAGAGAGTAAAAGGTCTACTATGGGTTATGTCACAGGCGACGAGCACATCCTTAATACACTAGGTTTATCTGTCTCAGAGGGACGTGATTTTAACGAGGCTGATGTTGTCGTGATTGATGAAAGCGATGCCCGTCCTTCCGTCGTCATTGTCAGTCGCGCGCTGTCTGATGAGCTATTTGGAGCGGGTAAGGGACTGGGTGAAACTATCTATTGGGGCGCCGATCCACTAAGCATAATTGGTATTGTCGAAACCATGGCTAATCAGTGGCCTAAAAGTAGCTTTGGTGAGAAAGCGGCGATTATTCCTATGATCCGAGTGGGGAATTTCCAAAAGTACTTGGTTAGAACCGCGCCGGGAGCGCGCGCTCAGGTAATGCGTCAGATTGAAGAATTGATGTTGTCCAGTCACCGTGACCGAGTGGTGAGTGATATCACAGGATTAGATCAGAAAAAAGCACGTTACGATGCCAAGGATGTATTGATGATGCGCATGTTGATGACGCTGATTGTTGTGCTGGTGGTAGTCACCGCGTTAGGTATTTTCGGCTTGTCGACCTTTAATATCAGCAAAAGAACCAAGCAGATTGGCACACGTCGAGCGCTGGGCGCCAGAAAGTCAGCGATTGTGCGCTATTTTGTCGTAGAGAATGCGCTGATATGTACCGTGGGGCTCATGCTGGGAAGTGCTGCGGCAGTACTTCTTGGACAAAAGTTAATGCAGTGGTATTCCGTACCGGCGCTGGGTTACTCATTTATTGTCGTAACGGCAAGCTTACTATTAGTGATGAGCTTGCTGTCGGTGCTGATGCCTGCACTGCGTGCGGCGAATATTTCTCCAAGCATTGCGACACGGAGTGTTTGATTAAGGTCATATGATTTAAATCAGGCTGTCGGCGATAAGATATTTATTGTCGGAGCCTGAATAGATGATAAGTCAGATGGTTACTTGTCCCATGATTACTTGCTGATATTAAAGCGGAGCATGATACACTGGGAACAAGGAGTCATAATAATGGAAATGACAGACTCTACGGATACTATGCGAGCACAATAATAATGATGAATAAGATACTCGTCGTCGATGATAATCAGGCTGTGTTAGATGCACTTTCACTGCTGCTGGAACTCCATGACTATCAGGTCGAAACGGCCTTAACCCCCTTTGAAGCGCTTCAGATAGTGCGATACCAGCGTATTGCTTTGGTGATCCAGGATATGAACTTTACTGCCGACACAACGTCCGGAGAGGAAGGCAAAGCTTTGTTTCAGGAGTTACGGGCTATCAACCCGCATTTACCGGTGATCCTGATCACTGCCTGGACTGAGCTGGAAATGGCCATTGAGCTCGTTAAAGCTGGCGCTGCAGATTATCTGGCCAAACCCTGGGACGATCAGAAGCTCCTTACGTCGGTTGCCAATCTGATTGCTTTGGGTAGGGCAAAGGAGAAAAATGAGCAGCATGAGCGTATTGCGCAACAGCGTGAAGCGCTTAATGCTGATGCCGATCTGCGTGGCCTAATTTTTCGCAGTGGCGCAATGCAACGTGTTGTGGATATGGCGGTGCAAGTTGCGAGATCTGATGTGGCGGTCTTGATCACTGGAGATAATGGTAGTGGCAAAGAAAAAGTGGCGGAGATTATTCAGGCCAACTCAGCGCTAAAAACGGCGCCATTTATCAAAGTAAATGCCGGGGCTTTGCCACAAGAGCTTATAGAGGCTGAACTGTTTGGCGCAGAAGCGGGCGCATATACCGGCGCAAATAAACAACGTATCGGGCGCTTTGAAGCCGCCGATGGCGGTACTTTGTTCTTGGATGAAATTGGTAATTTACCGCTGTCGGGTCAGATGAAGTTGCTTAGAGTGCTTCAGACAGGGGAGTTTGAACGGTTGGGTTCAGTTGAAACCCGTCGCGTGAATGTCAGGGTTATCTCGGCCACAAATGCTGATTTGCTGGCTGACATCCAAAGTGGCCGATTTCGCCAGGATTTATATTATCGGCTCAATGTGATTGAGCTGAATTTGCCTCCGCTGAAGTCTCGTAGTGACGATATATTACCGCTTATCGCACATTTTTTACCTGATCGTGAACTGAGCCTGAGTGCAGAAAGCGCGCTGTTGAGTTATGACTGGCCTGGTAATGTCAGGGAGCTGGAAAACGCCTGTAAGCGTGCCGCTGTGCTTAACCCGCAGGGGGTATTGGAAGTCAGTGACTTCGGCTTGCAACAGGTAAGCTCGCCTGCCCAGACATCTGAACCGGGTAAGCAAGAGCCCGGAAAAGCTGAGCTTGAGGCGGCGATGCGGCAATTTCAAGGGGTGATAGCGAAAGTGGCGCGCCATTTTGGCATGAGTCGGCAGGCCTTGTATCGGCGGCTGCAAAAACATGGTATCGATTATTAAATGAAGATGCCTGGACTCTCTATCGCGCATAAACTTTATCTGGCGTTGGCTCTGACCCTGACAGTCGTTAGTTTACCCTTGTTGAGCTTGGTGGCATGGCAAACCTGGATAGCGGCTTTACTGACAGCAATTTTGCTGGGGCTCACCATACTTCGACTGCTAACCCGCAAGCTATTTGCTGGTTTGCAGGCACTGGAAAGTGGTTTACTGAACTTTAAAGACAGCGACTTTTCAACTTTACTGGCTTATCAGAATGACGATGAATTGGGCAGGTTGTGCCAGTTATATAATGAATCGGCTGCGCAACTCAGGGATGAAAAACAGTGGATTTATCAACGCGAGTTAATGCTGGATAAAGTGCTGCATAGCGCACCTCAGGTATTGTTGCTGACGGATGATAAGGGCATTGTGGTGTTTTCAAATCACAGTGCAAAGGCGCTGCTTAATTGCGAGCATAACCTTGAGGGTATGAAGCTGGAAGAGCTCGCTCAGCAAGCAAACCCGGCTTTGTATCATGCTTTGTCGGAAGCGGCGGATGGATTGTTTGAATTACAGCGTAATGAAGACGACAAGCAGACCTGGCATTTGTCAAATGGTGAGCTATTACTCAATAATCAGTTTCATCGGCTGTATATCTTTAAGCAGCTTACTCGCGAGTTGAATCGTCAGGAAGTTGCGGTGTGGAAGAAGGTGATCCGCATTATTAGTCACGAGTTAAATAACTCGCTGGGGCCAATTTCTTCGATGCTTCACAGTGGTAAAATACTGGCCAATAAGTTGCAGGATACACGGCTTGAACGGGTTTTCTCGACCATAGATGAGCGGATCCGTCATCTGACCGAATTCGTGCAAGGGTATGGAAAATTTGCCAAACTTCCTACCCCGAGACTGGCCCCTGTCGAATTGCCTGAGCTGCTGGCACAATTGCAAGCCCATTGGCAATTTAGTTATACGCAAACGGACACTCT
Source organism: Pseudoalteromonas sp. McH1-42 (assembly GCF_022347845.1). Lineage (NCBI taxonomy): Bacteria > Pseudomonadati > Pseudomonadota > Gammaproteobacteria > Alteromonadales > Pseudoalteromonadaceae > Pseudoalteromonas > Pseudoalteromonas sp. McH1-42. The sequence goes on along the minus strand of NZ_JAKRFU010000001.1, from coordinate 449,177 downwards.
GCCTCAGAGCCGGCAGCTGCGTGCTGATGCGGCTCAATTGGAACAGCTACTGATTAATTTACTCAAGAATGCCCATGAGTCTGGCGGTGCCCCGGATGCGGTCGGGATTGAGGTAGGCTTTTCGACCCAGCATGTTCAGATCCGTGTTGTTGATTCCGGGCAGGGAATGACAGAGCATATTATGGCCAATGCCTTAATTCCATTTTACTCTACTAAATCAAGTGGCACAGGTTTAGGCCTGGCATTATGTCGCGAAATCGTGGAAGCACACCACGGCCACATCCAGTTAAGAAACCGCGCTCAGGGCGGGCTGTGTGTTGAGATCCGTCTGCCGCTCACCACTATCTGATTGGGGGTCTGGGCGGTCCGGGCAGCCCTTTACCTTTTCCAGCCAGGAGATTGTGTTAGCGGCAATAACTATCGTACCAGATACCACTAGACTGGCTGCACTGACTAAGCCGAAACCAGCTAAAACCAGAGCGCAAGCATCGCCCCGGCACTGGTTGACGGCGTGCATTTGTGTGCTGGTCAGTGTTTTCTTTTGCAACATCATTTTGCATTTCGGGTCGTAATATTGCGTTTCTTGTGGGGCAAACATACAACTACCGACAAAGAATATACTCAGGAACCACAGGCCCGAAATGGATTTTAAACGTGTCATGTGGACCTCTATTGGGGGAAATTCATATTAAAGTGTGGCAGCAATCGTATCGGCCTGCTTGAACTAGATTGAAAAATGCACATACTCAAATAAGTAGAGTATGAATGATGTTTTGACAGATTATGGTTGATAAGCTCAAACAGGTAAAGCAGCTCAGAATCAAGCTACTGTTATTGTTAGCTGTTGTGTTTGTGGCACTGGCAGCCATAGTGCCGTTTGTGATCTCCAGTTTAAATGAACGCAATGACCTGAATTCACATATCGATTCAATCAAAAAAATAACCAGTGAAATCATCTACTATGATGAAGTCCTGACCATGTCATCGCGGATGTACACCTTTACCGGGGATGAAAAATGGTCACAGCGCTATCTCAATATCGCTAACACACTCGATAAAACCTTGTTAGAAGCCAAGGCGTTAGATCCGGCGATTGCTGACGCGATAGCGAAGACCGTGCAGATAAACACACAACTGATAGAAATTGAGACTCAGGCTTTTGCTTTAAGCCGTGCCGGTATGCAGCAGCAGGCTCAAAAAATACTGCTGGATGAAACTTACTTCGCACTCAAATCGCAATATCAGGCAACCGTTTTTGCTGCTCTGGATAAAACCAGGGCGCTTAGTGAGACTGAATTGGTAAAACAAAACGAAGTGAAAACCAGCATTTTACTCTCCTCCTTAATTGTATTGACCTTGCTATTTTTGGTTTTCATTGCTTATTTATACCGGCACAACAAACAAGCTGACGCAACGATGGAAGCTTTGCTTAGCTCACTTAACGGCTCGATAGCGCAGTTAAAGGCGACTTCGGAAGAGCTGACATTGGCAAATAAAGCCAAGTCGCAGCTATTGGCGAACATGTCGCACGAGTTCAGAACGCCAATCAACGGTTTGTATGGAGCCCTTCAGCTGTTGCGTAAAGAAAAACTTTCAGCTGAAAGTAGCTCTTTGCTGGATACGGCGACGATGTGCAGTGAAATGCTCTCGACCCTGGTAAATGACATTCTTGATTTCACTCAGATGGAAGCGGGCAAGTTGCAACTGGATATCGGTGAATTTGAACTGAACAAAGTCACCAGAGCTGTGGAGCATATATTTCGTCACGAATGTGAGCAGAAAAAACTGCGTTTTGAGTACAAGTTTGATGTAGCGCAAACACTAAGAGTGGGTGATGAACTGCGTCTTAAGCAGGTGCTGATAAACTTGCTCAGTAATGCGGTTAAGTTTACTGTGCAGGGCCGTATCTCTCTGTCTGTGGTCGCAGAGGCAAACTCAGAGTGGGTTGATATTGTGATCCGTGATACCGGGATTGGTATGAGCAAGAGCGAGATCACTAAACTCTTCGAGCAATTTGAACAAGGTGATGCATCACCTACCCGGCTTAACGGGGGGACTGGACTGGGCCTGGCAATCGTTAAGTCTCTGGTCGATGCCATGGAGGGAAAAATTGACATTACCAGCCAGACTGGGGTAGGTACCAGTATCAAAGTCTCTTTGCCACTGCAACTGGTTGATGCTCAGGAAGATGTGAGCGGTAATCATGGCCAGAATGTAAATGGAGAAGGCTTGTTGCAGGGCTTATCGGTGCTGATTGTTGAAGATAATGCGGTGAATCAAATTATCCTTCAGAAAATGCTGGTGAGCCAGGGTGCCAAAACGGCCGTGGCAAGTAATGGTCAGGATGCAATAGATAAAATGAATTCAGAAGTCCGTTTGGTTCTGATGGACATTCAGATGCCAGTGATGGGCGGCATAGAGGCATTTCAGGTCATCAGAAATCAGTGGCCAATCGTGCCTGTGATAGCGGTAACCGCCAACGTGTTTGATAGCGATATTTCACACTATGCGGATTTGGGCTTTGACGCCGTTGTGGCCAAACCCATATCTCAATCGGAACTGACTGATACCATTCTTACCAATTGTGTCTGAAAACAGAGCCGCTGTCGGACAGCGACTCATTTTGTTAATCGAATGGTTAGAGATTAATTTGCAGCAAATTCTACGCGAAGTGTCTGATTGGCACTCAATGCGCGGAAGGTATACTCACTGACAGGGCCAATATCAACTCCGTTGATGATGACTTTGCTGATGTGCGCACCGGTTGCCGGCGTAAAGTAGAAGGTCTTTCCTTCGTTTGGTGCGATGAGAACGTCGCCATAGGTGTCTCCGTGCGGTGACACTTCACCTAAGTGTTTAACTTTAGTTGCTTGTGCGCGTGTGATCAGTTTCCAGGGATCATAGTCAGGCTCCTGCGTGCCAGGTGCGCTGCTGGCGTACCATTTAGCTTCGAAATATTGTCCGTTGTGGTAAACCTGGTCGCCCTTGTAGTAAATGGTGCCTGCGCTGTATGTTGGGCTGGCGCCCACGCTTTGTACTGTTACCACCTTACCATCATTGAGTGGCGCGGGGTGTCGCATCCACTCAACAATGTCTTTAAATGGTACAATCCGCACAACAGGTTGGCCGTTTACTTTCAGGCTCAAGGCGTACTGAATAAACTCCTCGATCGCTTCCTGGCGTTCACGAAATAGCGTGGCGCGATCACCATTGTCATAGGCTGATGCATAAATGTCGGCGTGGGCACCAAACATTAATGGCGCCCGGTTGCCCTGCAGGCGCAAGTGCAAGTTATGTTTAAGTATAGCCAGCACCTCTTGTTTGCTCATGGCGCCACCGACCCACATATTGGTATCAAAGCCGACCATCTTACCGCCCTGTGGTTTTTCAAAGACATTGGATGGCAGTTGCCAGAGCCCGGCGAAGTGGCCAACATCGGGTTTGCCTACACGCTGGGTGGGTGTACCTTGATCCAGCGTGTAGGGCCAGGGGTTATTGGTGCCATTATAATGCTGCCCCCAACCTTCTTCTATGCTGGTATCATAGACAAACTGGTTAGCTTTTAGTGCAGTAAACAAGGCGTTATTGTGATTAAGGTATGGCGTTCTGAACCCGGTCATATCGCTGATGGGGATCCCGGGGCCAGCGTTGTCGTTTGGTGCGTCATCCTGCTCATTGGGATCAAAAGGTTTATTAAGCCAGGTTCGTGTCACGAGGATTTCTTCTTCCCACATTTGTTCTGAAAAGTTCCCCGTATCTGGCCCGCCATCATGATGACTCCAGGTATGGTTGCCAATCTCGTGGCCATCCAGCCAGGCATTACGCCAGGCGCGTTTTATACCCACAGGATCATTGGCAGAAGAGTGAATGTAGGCCGCGGTGTTAAAAAAGCTAAAGCGAACTGGCGCCCCATCATAGGTGGCGGCATTATTACTGCCCGGTGCATTTTGCAGGTGACGGGTATAGCCGGTTATCCAGTCCATCCCTTCCTTAGAGCCATTGTCATCAAAGCCGATAGACACAAACAAAGGAACCTGGACCGGGCGCAATGCCGCAGGTGGCATCTGGCTCCATGGTTGGTTATCTGAATAGTCATAATTTTGTGTCTCTGCGCTGTGGGCTATGTCTGTGTAGGGTAAAGGTGCAGCTTCAATGCCGGTGTTCTGGGCCATAGAAGGGTGGGAAAAAGACAAGCCTGATAAAATGCCAAACGTTAATGCTGAAAGTGTAAATTTCATGGCGATTTCCTTTTAATGAGTTAACGCTAAGAGTTGTATTCAGTGTACTCAAAAGGGGTATTTTGTGGAGTGATTTCGTCTTGATTCAGCGCTCTGTTTGATGTGCCACAAACTTACGATGAGAAATAATATAATCAAATTAATCATTGATTTAAGTCAATGCGGATGGGAAAGAAATTGCGCGTTGATTGGCAGCAAAGCCACCGGGCGGTGCACTTTGCTGATGGGGTAAATACGTGTGCTTGTTTAACCGAGCTTGCTTAACTTGGTGATAATATTATCACTGGCTTGTTCAACCAAATCGAGCACCAGTTCAAATCCGTCTCCGCCACCATAATAGGGGTCGGGCACTTCGTCATGAGGCTGCTCACCGTAGCGTAAAAACAACGCCAGTTTGTGCTGGTATTGCCCGGGGCATTTAGCGTGCAGATCGGCCAAGTTTTGCTCATCGGCGCACAGGATCAAATCAAAATACTCAAAGTCTTGTGGCTGAACTTGTCTGGCCCTGATTGATGACAGGTTATAGCCACGCTTATGCGCGGCTGCTGCACTGCGCCTGTCAGGTGGGTTACCCTGGTGATAAGCAATGGTACCCGCAGAATCGACCTCAAGATTGAGTCCCTGTTGCATTGCTGTGTGTTTTAATACCGCTTCCATCGTGGGAGAGCGGCAGATATTACCCATACAGACGACTAATACTCTGGCCGGCTTATTATTATGAAGGAAATCACTCATAGAAGGGTCCTTTTACGGTTAATCCAGGGCTGCCCTATCAAAGCAGCCCAAAGTACCCCTCATCATATCAGACTTTTATGGCAATACCTGGATCAATCACAGGCTCTCATGTGGGCCAAATACTTCGTACAAAATCCGTGAGTTATCAACGCCCAGCGTAATCAGCTGTTGTTTGATGTCAGCCATGAAAGGCGTTGGGCCACACAGATAAAACTCTCCATGTTCAAGGGGCAGTGAGCTACTCAGCGGCGCAAGGCGCATACGCCCTGCATGATTGTTTGTACAGACAAGGTCGTTCTGATTTTCTTCCAACCAGGTATGGACGGTGAGCATCGGCAGTGATTGAGCCGCGCTGGTCAGTTCAGTGTGAAAACTCTGTTGTGCCGGGTTGCGGCACGCATGAAGGAAGTACAGGGGCAGATTAAATGCCTGGTCTACCAGCGTATGTAACATTGACATCATGGGCGTAATACCAACCCCTGCGCTGATTAATACCTTAGGTGCACGTGTTTGCCTGAGTACGAAATCCCCCGCAGGCGGCATAACGTCAAGTTCATCACCTTCACGCAAACGATGTAAATAGCCTGAAACCAGATTGTCCCGTTTGACGGAAATGCGGTAAAACTGCGAATTGGAGGTATGAGATAAAGAGTACTGACGGATCTGCTGATGGCTTTCTCCCGGGATACGACATTGAATGGCAAGGAATTGTCCTGCCTGGTAGGGCATTACGGGTTGCGCATTAAGGGGCTTTAGATAAAAACTCTTCACCAGTTCAGATTCGCTGACAATTTTGCTGATGTAGAAACGACGTGTGCCTCGCCAGCCACCATTGAGCTGTTCAGCTTGTCGATAAATACTTTCTTCCTGAGTAATGAACAAATCGGCCAGGAATGAATAGGCTTCAGCCCATGCTTGTTCTATCTCTTTTGTAAATTGGTGCGGAAACATTTCACGTAAAGTGGCGAGCAAATGCTCTCCAACAATGGGATAGTGATGTGGTTGTATGCTGAGACTGGCATGTTTATGGTTGATCCGGGCAATAGCTTCAGTCAGGACCTCAGGTTGATCCAGGTAGGTTGCATAGGCGGCCAGGGCATTGAAAAGCGCAAACTGTTGTTTGCCTGAACGTTGGTTGCTGAGGTTAAAAATATCGAGCAACTCAGGGTTGTGAGCGAACATACGCTGATAAAAGTGTTCTGTAACCTCAACACCAGCGTTAGCCAGTAAGGGAATTGACTGTTTAACCAGGGTAATTGTTCGTTGAGAAAGCATAAAAACTCCTAATGAAATCACTTTGCAGTGAAGTGGTATAGATACATAAAAATGAGAAAATTAACCACGACGTCCATCTGCGCGCTTGCGCATCAGCATGGGGCCATAGATAAAGACAAACAGCGCAAAACCGGCAGACCAAATCAGAGCACTCAGTTGCCAGGCCATATGTGGGCCTATGTGTTCGCCAAGCAGGCTTCGGATCAGTGCACTGAGTGCAATAAGAAGGAACGCCACTGAGATCAGAGGATGCGGTGTTAAAGGGCGGGCCGTATGGCCCAGTGCTACCCGAGACATCATTGCCAGGATCATCATGCCCATACCGCCCACAGTGATCAGATGAAGGGCATCTTTGGCTTGCCAGACACTGCTAAAGTAGGCTGCGCCGAACCCAACCAGGCCTGCAGCCATCATCAGATAAGCCAGATACAGGGACCAGAGTAGGGGCACCGTGAATATGCGGTACTGAAACCACATGACAGCGCGAATGAGGTGTAACAGTCCAGCCAGGATAAGCAGATAACCAGGTACAACAGTGAGCTGTAGAAAATGGTGAGCAAAAAAACCGCCAAGACCAGTCAGTGACACGAGCATGAGTAGCTTATCGAGCTTTGGTGTGCGCTGCTGTTGCGGTAATCCCAAACCGCGAGAGATAAAAAATGGCACGACGCGACCACCCAGTATGCTGATCAGCAATGTAAAACCTAACACAGCCATTTGACTAAGCAGGCCCGCCAGTTCAAAAGCGTGCTGACTGAGCATCACAATAAACACCAGGTTCAGTGTTGCCAGCAATGCCAGTACAGGCACAAACAGGTAATTTTTGTTGTTATGTACCTGAAGCACTACCCAACTAAAATGGCAGATGGCAATCAGCCAGAATGCACCTTGTAAGATGAGCAGCCACAGTAGTGGCTGATCAGCGCTGAATGCGACAATTCTGGCGCTGATCCATATTATGCAAAGCCCCAGCAAAGGCCAGCCGTTCAGTGTACTGACGCCTGTCCAGTTCTTCGCTGCTGTAAATAAAAAGCCGATTGCAATGGCGCTGGCAAAACCAAACAGCATTTCGTGCGCGTGCCAAAGCGTAGCAGGGAAGGAATTAGACCAGCTAAGATTGCCAGTTAGTATGGCAAACCAAAGCAGCATAGCGATACAAGCCCACAGGCTGCCAAGTAAAAACAGCGGTCTAAATGCCAGCATAAGCAACGGAGTATGCTGAAGCTGGTACCATTTTGCAGAGTCTGACATTGGTTCTTCGAGGTTAAGCAGGGTCATTAGCGCACCTCCAGTCCAAGGTTGTACTGGCACAAACAGCGTATCACATAGCTGATTTTAAGCAGGGTTGCGAAGACAATTGTACTGACGTGAGCCGTAATTTGTGCCGACAAAGACAAGTAGTGGTCGAAGGCATAGCTGGCAAGTACTGCAAGTAAAAAACCAGTCAGGCTGAGCATCAGGCACTGGTTGGCATAGGGAAGTGTTTGGCGATAATGTTTCATAGGTACCTTTACATAGCAGAGTGAGTCAAACTGGTTATATAAAGGGCATGAAGCGTGCCAGATTTAATTTTCAATTAAAACAATAAGTTGTTGATTTATCATTTGCCTTGATGGGTCATAATGACCTACACTGTGTGGGTCTATAAAACTTTAATAGGTCATTTTGACTTGGATCAGAGAACGTTATCGCATTTGCTCGGTATCAGTACCGAGTTGGCACAGCAACTTCCCCGCCTGAATGAGGGAGATGTCAGCGTGTTTAGCCACGCTTTGGTACGCGCGGTACAGAGTGTGGTCACAGCCGATGCCATCGCAGTATTACGCTGCGAGCAGGGGATTGCTTTTCCGCTTGCATGCTCGGGGCTTGCGCCTGAGGCGATGGGGAGGCGTTTTGTGATCAATGACCACCCCAGATTGGCCGCCATAGCCAGCGCGACACAGCCCAAGGTTTTTGCTGCAGGTTGTGACTTACCAGATCCTTATGACGGACTTTTACTGGCCACCACCGGGGTTTTGCCAGTACATGCTTGTATGGGCTTTTCGCTTTATCAGGATGAACAGCTACTTGGTATGATCACCTTTGATAGTCTTACCCCCAGTGCTTTTAAAGAGGTGGCATTGCCTATGTTAGCGATGTTGCAGTCGCTGGTTGCGGCGCATTTTGCAACGGCGCTGAACCTGGCAACCCTCTCTGAGCGGGCCCGACTTGGTATGGCGATGCTCAGAGAGATAAGCCATCAGCGCTTTACTATGGTAGGAGAGAGTGAGGTGATGCAAAGGCTCAAGCAGGATATTGATTTGGTCGCTAATTCTGAATTGAGTGTGTTGATCCAGGGAGAAACTGGCACAGGCAAAGAGCTGGTGGCACGGCGTATTCATGAGCACTCATCGCGCTGTCAGGGTCCTTTTGTCCAGGTTAACTGCGCCTCTTTAAGTGAAAATCTGGCCGAGAGCGAATTTTTTGGTCACCGCAAAGGGTCGTTTACCGGTGCTGACAGACATCGCGAAGGTAAATTTCTGGTTGCTCATGGCGGCACTTTATTTCTCGATGAAATAGGAGAGCTGCCTCTGAGTATGCAAAGTAAATTGCTGCGGGCACTGCAAAGCGGCGAGATTCAACCCGTTGGCACGGACAAGCCCCAGTATGTTGATGTGCGGATCGTTGCTGCAACCAACCGGGACTTGCGTCAGGAAGTCGAGGAAGGCCGCTTTCGGGCCGATTTATATCATCGCCTTAGCGTCTATCCGTTGCAGGTTCCGCCTCTTAGAAGCAGAGCGCAGGACATCGAGCCCCTGGCGGGGTTTTTTATTGAGCAACTGCGCAAAAAACTGGGTGTCCGCCAGTTGGTGCTCTCTGCGCGCTTTCTTAAGCAACTAAGAGAACATGACTGGCCTGGCAATGTACGTGAGCTGGAACATGTCCTCAGCCGTGCTGCGCTGAAGGCAAAGCATCTTGCCCGCGAGGAGGATATTGTCGAGGTTGATGTCATGCATAGTGTTCAGTGGCGTGACAATGGCACGAATGCGTTAGCAGTTGATCAGGATAAGGGTGTTGCATCTGTGCAACTCTCCTCAGCACAAACGCTCAAGGCAGCCACAGAAGCGTTTCAGAAGAGCCTGATCAAGGCTCGTTTACAGGCTAATGCACTCAACTGGGCTGCAACGGCGCGTGAGCTGTCGGTTGATCGGACAAACCTGGTGCGTCTGGCAAAACGTCTGGGAATAGAAACAGTCAAAAAGCTGAATTAATCATCTACGGGTGTTTTTAAAAATGAAGTAACGAAATAAGGACTGTTATTCGCAATGAAAATTGTTCTTACTAAGTTTATAAGTTGTTTATTTTAAAAGAATATATTAAGTAATTTATTAGTTTTAATCGGTCTTGCTAAGTTGTGATTTTGTTCTAGTTTTATAAGGCGTCTAACTATTCCTTATTGAGGGGGCCCTATGCAGGGTAGCAAGCAAGTAATAGCAGCACTAAATCAGGTTTTAACACTCGAGCTGACATCTATTAACCAGTACTTTTTGCACGCACGCATGTGGAAAAACTGGGGCATTGAAGAGCTCAATGAGAAAGCCTATAAAAAATCCATCAAAGACATGAAGCAGGCCGATGATTTAATCGAGCGGATCTTGTTCCTGGAGGGCCTGCCAAACCTTCAACACCTGGAAAAACTCCGTATTGGTGAGCATACCGAAGAAATGCTCAGTTGTGATATGGCGTTTGAAATGGAGCAACTTCCGGTGTTACGCAGTGCCATTGAGTTGTGTGAAAAAGAGCAGGACTATGTCAGTCGCGAGCTGCTCGAAGATATCCTGGAATATGAGGAAGACTATGTCGATTGGCTGGAAACCCAGCAGTTCCTCATCAAAAACTGCGGCATAGAAAACTATCTGCAATCGCAAATTGAGGAGTAAGACATGCAAGGTTCTCAAAAAGTAATTGATTTACTCAATAAGCAGCTGACCCTGGAGTTGTCGTCAATGGACCAGTATTTGGCTCATTCTAAAATGTACGAAGACTGGGGGCTGTCCAGGTTGCACCACAAGCTGGCGCATGAGTACGAAGAAGAGTTGGATCATGCAAAACGTATTACTGAACGCATTTTATTCCTTGAAGGCACGCCTGATACTGCTTCAAGAGCACCGATCAAAGTCGGTGAAAATGTACAGGAAATGCTGGAAAACGATCTGGCCGCAGAGATTACAGTTAAAGATCACCTGAAAAAGGTGATTGCGGTGTGTGAAGAAGAGCAGGATTATGTGTCGCGCGAGATGCTCGAAGCACTGCTTGATGACACGGAAATGGATCATATTTACTGGCTGGAACAACATATTGGCCTGATTAAACTAATCGGCTTACCTAATTATATTCAGAGCCAGATGTCAGGTGGGGATCCTACCTGAGCATAAGGCAACAATGCTATCTATAAGGAGGCTTTGCCTCCTTTTTTCATGCCGATTTTAAACTCAGTCTTGGACTTGCCAAACGACGTATTCGCAGGGATACTTGCCGCCATGACAACAGGTGGCATAGTGCCCCGAAACGGAGAAGTAAATTGGAGAGACAGGTCGCCTGCCTGATTGAGGCATGTAAACAGCTGGGGTTAAGATATGAATGCATCGACCAGGAACAAAACCTGGTACGGGTATACTTTAACCACGGCGTCGAGTACTTTGAACTAAATAAAACCCCGTTTAACTCCGAATCCATCTATGGTATATGCAGGGATAAAATGCACTCATATCAGGCCTTTAATCAAGTTGTCGCTATGCCTGACACTCTTTCATTTCTCGATCCAAATGTACCGGATGAGTACAAGCACTATCTGCAATATCAAACCATGGATGAGATTGTTGTGGCCGTCGAGCGCCAGTTTGGTTACCCCGTGGTGGTGAAAAGTAACAGTGGTGCGCTGGGGATAAATGTCCATTTGTGCCACGATCAAACATCGCTTATTGCCGCCTTTACTGAGATATTTAACGGCCAGTCAAAACACTATGATTATCTTGCGTTGGCGCAGGCATATGTTGAGAACAAGGCTGAATATCGTCTGGTTTGCGGTTTTGGTGAACCTTTACTGGCATATAAAAGAGGGATGGCACAGACGTTTAATGTGCGCTACTGGGAAAAGAATGAAGTGGCTACGCTTGAGCAAGACGAGGCCTTGATCACTGCCTTGTTTGAGTTTGTTAAGCCGGTGTTTGAATTGGCAAATATCGGATTCGTTGGCTTTGATATTATTCTCGGCCAGGATGACCAATTTTATCTAATTGAGCTGAACTCCTCCCCTAAATTCAATCACTTGATTATAGATAATCCAGAGCTTGGTCCCTCGGCGGTCGCCAGCATGTACAAAAACATGCTGCTTAAGCTAAATAATCGCATCGCTTAAGGCTAAACTGTTGGTAATCCTGTCAACGTGCCGAGCTGATTGATGAAATGGTTAAAGGACATAGACAGCAGTTTTGACAAACTGCTGACCGATTGTTATCAAAGACGCGAAATGGAGATGGAACTCCATGTGAACAAACTGCGCTTTTACGGACTGATTGCTTTGTTTGTTACAGAGCTGGTGATTGGTTTATACAGTATTGGCTGGGACACAACGCTGGTTGTGGTCGACTTGCTCACTATCGCGGTGGTGATTGGCTGGTGTGCACTGGTCGTGCGCTGGGCCAGTTCTGAAGGATATAAACCCTGGCTAAAATATGTGTCTATTCTGTTTGATTACGCGATCATTCTCGTCGTTTCTCTGGAGGTTGAGTCGTTAGACGTTTTTAAGCACTTTTTGCAGGACCTGCACCAGACTGAATTCGAACTAATGCTGGTGAGTGCGCTACTTTTGTTCAATATTATGAGTGCGTTTCGCCAGGGTAAGCTGATTATCTATTACTCTACTTTGTGTTGTGTCGTGACTGGCACACTGGTGTTAGAGCACAGTCACACCGCCAGAGCGATTGAGATCCATGAACAAGTAATCATGATCTGCTCCGGATTTCTTGCCTGGTCTCTGTCTAGTTACATCACCGGAACCTATACTAAATTACGCCATCGTGAGCGGCTCCTGCGCTATCTGCCTGAGCAGCTGGTTAAAGCCGTTGAGCGTGGTGATATAGACATTGAACCCGGCGGAGAGAAGCGTAATGTCACAGTATTGATGGCGGATATTCGGGGCTTTACCCGGCTTTGCGAGCAGCACGACCCAGAAGTGATAACGCAGTTGCTAAATCGTTATTTTTCCCGAATGAGCAGCGTGATTTTCATCCACAGAGGTATGATAGATAAATTCATTGGTGACGCGATTATGGCCGTGTTCGGTACACCCCAAGAAGAAGAGAACAATGCCAAAAATGCCATTGAGGCCGCCAGGGAAATGCTTCAGGCACTGGAGCTGCTAAATCAGGAGTTTATTACAGAAGGGTTGCCTGCCATTAAGATTGGGATTGGTATACACAGTGGCGTTGCGATAGCGGGTAATGTCGGGAGTAGCAGTTGTATGGATTATACTGTGATTGGCGATACCGTTAATGTCGCTGCACGCATTGAGAGCAAAACTAAAGAACTGAAGCATCCACTGCTTATTAGTGAGCAAAGTGTGCTGCAGTCGCAGCTTACGCAACTCAAACGGGTTGCTAAGGTGGAGCTCAGTGGGCGCAGCCAGCCGATAGAGGTTTATCATTATCCCGACTAAAAAGATTGATAAGGTGTTGCACTAAGCAATCTTTTTGAAATAGTCTAACTTTAAATAATCAGTTACTTAACGCGCTAATTTATATGGAACGGATACTGTTAGCTATTCTACTTTGCATTTTGTCTGCCAGTACGTTTGTTTACGCGGCGGAACGGCCAGTGCTACGTATTTACCATGATTCTGACTATAGCAGCCATAGCGCGTCGGCAGAGGCCATGAAGATGGGCTTTAATAGCGCGCTCAGGGAGCGTGATTTTGAGGTTCAGGGGTTTAAGCTGCAGTTACTCGAAAAAGACCACCGGGGTAATAGTAATCGTAGTCTGCTGACTATGAGGCGCTTTTTGCAGGATGACAGTGCATTACTGGTCCTTGGCGGCTTACATTCACCTCCCTATATAAAGCATCGTGAATTCATTAATCAGCAGGGTATTTTGCTGTTGGTCCCCTGGGCTGCAGGCGGGCCGGTAACCCGTTATCCGCACGACAACAACTGGGTGTTTAGATTGTCGATTGACGACATCAAAGCCGGAGTGAGGCTGGTAGAGTTTGCTAAGCAAAAGCAGTGTCGCTCATCGCATATGTTGCTGGAGCGTACGCCCTGGGGGAAGTCAAATTATCAGACAATAACCCGCACATTGGGGCAATCGGAAGCCCCCGTGACCTGGTTTAACTGGAATATGAAAATGAATGCCACCAAGATCATGTTGCGAGAGATTGTCGCTGCAGGTCACGATTGTGTCATATTTGTGGGTAACGCACTGGAAGGCAAACAGTTGGTTAAAGCCGTTGCGCAAATACCACAAACACAGCGCCCAGCCATTATCAGCCACTGGGGTATAACAGGCGGTAACTTTTTTACGCAGGTCGCTGATGAGTTGCGCGCAGGGACCGACTTACATTTCTTACAAAGCTGTTTCTCTTTCCAGCAAAAACCACATTCTGAGTTTGCCGCTAAGGTCTGGCAGCAGTTAGTGGCTTCATATCCTGATAAAGTGATTAATGGCCAGTTTATTCAGTCACCCGCCGGGTTCATTCATGGCTATGATTTAGGTCGGGTGATGCTCAGTGCGCTTGACCAAATTGCCTTAAGCGGTGACGTTAAAAAAGATAGAGCGGCGTTGCGTGATGCACTGGAGGATTTGAAAAAGCCAGTTCAGGGTTTGATTAAAGTATACAAGCAGCCTTTTTCTCGCTGGACAAAGTCACAGCCCGACGCACATGAAGCTCTGGGTCTCGATGATATCTGTATGGCTAGCTATAACGCTGATGGTAGTATCAAGGTGCTAAACAACCAATGAATAACAATGCCGTGAAGTCGCTATTTAAAATGAGCTCCGACAAAGCATTCTATGCATTTTTGTTGTGCAGTCTGGTTTTGTCTGTGTCTTTAAGTCTGGTTATGCTCAGTAACCATGCTGATACCGCCATTAGGCAGGTGCAAACTGAGGTCCGTCAGACCGAAGCACGGTTAGGGGTTAGTAATCTGGGACAGTTTTTACGTACCCGCCTGGTACTCCTTAAAGATCTGGCGCAATATCCTATCCTTGCCAATGGCGTTATGGGGTCAGACATCTCTCGGGCTTCTTTGTCTGACTTTCTGGCTGAGTACCGTATCCTGGGTAAAAAGGAGCCTATCTCTTTATACAATGTCCTTGGCGAGCCTGTGTATCGTAGTAGTCAGGTGTTAACCGCAGAGAAAGAAGAGCGTGAATGGCTGGAGCAGTTACTTGATGGCCGGCTGTCTCACGCCGTGATTTTGCATCGCAATGAGCAATTATTTAGTTTTGTGATTGCTGTGCCCATTGAATATAACGGTTTCACGGAGGGGGTGCTGGTTGCTGAGTTTGATACAGATCTGGCCAATCTTCTTGCGCTGGATCTGAGTAATCAGGCGCTGGCAGTAGAGTTGTCTGGGCAATGGGTTGGCTACAGCAATGCGGCACCCGATGCTGAGTACGTTGAGCTGCACAATGCTCAAATACAGGGCACAGACATTCATGTCAGTCTGATGATCAGTCAGTCCACCATAGATGATAGCGTCTTTGATTTTATTGTTGAGCTGGGTCAGGCCATTTTTATTGGTTTGTCCCTGTCATTTTTGCTTTTACTCTTTTTTGGTCGTCAATTGCTACTTAATCCGTTTAAGCGACTTCAGACGTCAGAGCAAATGATCAAGAAAAGTGAAGAGCGCTTTAAGTTAGCGATTGAAGGTAGTCACGATGGGATCTGGGACTGGGACATTGAAAGTGGCGATGTATTTTATTCACCGCGCTACAGGGAGTTATTGGGTTACAGCGCATCAGACCACACTGGTTTTCCCGATCGTTTTGAAGTACTTGAGCAGCATTTACACCCAAAAGACAGAAGCACGACATTCTCTGCTTTGCAGGAGCATTTGAATGGCAATGGCGGCTTTGATGTTGAGTTTCGTTTGCGGACCAAACAGAACGATTACCGTTATTTTCGCTCGAAAGGGCTGGCACTGAGAAATGACTCCGGAAAAGCCATTCGTATGTCAGGTTCTTTGACTGACATCACAGATCAAAAAATGTATCAGGAGGCATTAAGTCAGGCAAAAGAGCACAATGATCTGCTTGCTTATGCCATAGAGTCTTGCGATGTGGGCATTATTATTTCAGATGCCAAAGTACCGGGTCTGCCACTGACCTTCATCAACAGCGCGTTTACCTCCATTACCGGCTATGGTGAGGAAGTACTGGGAACTAACTGCAAGTTTTTGCAAGGTGAAGAAACGGCGCCTGAAGTGGTTGCCAATATGGTAGAGGCGATTAAAGAGCGCAAAGCACACCGCACCGTTATTCTTAATTACACTAAACTGGGTAAGCCATTTTGGAACAATTTGCACATTGCTCCGGTGAGCAACGATCAGGAAGAGCTGGTGGCTTATGTGGGGATTATTCAGGATATTTCTGAGGAAATTGCACAGGAAAGGGCGCTCGCCGAGGCTAAGAGTCAGGCAGAGCAGGCTAGTCGGGCAAAAAGCGAGTTTCTTGCCTCTATGAGCCATGAGATCCGCACTCCAATGAATGGGGTGTTGGGTATGCTCAATTTACTGCTCAGTAATGAGCTCGACGAGCAACAAACACACAGAGTTAAACTGGCTATGAGCAGTGCTAACTCGCTGCTTAACCTGATTAACGACATACTCGATTTTTCTAAAGTGGATGCGGGTAAACTTGAGCTGGAAATGCTCGACTTTGATTTGCGGGGTATGTTTGAAGACTTTGCCGAAGCCGCTGCGTTACAGGCCCAGTGTAAAGGGCTTGAACTGGTTCTGGACACGCTAGACATCGAAGAAAGTATGGCTAAAGGCGATCCGAGCCGGATCCGCCAGATCCTCGCTAATCTGGTTGGTAATGCCATAAAATTCACTGAGCAAGGTGAAGTCATCATTCAGGGGAAACTGACGGAGCAGGATGATAATGTGCTGCGCCTGGACTGTGCCATTACGGATACTGGCATAGGGATCCCCAAAGCAAAAAGTGCTGCCTTGTTCGATTCATTTTCTCAGGTTGATTCGTCTACGACGAGAAAGTACGGTGGAACGGGGCTGGGCCTGGCAATTGTCAGAAAGCTTTGCCAGCTGATGGGCGGTGATGTCTCGGTTCGAAGTATTGAAGGTGAAGGGAGTACGTTTACCTTTACTGTGCTGCTGGAGAAAAGTGCTCAGTCAAAACAGGTGCTTCCAGACCTGGATATGTCTCAACTTGAGCTACTGGTCGTTGACGATAATCAGACCAACCGAACTGTTTTAGGTCAACAGCTCAGGCATTGGGGGGCTCAGGTATTTGAATCTTCCTCCGGGATTGCTGCGTTAGCCGAGTGTGAAAAGCGCCATCATGATGGTGAGCGTCGAATGTTTGATATTGCATTACTGGATATGCAGATGCCTAATATGGATGGTGCACAATTGGGTAAAACCATCAAAGAAGACAAACGCTTCCAGGGGATCAAACTTATTATGATGACCTCGATAGGCCATCAGGGAGATGCGTCCTTTTTTGCTGATTTGGGCTTTTCGGGGTATTTTCCCAAGCCAGCAACAACCGAAGATCTGTTTAATGCGCTATCAGTGGTTGCTGATGATGGTGAGGCGCTCGCTAATGCCAAGCCTTTGGTTACGACTCATTATCTAAAAAGCATGAAAGATCCGCATCAGGATACAACACCGGTAAAATGGGCACCAAAGCCACGAATCTTGTTAGCAGAGGATAATCAGGTTAATCAGATTGTGACGGTAAGTATGTTGCAAAAGCTCGACATTGAATCTGTCGATGTTGTTAGTGATGGTAATGAGGCACTGCGTAATCTAAGAGAATATCAATACTCAGAGGGGTATTCGCTGGTTCTGATGGACTGTCAGATGCCTGAAATGGATGGGTTTCATGCCACCAAAGCCATTCGCAAAGGGCAGGCGGGTAAGTCAAACATGGACATTACGATAGTGGCGCTCACCGCCAATGCGATGGTGGGTGATGAGAAGAAGTGCCTCGAAGCGGGTATGAATGATTATTTAAGTAAACCTGTATCAATAGAGGCTTTACTGACTTGTCTGAAAAAGCATCTGGACTATGAGCACATAGTAGTAGAAGAATAAAAAGCGCCATGCAATATACGTAATTAGTTTGTGCTTGGTGACCTGACCCGTGTACAACTGCATGAAAAGTAGATGGTTTAGACACTTTGGGCTGTCAGTGCAAGTTACTAAGCTGGTGAGTGCGGTGTAATCATGTGTTGGAAAATTAATGAAGATACTTAAGTTAGCTGCTGTTGTTTTGATCTCATTTTTTGTTGCCGCCTGTGGATTTTTTAAGAAAGAGGCAATTGCTTGTGAACTCATAGGCAGTACCTATTTCAACGAAGTATCACCCAATTTGTATATTGATCAAAGCATCGATAGCCAGCAACAAGTGAACCTGGCTCATGCTATTCAGACTGCTGTAGAAAGAGTGTCCCATGTTTATGGTGCACCTACTTCTGACCCAAGAATTATCGCGACCGCAGAAACCAAATATGCAAAATTTGGGTTTAACCCGACTGGCATGCAAAGTACTGGCTTTTTTAGAGAGTGTATTTTTCTGGGTCCAAAAGGGCTCAATGCAGATGTTGTCGCCCATGAGCTTGTCCATGCAGAAGTCAGACACAGAACAAACCTGTTTGTTGAGCTCACTCAGTTACCTGCCTGGTTTATTGAAGGGACAGGGATCCTGGTAGATTATCGTGCTCCGTTTTTAGCACAAAACATCGACCTGAAACATGATGAACTCACCGATATAAAATCGGTGTTTTATCTCAGTGATTTTCCAAACACTCAGGTTGAGTACTACCAGGCATCGTTAATGGCTGTTAAACCGATGAACCCAAAGGCTATGTACAGTGGCTTAGAAAGATTGAATAATGGAGAACAATTTGAGGACGTTTTTAACGAACTCTTTTAATAATTTAGCTTTGAAGCGCCACTTTCCTCAGTACCTAAATGGAATTGCGCCGAGGCCATTTAGAGTCGAGAGTTTATGTTAAAAGCGTTACCAGAAAAGTATTATCTTACCCACTTCTATGAATTGCAGGAATTTATCACAAAAACCAGTGTTCATTTGTTAACACCATCACAGCTGGCGCTGTTCTCAGAGCTGCGCGTTCTTGATGAGAATTGCCTGTGTTTGCTGCTGCGTATTATTAATCGTAAGCGGGTATTTGTCACCAGAGCTCAGCTGAACTACGCAGAAATTAAGGATACGGATGCAGCACTGAGAGACTTGCAGAACAAGGGGTTGATTAGTACAGCGCAAACGGGCGATACCAGTGTACTGCTGAATGAGCTGACGAAAGAGCAGTTGCAGAGCATTGTCGCCGAGCTGGCATCATCAGGAAATATAATGGGTGCTGCTCCGACTAAATCTGCAAAAAAAGCGCTATGGATAGAGTTCGTCCAGACACTGAGTTCAAGTTTTGATCTGACTGGTACATCGGTGTTTGAAGCGCACATGTGTGCACCAATCAAAGTGGATTTTGAATACTGGTTGTTTCTGTTTTTTGGCAAGCTCGGAGGCACTTTACAACAGTTTTCATTACGTGATCTGGGTGTTATGCAAACACGTGAAGGCATCTCGACGGGCAACGCACATTTCTCTGAACTGGCAGAGGCGCAAAGCGCTTATTTTTATCTAAGCCAATGTAAAGGCCTGAATAATTTAGACATAGAGGGTAAGGCGCTGTTGGCTGAGCAGATCTGCCAAGCGCAGGTGCCAGCTGCTGAGGGGCTAATGGCTCATGCCAGGCGAGATGATCTGACACACAAGCTGGCTTGTCAGCTGGAGCCAGATAAACCTGAGCTCGCAATGGCCATGCTTGCGCTTAGTAACCATCCAAAGTCTCAAGAAAAGTATATTCGTGCCTTATATGCCGCAGGGGAACATGATGCTTGCCGGACTCAGCTGGAAGCGGTGCTGTCCTGTCCTCAAAATGAAGAGTTGCTGTTATTTGCCGAAGATTTCTCGGCGCTGAAGTTTACCACCAAGCGTACCTCTGTACTGACAGATATGCTGCGCCAAAGTGGCCCACCTATCGCACTCGATGAGGCCTATGTCGGGTATCCTGAACAAGGGGCAATTGCCTGGTATCACCGCCAGGGCAGCAGAGCTTACCACGGTGAAAACCAATTCTGGCGCATGCTATTTGTTTTAGCCTTCTGGCCTGTGCTTTATGAATCTACAGCCAGTGCGGCAAGTAATGAATTTGATTTAACGCCGCGAAGTTTGAAATATAATCAGTTTTATGAGGTACATAGCGAGGAGATTGAGCAGATCCTAGGCACAATCTTGGATAACCAGAGTTTATTCGATTGGCTGCTGCGTCAGGCCACTGCGCACTTTGGCAAGCCGAACAGGTTGGTCTTTTGGCATCGCTCAACACTGGACCTCGTGTTGATGGTGGCCCAGATTATTCCTGTCACTGCACTCAAAACACATCTGCTCGCAATGTGTAAAGATTTTAAAATGCTCAGGGATGGTTATCCGGATCTGATCTGTATTAATGGCGATGATGTCTCATTTGTTGAGATCAAAGCACCTGGAGATAGTCTCAGGCGCAATCAGCTGGTGACAATAAGGCGGCTCATGGAGTCCGGGTTTAAGGTGGATATTCAGCAAGTTTGCTGGCAGATAGCACCACAACAGGCTTATGTCGTGATCGACGTTGAAACCACTGGAGGTAAGAAAGAGTTTGACCGTATTACCGAAATTGCGATGGTGAAGGTCGTTGATGGTCAGGTCGTTGATCAATGGCAGAGTCTGGTTAATCCAACACGTCGGATCCCTAAATACATCACTGAATTAACGGGTATTAGTAACGAGATGGTCGCAAATGCGCCCTATTTTTCTGACCTTGCTAAGCAGGTAGATGACTTTATGCAGGATGCGATATTTGTGGCGCACAATGTGAATTTTGATATGGGCTTTATTAAAGCGGAATTTGCCCGTCTTGAACAATCCTTTCAAAAGCCTAAGTTGTGCACTGTTCAGCAGGCCAGGAAGTGGTTGCCGGGATTGAAATCATACGCATTAAACAAAGTCTGTGCTGAACTGGGGATTTCGCTGACTCAACATCACAGAGCCATGGCCGACGCGCAGGCAACGGCAGAGTTATTTATTATGATTAACGCTCAACGGCTTGCTCAGCAACAGCAGTCTTCATAACTAAAGGCGTGGAGGGGATGCTTGTTTAAGATGTTTCGTGTACATTTCTCGCCATGTTCTGAGTGAGCTGTCGCTAGCATGTATAAAAAGTATTTTGTGTATTCTTTATTGCAGGTGTCCTGGGGGTTGTCTGCAATACTGATTGTATTCGCCATTACGCCCAGTTTGATTGCGCTGTCCTTACCAGCCTGGTCTATCCCTGTGTATCTGTTGCTCTCCAGTGCCATCGCATTTGCAGTGTATGGAAGAGACAAAGCGTTGTCTAAAAAAGGCACAGAGCGCATTTCGGAACGTGTGCTTTTAATCGTGTCTGCCAGCGCATTACACATGGCGACTTTGCAGATCATGTCGGTTTTAAGGCATAAAACCATCAAGCTTCCATTTTTACTAAAGTTACTGATTCTACATCTGCTTCAGGTGATTGTTTTTGTGTGTGTGCTGATCAGCTATTTGATGTAAAGACAAGCGCTGAATTGAATCTGTCTGGGGTCAGGAGAGTGACAGGGAAAGGCCTGTCACTAGTTGATTATAGCAATTTGCTTAATTAAGTGTGCTATTTTGAGGCGAGAAAATATAGTCGATAACCAGGCAAAAATTTTGCTATTTAGTTGTTCTAAATGAGAAATTTTTAACGCCGTTAGCGTCATATTTGCTCCTTCAAATAGAACAGGTATTAAGTGAAATTGGTATTAATTGAGTTTTAAGTCAAAGTCGTAGTCCAGCTCGTCCATTAAAGACCAGCGATGCTGTTTGTTTTGGGTTCCTTTTCCGAGGATCCAGTAGTCATAGCTTTTATCTATTTGTCCCTGGCTTTTCTGTATGGTCAGCCAGGCATCAACATAACTCAGGATATCCAGGTTGCGTTTCGCAACAGCAAAGCCCACCGGGTATTTCAGCTGAGCCCCTTTAGGCACGACCACACCAAATTCGGGGTAGAACATGCTCCAGGCAAATCCCGCCTCTGCGCTGATCACCATGGCATCGAACTGTTCGTCAGACTCGAAGAAGGCCTGGTGGTTAGATAGCGCAGATACCTGAATATGCGGATATTTTCTTGCTAAATCCTGCATTAATGGGGTGTACTCAACGTGTGCAAGACGCAGTCCATTGTAATTTATTACCTGCTCTCGGGTTGCCAGCTGTTTAAGCCGGTGGTCTTTGGCAATTAGGGCCAACTGCAGTTCCAGGACAGGATCACTAAATCTGATCTGGCTGAGATCCGCCACGTTGATTTCCAGCCCTGACATAGCAATGTCAAAGAATCCTTTGTTCAGATATTCTGCAAGCTGGGCTTTTTTAAAGGGAATAAACTCAACTTTGACATTCAGATCTGCCGCCAGTTTGTGTGCCAGACTGATATCAAATCCGACTAGTTCACCTTTTTGATTGAAGTAACTGAATGGAACGTTATCGACCAGGTAACCTACTCTCAGTAAATTCCGTTTTTTGATCACCTCTATGTTCGTCAAAGACAGTTCGCCGCTTTGATAGGCTTTAGGCACATGATTAAGTACTTCCGCGGGAACCCGATCAGAGACCACCATATTGGCAATGATCTCATCCGCTGCCTGCGTATCACGGGCCAGATGGTTATTGGCTGTGAAGCTCAGCAGCATAAAAGCGGGTAGCAGGGCGCTGAGCAAAGTTAGGTAATACAGGGAGCGTATCCGCTTTAAATGTAGCTGACGCTTAGTATAAAATATGCTCAGTAGCACAAACGAAAAGATGTAAATCACAGTTGTTGGCGACACTATTTTAGCCGTCAGCACTGACATCGACAGATAGAGCTGATAACTGTCTGCCGGAATTTTCAGGCTGTCCAGCAGGTAAGGAATGGCGATATGTACGTTTGCAAAATAGCTCAGCATGGCAGACAGCGTAACGTTGGGGATCTGTTCCAGGGTAACCGGGCTGCCGGTAAGCCAGGCTGCAAAGGTAACAAACATCAAGGTTGTGAGCTTGCCGAGACTCGGAAAAGTATAGGCAATGGGCACCAGCACCTCTGCAATGTGATCTGACTCTTCATCACTGCGCTTTATTTTTGCCAAGTGCGCTTTTATCCCTTCAGTGATCACCGGAAGGACAATAAATACATTGCCCGTACTGAATGCGGTGATCCAGGCATTGCGCATCACCATAATGAGGTCGCGATACTTTACCGGGGTTAGCGCCGCGACTAGCATAGGCAGCAAGGCAAACATCAGATAAACACCCAGACAAGTGACCAGGACCAGATAAATTTGCAAGTTGTTTAACTCTTCCATGCTGATTGTGCCGGCAGTGCTGGCGGTCATCGCAAAGATCCCGATAGGAAAGAGTTTGATGATTTTCTTTGAGATTAAGGACAGCCCTTGCCCAACAACTTCTAACACATCCAGTAGGTTGTTCTTTTTCCCGTTGGAAATTAATGACAGCCCCAGTGCAATACAGAATATGACCAGTGCTGGCACATTGCCTTCAGCCATAGAAGCAAAAGGGTTAGCAGGAATGTACTGGCTGACAAAGTCAACGTCGGGGGCACTGGCGACCAATGCAGGAGAGAAAAAAGTGCCCGCATCATGGCTGGGTAAGGTAAGCGAAAACGCCCAGATAGCAGCCAGACCAACCAGCCAAAGGCTGATCATGACTGTGGTCGCCTTAATTAAAATAGACTTAACCTGATCCGGGTTAAATTTGCCCAGGCCGACCACCAGGCTGACGACGATGTAAGGGAAAATGGTGATCTGCATGAGTTTGACAAACCCTTCGCCGAGTGGCTTTAAAAATGCCACCCGTTCACCAAAAATAAGGCCACACACAATACCTAATAACAATGCCCAGAGCATCCAGTTAATGCTCCTTAACCAATCGATAATGAGTTTCATAATCCCCATGTGCGCAATAAAAAGAGCGAGATTATATTGAGGTTAGCTGAAATTAATCTGAATGCTTCACTGACATCTGGGGATTTTGCAATTGTAATACCAATTTGCTTAATTAAGTGTTCTATTTTGAGGCGAGAAAATATAGTCGATAACCAGGCAAAAATTTTGCTATTTAGTTGTTCTAAATGAGAAATTTTTAACGCTGTTAGCG
Source organism: Pseudoalteromonas sp. McH1-42 (assembly GCF_022347845.1). Taxonomy (NCBI): domain Bacteria; kingdom Pseudomonadati; phylum Pseudomonadota; class Gammaproteobacteria; order Alteromonadales; family Pseudoalteromonadaceae; genus Pseudoalteromonas; species Pseudoalteromonas sp. McH1-42. The sequence goes on along the minus strand of NZ_JAKRFU010000001.1, from coordinate 425,442 downwards.
TCATATTTGCTCCTTCAAATAGACCAGGTATTAAGTGAAATTGGTATAACTGGCTGAGGAGCACAATGCTTTAGGCTGGACCTCTGTGACCTCGTCTTTGAGGAGAGGGCTAAAAAAGCATGTTGTATAAGTCCAAACTTCGATAAACAAAGGCTTCGGCTGTGTGCTCGCATGATTACGAGCACTTTCTTACATCTGCTCTCGCAGAAAATGTAACTTCATTGGATTACAGCTGATAATCCTCGCCATTTTTGGCGCGATAGCATTTACGGTCTTGCTGTGTGACTAAGGCATATTGCACGCCGGAAACAAAGCTCATCCACATACGGCTGCCTGCTTCACCTTCTCCGGTTACGGCACTGAGGGGGGTTTCGTACTGAACATCATTCAGATGAGCACGGTCATGGTGGCGAGGCTCACAGCCAGTGTCAAAACTCAGCTCTATATGCATGCCGTCTGATTTTTTCAGCAACAGTGCACTGGGAGATTCACGATGACCGCATAAAGCAACGAATTGCTTAGAGTTTTTGAGACCACAATGTTGGCCATCGGCAAAGAACACCATTAAATGGTTGTAGTAAACGACGTAAGAGCTTACTTCTTTATGAGAGCCGAATTCTAAAGGACAATGCTGATCCAGATACTGTTTTGCAACGGTCAGCTTTTGACATTCTGTGCTGATGTTTTCTAATTCTGTTTGCTGAATTTGTGCTTTCATGTGTGTATTCCCAGTTACCAATGTTACCCGATATAAGCTTGCCTGTGTGCGGTGACGGCTTAATTGCCGGTCAAATCACCTGTTGTCGTCACAAGGCAAAATATCGCTACTATTATTAATTACCTGCTTAGTCCCGGTGGGGCGCAGAAGCTTCTGTTGACAAATTCAGTGTATGAAAAAAAATCGATAAATTTCACAAAAAGAATTTTACAGTGTAAATTTTACAAAAACTGGTCTGACCATACGCTGTGGCATAGTAGTGAGGTATAGCGTTCAGACACTTTACAGACGTAAACAGGAATGAAGCGGTGAAAAAAAATTCAGAACTCATGAGAAAGTCACACTTTCTGGGCACCAAAATTCGTAATTTACGCAAGCGAAATCATTTAACCCTGGAGGATTTATCTGCCCGATGTGTCCGCTTTGATCCACAATCAGCGCCATCGGTATCCTATCTGTCCATGATCGAGCGAGGTAAACGCACGCCCAGCAGTGATATGCTTGAGAATCTGGCTGAAGTGTTTCAGAAACCGGTAGAGTGGTTTTTGGACAATGAGCCGGAAGTAAATGAAATTACTCCACAAAAAGGTCGCCATGGTGGGATCAGTGGCATGGCATTAGAGCCTAACTTTTTATTCGACAATGAAATCTTGCAAATAGCTATTCCAGAAATGTTGTCTCAGACAGGGATCAGTGGACGTCAATTTGCTCATCTGTTGATCCGGGCTCATCAGGAACACCACCAGAATCATTTTCCGGACCTTGAACGTGCCGCAGAAGAAGTCGGCGGCAAAGATCTCTATCTGAATGCAGAAACCCTGCTGAGCATGCTCAAAGCACAAGGGCTCGTGGTGCACTGGTTTGATGAAGCGCCAGGAGAGGTTATCGATGAAAGTGGACACTTGTTTCAGCGTGTCATTACCTCATATTTTGCGCCGCCGAATGAGGTGCATGTCAATCGTATGTTGCTGCAAAATCAGCCCAGACTTAAATACGATTTGGCCGTGCACCTAGGGCATGCGGTGTTGCACAACAGGGACGGGCTACAATGTGTACTTGGCTCTGGGGGAGTCGGTGGCGGGACCAATGCGGACGAGTCTGCGCCAAATGCGCAAGATATCCTCTCTGCATGGCATGATTTTGAGTCCAGCTTTTTTGCCGGTGCGTTGCTGTGTCCAAAAGTAGCTTATCGACAGTTGTTAGATTCTTATGGTTATGAGACGCACATACATCAGGCGCTGGGGATCTCTCCCTCGGTAGCAATGCGCAGGATGACCGTTGCTTCGCCTTACCCACATTGGCATTATTTTGATGCCTATTTACCTGGCAAACTGAAAGCGGTATATCGCGGCAATGGTATCCCTTTGCCCTGGGGAAATATGCGTAGCGTCGCAGATCCATGTCAACACTGGGCTGTGTTTCGTAAATTTCAGGAGCAAGCTATGCAAGCCAGCGCGCAACTGTCGGTGCTCAATGTAAACAATCAACCCCGGCTTTATTGCTGTGAGTCTATCAAGGTAAATGATGTGGCGGATAATCCACATGTGCTTTGCGCCGGAATAGACTTAAATCCGGCGATCGCAGCACAGGGGCTGGATGCGAATGAAGTGGTACAAGAGTTACAGGCACTGTGTATTAAGCAGGGTGGTGCGAGTGTTGTACCCTGGCATTTGAAAAAACAATTACAAAGTGTAGCTAAAATATTAAATATCAACTGGATAGAGCGGGGAATAGCGAATGATGTACGTGTGATTTGTACACGCGGTAAAGCTTGCCCCCGACAACCTGGTTGCTATGACTAGCGGATAGAGATAGCAATCTCTACTTCATCACTTTGGTGATAGATTTCTATATCTTGGTGGTAGGCGCGTTGATATGGGCAGTCACTTTGCTCAAAGTAGCGCCAGACAAGCTCCCACAGGCGAATGACTGTTTGCGGCATGTCGCCCTGGGCCGCAAAACTCAGGTATCGTCCGCCATCTAGTTGCTGGATTTGCAGTGTTTTATCTGTATCTGCATGTGCCATCAATACAGATGCATCGCAGGCAACCATAGCGTCGAAGTCTCCATGATGATCTGACTCATAGCCTGAATAGATGCCATAGAGTGTGCTGCCTTCTTGTAATAAAGGGGTATATTTTTGACTAAATGTTTGCCAAAGCTGGGCTATTTGACCTTCTCCTTCGGTCTGCTCGTGATGATTATTGGTGCGGGTGCTGATCCCCACTATTTGGCGTGAATTGAACGTTTTAACTTCCATTAGATTCCCTGGTTACTCGTCGTATGTCGCGAAAATTGCTTTACTCCGAATATCTGTCCCTGTCTTCTGATACAGTCACCCATTTAGCATGACTATTAGCCTTTCCCAAGAGAGGCGGAGAGTGCAATTTAAACCAATCCACATAATGAGATAACCAATTTTGACAAAGGTGCTCGTTGTGATAACCGGGTAAAAAAGTGGCGAATCCAGGCTTGTATGACAAGTTAAAACTGAGACGCTTTTACACAGTGACCAGCAGATTTAATCCCTCATATTGGTCGCACATTAAGATAGATTAGTATTATATGTATATTTAATAGTCACTTAGACTATTAATAAGGCGGTCGAATAGTAACATAGTGTGGGTTTTAGGCAAGCCACTGGGAAATAAAATATCCATAATGATAATTTGACCAGGGACCGCAAGGGTCCCCATAGTGATGATTTTGTCACTCAATACTATTGACCACGCCAATCCCAGTCCGGATAAAAAACGCCGTTCACCGTTGCATTGTGACCCGAGATGATAGAGTTCGGCTTGTCAACGGGCTGCCACCCGGTCGCTGAAGAGTGCTCCAGCTCGAACACCACATTACCCCACAGTCTGTAGGGTCCTGTGATGTTCGATTGTCTATATGCGGCGAACAAAGTTTGACCACCCATCATGATTTCTTTAACCGAGCTTTGGTTGTTCACTTCAGCCACGCCTTTGCTCCAGATTTTAAGAAGGGTAATACTGGATTGGTTGTCACCCAGAAAATAGCCGTTACCTGACACTTCGACATCATCAAATTGATTACTGCTGGTTGAGCGGGCCATGGAGGTATCGGTGACGTTCAATGCTACCTGACGATTGCCCTCCATGAGGTTTGCCGCTGAACTTCCGGATACCTTCAACTGTAACCCTTTGTGGTTTTTCACATAAAGCGTGCTGTTTTCATCTGCCAGGAAGGGGTAAAAAGGGGCTTTGGGGTCAAAAATATGCGGTGTTTTAAGGCCATCTATTGTGACGGTTGCATTGGCGTCAACGTGCAATGACAGCGCGTTTTCAGGTGTGTCGATAGCAAAATTACTGAGTGTGGATACCGCTGATTTGATGCGTATTGCGCTTTGCTGTTCATCGCTGTCGCTGAGCTTGACCGACGCTGTCTGCTGATCCAGACCTGTTAGTGTGATCCCATCACGTTCGATGAGAATTGGCCCCATGCACTGACCCGAAAATTCGACTGTCATGTCAAATGACAGGGCGTGAAGGTAATCGAACATACGGCTGAGTGCCAGCGGATCGTGTTCACACTTTACGGTGACGGTGTGATGGGTGCCACTGAGTGCCAGTTCTGGGGTATTTTCCGCGTTGATTGGATGTGCCGTAATGGTGCACGCGCTGAGAAATAACGGGATCATAGCTCGGGTAAGTGTATTTATAGGGGTCATTCCTGTGGCCTTACATGTTGTTTTAATGAAAATAAAATGTAGCGCCGGCGATGTGGTTGGTCAATTGTTTTGACTAATTTATTTGGCAAAGAGACATTGGTAACTAATAGTTAGGAAATCTTATTCATTAAATCAATAATCTATGCCGGGCCTTTTGACCCGGCATCAGGGCTTAGTTCATCAGTTGGCGGATGAACTTAACAGGCGCACTGCCGTAACTGAGAAATTCTTCATGGAAAGCTTTGAGATTAAAGTCCTTACCTAATTGTTTCTTTTGCTCATCGCGCAGGTCGTAAATTTCGCGGAATCCGCTGTAATAACTGGTAAGCTGAACCTGACTGAGCGTTGCCCGGCGCCATTTTCCCTCGGCTTCGGCTCGTTCCTGGAACGCACCGTTCATAAGCAGATCCAGACCTGCCTCTTTGCTGATCCCGTTAACCTGAATGCCATAGTCCAGGATAGTATTACAGATAACACGCAGGTTCCATTTGTAGTACATGAGCCACATTTCTGGCTCGAAATCACCGTACCCTTCTTCCAGCATCATGCGTTCTGTATACACAGCCCAGCCTTCAACCATGGCACCATTGCCAAAGATGCTTTTCACCAGTGATGGAGAAGTATTGGAGTAAACCAGCTGGGTGTAGTGACCTGGAACTGCTTCATGAATATTCAGAATTTGTAAAATCCAGTGATTGTACTCACGTAGCATAGAGCCAGCCTGCTCATCCGTCAGTCCATCCAGAGGCTCCACGTTATAGTAGGTGTTCTCTTTTTTCTCGTAAGGTCCCGGTGCAGAAATCGACGCCAGCGCAAAGCCGCGCATATAATCCGGTGTCTGGCGCACAACCAGCGGTTTTTCAGGATCTAATGTCAGTAAGTCTTTTTCCATCACAAAGCGTTCCAGTTCAGGGATCTGGCGTTTGATTTCGTTAACAAACTGAGACTTCTCGACATGGCGCTGAGACAGGTGTTTGATTAGCGTAGCTATGGCTTCGGCATCATTTTCGGGGCGTGTTGTATTCGGAAAATACTTGGGCCAAAGTTGCTCGGTTAACTTGATCATTTGTGCTGTTACGCGGGCTTTGTCTGCAAGTGCCTTTTGGTACATTTGCTTGGCGGTATAACCCGACTGAATATCAAACGCAAATTTCTCTTCGTAGAGTTCCTCACCGATCCGGAAGCTTCGGGCTTTGCCAGTTGATTGCATCTTTTTCTCAACCGCAGTCAGAAAATCGATGTAGCCATGGATGGCTGTTTTGGCATTCGCAAAGCGTTGTTTGAATTCTGCTTTTTCTGTTTCGCTAAAGGTGCTCAGCGCATCGACCCGGGTCAATAAGTCGTCTGTTAAAACACTAAATGCCCCATTATTTTGCTGGATACCGAGCTGGGTATATTCCAACGTCGGATCCTTGATATTTGCTTGTGCAGCGCGATAGTACCCAGGTACATAATTGAGTCGATTAAAGACCAGACGAAGTTTCTCATCTTCAGACTTAAAGCGGCTGTTCAGAATGGTCGCGAAGCCGTACGAGACATTGTAGCGACTGGGGTTCCATTGCCAGCTTTTGAACTTTTCGATTTCCCAGCGGGTACTTTTGAGTCTGTTTTCTATCAGGTGATAGTCAATTTTCAGGCTGGCACTGAGCTTTGTTACGTCAAAACCGTGTAGTTTTGCCAGCTGCGCATCTATAAAGGCCAGGCTGGCTGCGCGGCTCGCAGCATCCGGGATGGTGATGACATCATCATATTTGCCATAGCCATAGTACATGGATTGTTCGGGATACTGTTGCCAGAATTGTTCAATAAACTGCTCTGAGAATGTTTTGAAAGCGGTTTCATTGGTTTGTTGACTGGTTACTGAACTGGCTTGCTTGGCATCTGTTTGAGTCGTTGTCTGAGCACAACCAGCCAGTGCAAAAATGGCTGCCAGAGAAAGGCTGAGCGCCGTTTTTTTCATTCGCTTGTTCCTTTATTGTGATTTTCCATATCATAACAAGATTTCGCATTTTTTGCCTGCTCAGGGCTGTCTATGAGTACTGCCCCGTTGCCCGCCTGGGCTACCATATCGTCCGGGTTATATATTGGACAGCGGCTCATTGATAAGCAACCACAGCCAATACAGCCGTCAATCATGCTGCGAACTCGCTGCATATAAGCAATCTTTTCATCTAGTTGGGTGCGCCAAATGCTGGACATTCTGGTCCAGTCATCTTTACTAGGTGTGTCGCTGTGTGGTAGAGACATTAAGGTTTGTTTGATTTCAGCCAGTGTGATGCCCATTTTCTGGCCAGCTTTAATAATGGCGATACGTCGCAAAACATCTTTTTTGTAACGCCTTTGATTGCCGTTATTACGCCAGCTGCGGATCAGCCCTTTGTTTTCGTAAAAATGAAGTGCAGAGACGGCAACATCTGCACGCTTAGCGACTTGCCCAACGCTGAGTCTGGGCTCATCTCGTTCCGGTGTATCGATTACGCTCATTTGAGTGCTTTACCTCAATCTTAGTTGAGGTTTTAGACTAGCAGCAAATAACACAAAGGAGAACCGCGATGACGTCCATTATTCTTTATTCAAGCTCAAACAAGCAGGGCAATACTGCACAGTCGGTGCGAGCACTGGCGCAACAATTACAGGCCGATGCTTTGTACCTGGATGATTATGAAATACACGATTATTGCTATAATCACACCAATAAAGACGATGACTTTAGTTCATTGTTTCGCACATTGCTGAGCTATGATCATATTGTTTTTGCATCCCCTGTATATTGGTATGCCATTACACCGAGAATGAAGGCATTTTTCGATCGCATAACCGATTTTATGGATGATGAAACACTGCGGCCTGAGCTGAGAAAGTTGCGTACCAAAGAGTTCTCCATATTATCCAACTCGATTAATGACACCGCGCCTGTGTGTTTCACTGAGATGATCCAGAAAACCTGTGAGTATCTCGGGATGACCTGCCGTGACCGAATTCACCATCAGTACCCTTATGAGGGGGGCAAATAAAATAAGATTTTTTGGTTAAAAAATAGGCGTTAATTATTTCACTAAACTAAACTGTTGTTGCTGTGGCATGGTGATGGGGTCGACTCTTGCTGTGCCAGAGTAAATATCAGTAACCGTCTAAACCAGGAACTACCATGAAGATATACAAGCTGCGCAACTGGCTTGTCATATTGTCTGTTTTCATACTTGCCTCCTGCCTGGGAGATGATGACGACAATAACAACACGCCAGATCAAACTGCACAAACCACTGAAATCAAAGTGAGCCCGGCATTGGGATTAACCAAAAATGCAAATGTCAGGCTCATTTTACTCGCCACTAACACGCCCATTGAAGGGGCTACGGGCAATACCGGAGAGACAGGTGTTGCTACCATTACATTGGCTTCTGCCATTACCGAGCCGTTTATCGTTGAGGTATTGGGTGGAGGCGATGCTGAGTACTTCGATGAAGCCAAAGGGGTTTTTCTGACCCTTGGCGCCGATACGACGCTTCGCGCCGTACTAAGCTCTTTCCAGTCTGAGGTAGGGGTGACAGCACTCACCGAAATCGCCGCAACTGCTATATTGAATACCGGCGCGACCAGCGCTGAGGCCATTAATCTTGTAAATGAACAGGTTCGTGTGGCATTGGCCCCGGCACTGACAGATATTACAATGCCTCCTCAACTAATTGATGCCGCCAGCGGGGTCACGGCGAGTAGTGATCAGGCCGGTATATATGCGGTCTCTTTGGCTGCACTGGCACAATTGGGCAGCTCTGCGAGTTCACCAGCGCTGGCAATTATTGATGCATTGCGTGCTGACTTTTTAGATCTCACCATAGATGGCAAGGTAGGCGATCAGGCTTTTGAATCTCCTTTGTATAATGCCAGTAATTTTATCAGTGAGTACACCAGTGCAATTCAGGCGTATGCACAGCAAGTGGGTTTAACCGACGACCTGAGTGCGACGTTTTCCCTGGATAACATCAAAAAAACTCTGGAAGGGTTGAGTGACATTTTTGCCAGTTTGGATCTTGGGTCTCTCGAATTGGATTTTGTTCCCGGTGGGTTATCATCTGGTTCCGGCGGAGATTCTGATGACGACGACGACAATGATGATAACAACGGCAATGACGGAGAAGGTAATACTTTAATTATTACTGGCTCTACGACTGTGGCGGGTGTTACGACCGGAATCAAAGAGATTAAAATTCGCAACGTACCTGCGCCTGATCCCAACGATCTCGAAACCATTAGAAAACAGATTGAAGACTCATTAGCTGAGCTAGAGGTGAACGACCTGGCGTTTGAGCTGGTGAGTAGCTCGGATACTGAGATTGTCGTTTCTGTGCGTTACTCTGTTACCACTCAGGGAGTCACTGTGACATCAGACCTTACTTACACCTGGACGCTGACCGGAAAAGACGATGACGACGATGATATGGATGATGATGTCATGTTGCCTGAAGTGCTCAAAGGTAAGGTGTTTGATATGGTGTTTATGCTTTCGGAAAGCGGCAGCAGCTATGCCGATGGGCAAAAAGTACGGTTCACATTCTCCAGTTCAGGCATGATGTTTATAGATACAGATCCAGAAGCCGGTAATGGTGACGAAATGTCGCTTGATGATGTCATGATGGAAGGCAGCGAATACGTTTATAAAGATGACGGGTTTATCTACAAAGTGTCGGTGACTGAAACGGGGCTGAATGAAATCAATCTGTTTACCATGGAAAATATGTTTCTTGGTTCGTTCACTATTGATGGGGGCGACGAAATTGCTAACCTTGAATTAGTCACCGCAAGAGCCGGGGAGTATAGAGTTGTAGGTGAAGGTCATTCACGCGGCACTGTGGTGATTGGCTCAGATGGGTCTATCGACTTTGACACAGGTATCAGTTTTGCCCAAAGTGATATTGTGATTATTTATGATCGCACTAATCTTGAGGAAGAGAAGCGTATACAGGTCAGTTACGGTGCGGATAATAACGAACCGTTAATTAACTTGTTCTTATCAGCAGATGGTAGCACCATCACCAGTATTCAATATCGTATCCTAAAAGATGAGGTAGATATTATGGTGACGGTTGAAGGTACCGTTACTGGTGGAGGCGGTGGTTAATCAGGCTAACTGTGATAAAGCGGGTGAGGGCCCGCTTTATCTTTTTATGTGTTGGCCTGGTTCAATACCAATTTCACTTAATACTTGGTCTATTTGAAGTAGCAAATAGGACGCTAACAGCGTTAAAAATTTCTCATTTAGAACAACTAAATAGCAAAATTTTTGCCTCGCCTGCATGGACGTAGGTGCCTCAGCGATAGCAGGACGCGAGAGCGGTGTCTTCGACCCTGTTTTCTCGCCTCAAAATAGATCACTTAATTAAGTAAATTGGTATAAACAGGCCGACTGCCTGGTGTGATTACCACTTAAACAGCTTACATCTTTGCTGGGTATTGCCCTGATAATTGGAAACTACAATAGGCCCAACTTTTGACTCACGGATTGGATCAAAGCTAAATGTATTCATGTTAACGTCAATCGTCCCGTTGCTATCCAGCTTATAGGATACTTGCAACTTAGTGCTGCCGACTTCAAACAGGCTTAAAAACTCATTGTTCAGCAGGTACTGGTCAATGACTACGCCATTGTTTTCATCAATTGCATAATGGCCCAGGTTTTCGTTGAGTGTCAGCAAGCTGTAGTTGCGAACGTTTTTGCGTGCGCCTTCTCCGTAGGTCACAATCCAGTCTGCCTTGTTATCGACGGATGCGCCAACCTCAAGTGACATTGGAAATTGATAAAGCGTGCCGCGAGCCGGTGAGATCACTTCACACTGACCTTTGTAATACCCTTGCCATTGCTCAGCTGAAGCCTGGGCCGTTGTACTCAGCATTGCCAAAACCGAGAGTGCTAGAGAAGATTTAATCATCTTATTCATATTATTTTCCTTTTTGTTAGTGTGGTTTACCCATTCAAGGTAATTACATCTTTTTTAAGATGCAAGACGGTATGTAATGGATTGTAAATGGGTTGCATCTGGGGTGTTTTCATGTGTAATTAATTTGTGTATATTAAAGGGTTTTTTGCTTTTTTTTAGTAAGAGCTTGTTATGATTGAATTATCTGAACAGCGAATTACAAAAAATCTCTAACCTGGAGGAGTGTATGTTAATTAAATTCTGGCTGAGCTTGTTTGCTTTGCTGTGTGTGATGCCCAGTTTGGCGCAGCCGATAGAGTTTGGCGGTGGTGCTGACAAAACTAACATTATTGATGCCACACGTTTATTAGCTCAGGCGCAGCAATATCATCAAACTGATGTCACGGTGAAAGGGGTTGTGACAAAGGTGTGTAAAAAGCGCGGTTGCTGGATGACACTCAAGGTCGAAAAGGGGGAGCAGATCACGGTGAAAGTGCGTGATGGTGAGATGGTGTTTCCGATGGCGGCGATTGGTAAAACTGCGCTGGCAACAGGCCGGTTTGAGGTGTTTGAGTTGACGTTAGAAAAGTCGCGTCGCTATCTGGCTCATAAAGCAGAAGAAAACAGCGAAGTCTTTGATTCTAAAGCTTTGAAAAAACCAATCACGGTATACCGGTTGAAACCCAGTGCAGTGACAATTCTCTGATCAGGCGCTTGATTTACTCCATAATTTTTCCACTGTTGTGTGCTGTAATTAAGGGAATAGTTTGTTATACCAAAAAGGCCACAATGTGACTGAAGACAGTAATTATGGACTCAAGCCCGTTCCGGAATCCGCCAGAAAAGGTGGCATAGCATTATCCCTATTAATGCTGGGGCTGACGTTTTTCTCCGCCAGTATGTGGACAGGGGGAACCCTGGGGACGGGGCTCTCATTTAACGATTTTTTTCTCGCGGTTTTCATTGGTAACTTGTTACTCGGTTTATATACAGCCGCGCTTGGTTACATCGGGGCCTCGACCGGTCTGTCTACACATTTACTGGCGCGATTTTCATTCGGTATCAAAGGGTCATGGCTACCTTCTTTGCTTTTGGGTGGTACTCAGGTTGGCTGGTTTGGCGTTGGGGTAGCTATGTTTGCTATTCCTGTTCACAAAGCAACTGGCATAGATACCAATGTGCTGATCATAGTGGCGGGTCTTGCCATGACAACGACAGTGTATTTTGGTATCTCAGCGTTGATGGCGTTGTCTGTGATTGCTGTGCCGGCTATTGCGTTACTCGGGGGGTACTCTGTATGGCTGGCGGTGCAAGATGTTGGTGGGATCAGTCAATTGCAATCGCTTGTACCGACAACGCCACTGCCCATCAGCGCAGCAATTGCACTGGTGGTTGGGTCGTTTATCTCCGCGGGCACCTTAACCGCTGATTTTGTTCGCTTTGCCCGTAAGCCTGCGAGTGCCGTATTAATTACGCTGATTGCGTTTTTCCTTGGAAACAGTCTGATGTTTATTTTTGGTGCGGCGGGTAGCGCGGCAACCGGAGAGTCTGATATCGCACAGGTATTGATGTTACAAGGCCTGTTGTTGCCCGCAATTGTCGTGCTGGGCCTGAATATCTGGACCACCAATGATAATGCACTGTATGCATCTGGACTCGGATTCGCCAATATTACAGGCTGGTCAAGTCGTAATCTGGCAGTGCTTAACGGTATTATTGGTACGCTTAGCGCATTGTGGTTATACAACCACTTCGTTGGCTGGCTGACTTTTCTGTCTGCCGCGATCCCCCCAGTTGGGGGGGTGTTGATCGCAGATTATGTTCTTAACAGGAAGCGCTATCACGCGTTTGAGCACATGCAATGGCAAAGTGTGCGTTGGAGCGCCATTGCTGCGGTCGCTTTGGGTGTGCTGGCAGGTCATTTTTTGCCTGGGATTGTTCCGTTAAACGCAGTGTTAGGAGCTGCCGTGAGTTATGGCATTTTTTCTCGCTGGGAGAAGTAGTTAATGCGCTGAGTACAGCGGGAGGCGAGGTGCAGATTGATACGTAAACTGATACAATCCACGCCTCCTAACTTTGTATTTGGAAATTCATGGACGATTCTGCACGCGTTTTCAACACCCGAATTCTACTCCCTCTGCTTGCCAGTATTGTGGCAATTACGCCGCTGGCAATCGATATGTATCTACCAGCAATGCTGGTAATTGCAAACAGTTTGGGTACAAGCATGCCGCAAGTGCAGCTCTCGCTGAGTATCTATCTTGCAGGTTATGCGCTTGGCATGCTGGTATATGGTCCCTTGGCCGATCAGCTTGGAAGGCGTAAGCTAGCCTTATTTGGACTGGGTGGCTTTGCGCTGAGTTCATTTTTGTTGGCGTTCAGCAGTGATATTTTGCATCTTTGGGGGCTCAGAGCGACTCAAGCTTTTACCGGTGCTGCTGCGACGGTTGTGGTCCCTGGTATTATTCGTCATATTTATCAGGCTAATACAGCCAAAGGTATGTCTTATGTTTCTATGATCATGATGCTGGCGCCTTTGGTTGCGCCCAGTGTTGGGTCGGCTATTCTGGGCCTGGCCAGTTGGCAATGGATTTTTCTGACCCTGGCAAGTTACGCGCTTGTGGTTATGGTTCTGGCCTATCTCTATCTGGTGGAAGTACCCATCTATAAAAGTGATAAACGTGGGATCCATTTATTTTTTGACAGTTATGCCACGGTGCTTTCTAATCGGGCGGCACTACCAGATATTGCCAGCTCAATGCTGGTCTCGTTTGGCTTTTTTTGCTTTCTGACTTCTGCACCTTTTATCTATCTTGATTATTTTGATGTCTCAGAGCAGCTGTTTGGTGTGCTCTTTGCCTTTAATGTGGTTGCCCTGATGTTGGGGAGCTTTGCAAATACCCGCCTGGTGCCTAAGTTAGGTTCCAGAAAGATGCTCTATCTCGGATTAGGCCTTGGTGTTGCAAGTGCCACTGCGTTACTAGTATTCAGTCTGTTTGACTTATCCTTGTATTATATGGTGTTTAGTATAGCGCCGCTGATGATGAGTCTGGGGATCATTGCAGCAAATGCAGATGCCCTGATTTTACTGGAATTTGAAAAAAACAGCGGAACAGCAACGGCGGTTATCGGTACTTTACGTTTTGGCAGTGGAGCCTTGGTTGGACTCTTGCTTGCGCTTCTGCATGCAGATAACACATTGCCTTTTGCCGGAATAATGTTTGCGGCTATTTTGTTGACAGCAATGGTGCAATACGGGCGTTTTCGCCAATACAAGGGCTGTCCGGAGTTAGATAACTAAAGTTAGACAAAGCTAAGACTTAGCTTACCTGAAAATGATTATTGTGGACAAGTCAATGCTTTTTGTGTAACGTTTTCCTCATGTTTTTGCTAAAAAAACAATAATAATGCAATACATGGCGGAGCTGATATTTGAATTTATTCGGGCTATTGAATTACTACTTGTCTACCCTGTAGCCGAAATTCTTTCTAACGAGAGTGTGTTTGTCGCAACCAATTTATTGATTGCGATTGTGTTCTTGTATTACAAAAAGCGCAAACAAAACAGACGTGTTAACTGGAAAACTCTGAAGGGGGCCTTTCTTTCCACCCGGATCTGGTGGAGTCAATCCAGTCGCATTGATTATGTTTCTTTGATCGTCAATTCTTTTTGTCTGGCCAGTGCTGCGCTGCTGATTGACAGGTACCTGAGCGGGGGAGCGATAAACGACAGTCTGTTTGTATCTGCATGGCTGGAGTCACTTGTCGGTCCCAGTGAAATAAGCGTGTCACCACAAACCTCGGTGATCATGACCACCGTCATTGCCTTTGTGGTATTCGACTTCTTCAACTACTGGTATCACAGAATTTTGCACCAGTATCCATATTTATGGCGTATTCACAGCCGCCATCATAGTGCGACCAATCTTACGCCCTTTACCAATTTCCGGGCTCACCCTCTCGAAGCGATATTCCGCCTGCCAGTCACCTATTTTGCCAGCATGCTGGTGGCAGGGTTATGCAGTTATTCGTTGGGGCAAGATGCATCAGAAATGTTGATTCTGGGCACCAATTTATTCGCATTTAGCGTGTTACTGCTTGGCGGTACGTTAGTCCATTCACATATCTTTTTGCGATTTCCACGCTGGCTTAGCTATCTTATCGTGAGTCCGGCTATGCATCAGGTACACCATAGTTGTAAGCCGGCGCATCGCAACAAAAACTATGGCAGTAATCTGGCCATCTGGGATTGGATGTTTGGTACCTTATACCTGCCAGACAGTGCAGAGCCGGTGTTGTTTGGATTGTCACAACACAACCGAACGCAACAGAGTACTCACGCCTTTTTCTTTGGTAATAACATGAACAAACAGGAGGAAAGATGAAAAAAATAGTGCTAGGCACAGCCGTTGTCGCAGCGTTCGGGTTGATGTTAAGTGGTAAAATTGAACGCAGTGCAGACAGTTTTGTGAGTAAGCAAAATGTGGTTGAAAATTATGGAGTCGAAAACTTCAGTTCAGGCCGCTCTCGTGCAAATGGTAACCGTGCTGCGGGAAGTTCACTGGTTAAACAGGGGGGCTGCTCGGCAGTTTTACGTCATGTCGACAGCTGGTTCGGTCTGAGTAAATGTCAGGCCTGAGAATAAAGATAAAGTAGTACGAGTGATAAGTTAAAATGCCAGCCCTGACAAAACGAAACAGCGGCTGGCATAATTTAATTGGCTAGGGATGGATGTATCTGGATTACAGCTTTTTGTTTACCAGTGCATCCAGCTCGGACAGAGAAGCGGCAATCTTTACGCCCGGAACATTAGTACCGATTGTTGCTTCAAACGAGCCTTCAACAGAAGAGCGGAACGAGGTAAATCCGATACGATAGACACCACGGACCAGTGCTTCAGTTGGGTTATTCATAGAGGTTGTTTTACGCAGCAAAGAATTGTAGCTTGCGCCACTTGGGTTAGCTGGTAGCTCACTGCTGTCGTCATTACGGCCCAGGTTTTGTAACACTTTACCACCATCAGAGATGCTGTTGCTATCTATGATGTTCATGCGATCCAGTACGATATAAGTGTCGAAGAACTTATTGGCATCCTTCGCCATACCTGGTTTAAAGTTTGCGTGAACAAAGTCGTTGTCACCTGGTGTAGCAACCGCAGGTGAAATCATAGAAACACCAATTTCATCGACTGCCGCAGGGACCCAGACGTACAGGTAGTAGGTATCTTTACCTTTGTACTTGCCTTCCGGTACAACCGACTTATCAACGTAACCGAAGTAGTTACTGTAATTGGCGTAAGGCAGACGCGCTTCTATACCAGCTACACCCTCAGAGACAGAGCTCTTTAAATGTGGACCAGTGCTCATACAGCCTGCAAGAGTGGTTAGCGCAATTAGAGGGAGGATCTTTCCGGATAACTTCATTTTCATTTTGTTGACTCCATGTCACCATTTTTAATTTCGTTCGAATTATAGGCATGTACTGCAGAAAGTAAAACAATTTTTTACACATTTATCATGAAGTCAGTGTAATTTTGCGCTCGATCAATTGTGCCAGATAGGGAAGTAAGGTGTCGTGATAGATGGTTGATTAAGATGGCCGCTCTTAATTGTCATTGCGATGGTAACTAAAATTTAGGGCCTTTAATGGGGTTGATTTTGTTAGAAAGGCTTGCCAATCTGGCAAGCCTTTTGTCTTTTTAAATTGCAAAAACGGACGGTTACTTGTTTTGCTCTTTAACTGCTTTTAATTTAGCGGCATGGTCAATCTCATACGCCGGCATGTCTTTGTTACCGTGGATCAGGTAGTTGTCCATCCAGCGCATTAAGCGCAGGCTGTAGTCATACTGAGCGGCGACCTTGCGGTTACCATGGCCTTCGCCCGGGTAGTAAACCAGGCGTACGTCTTTGTCTTGTACCTTCATGTAGCGGTATAGCTCCATAGACTGAGCCGGGTGGACGCGTGGATCGTCTTTACCATGCATGATCAACAGTGGGGTTTTCGACTGGCCAGCCCAGTAAATCGGGCTGCGTTCAAGGTACCACTGCCATTTCTGCCATGGGTAAGAGCGGGCGTGAACCAGGAACATTTCGTTTGAGATGTCGGTCGTACCAAACTTAGACAGCTGGTTGGTTACACCCACAAACATCACACTGGCTGCAAAGTGCTCGGTGAGTTTAGTTGCGCCCCAGGCAGAAGCGTAACCACCGTAAGAGCCACCGGTGATACCAACACGTTTGCTGTCGACCAGACCCATTTCAACCAGGTGATCTTTCATGTCGACCAGATCGTCAAACTCTTTACCAGCATAGTCGCCCTGACCCAGTTTAGAGTAGTCAACGCCTTTACCTGTTGAGCCGCGGTAGTTAGGGTAGAAGACCGCGTAGCCGCGTGCTGCACCCATTTGACCCGGATCTGAATAGCTGGTCAGCCAGCCGTTTCTGTCATGGCTTTCCGGACCACCGTGCACCGCCATGATTAGAGGGTAACGTTTGCCTTCCTGGTAATCCAGTGGGTAGATAAGCACACCGCCAATTTCCACACCGTCGCGGGCTTTAAAGTTAATTGCTTCTTGCTTTGCCAGACGCTTGTTGTCTAACCAGGGGTTTGAGTTGGTTAAACGGGTTGGCTTTTTAGAGCGAACCATAAACACTTCACTTGGGTGTTTTGGGCTTTCTGCACGTACGCCGATGGTTTTGTCTGAGTCTGATACTGACAGGCTTTGAGCGATAAACTTGCCTTCTTTAACCAGCTTTTTGTACTTGCTTGATCCAACTTTCACTTGCGCAATGAAGGTTTCTGCGCCGACATCGGCAATAAAGTTCAGAACATTTTTGCGGTTTGACCATTCAAAATCTTTGAAATGGCCCATAAAGTTCGGGATCCATTCTTCTACTTTGCCGGTTTTCGCATTGGCCAGGAACAGGCGGCCTTTGGCTGGATCGTGCTTGTCTTCCGCGCCTAAAATGGCAATGTACTTACCGTCATGTGAGAATTCAGCTTCACCCAGTTTACCTTCGGTTTTGAACGAAGTGGTGATCTTCTGCGTCGCTACGTCCATTACGTGCCACTGAGACTTCATGTATTGGTCGTCGATCAATGCAGTTGGCTGTGTTTTCACCAATAATTTACTGGCATCATCAGACCAGTTGATGTCACTCACGTAACCTTCAACAGGGACCACGGCAGGAGTCAGAGGTTTGTTTGTCTGTGCCAGGTCGACCAAATGTAGCTGCTTGTTTTTCAGGCCAAGCTCATACACTTCAGCCATAAAACCAAGCTTTTTAAGCTCTTTTTCGCTTGCATCTTTGGCAGGCATAGCCAGAATAGCGACCTGCTTACCGTTGGGGCTCAGGCGATACTTGCTGATAGAGGTGCCTTTCAGAGACAGCACTTTTTGTGCTTCACCACCATCTACCGCAATGCGGTACAGAGAGGTAAATTTGTCTGCCTTTTTCTTGGCCGTAAAGTAAATGAATTTGCCATCTGCTGACCATTCAATTTTACCTACGTTGATTTTACCTGTGATGAAAGGTACTTCATTACCTTCGTCATCAACAACATACAGCTCGCTGTAGTTTTTACCGTTGCTGTCTACATACAGTTCACGAGGGACTGAGCGACGAAATGCAACAGACTCTCCATCAGGGCTAACGGCTGTTTGGATAACGCGTTGAATTGTAGGAATATCTTCAACTGTGATTGTGTCATTTGCCGATGAGGCAAAGGTGCTGGCACTGGCAAGACCAATGGCAAGCGCGAGCGAGGTTTTAATTAGTTTCATAAATGTTCTCTGGGATTACGCTTTCTTATAAACTAGACCGCGAAGTGTAGTGCTAGTGAGTAATATTTTACTTTAGCGCCGACTGAAAACCAGTGTTTGCGATTAACTGTCTGCTTTATGGGATAAATAATTGCGGTATATCAATCAAGTGACACATTTTGCTGATAAGGAGTACGAGACGAGTATGTCAGATATCAGGATTCACCCGTTAGATACCCGGATCCCGCCTTTAGTCGTACTCTTGTTGCATTTGATCCTTAGTTGGGGGCTGGTACAGCTATTCGGTGTTGTGGAGTTGAGTGAGACGATAAGGCTGTGTGGTGCTTTTCTACTGAGTTTTGTTGGCGTGGGAGTCGCACTGGCTGGCGTGATTGCATTTCGCCGCCACAAAACCAGCGTTGATCCGGTACATATAAGTAAAGCCTCTACCCTGGTGACCAGCGGCATATATCGCATTACCAGAAACCCCATGTATGTGGGCTTCCTGTGCTTACTATTGGCATTTAACTGGTATCTCGCTGCGCCAGTGGGGACGCTTGCAGCACTGAGTTTCATTGGTTATATAACTCGTTTTCAAATCAAACCAGAAGAGCGCTTCTTACTTAATCGTTATGGACAAGCATACAGAGACTTTCTGGCCACAACCCGGCGCTGGCTCTAGCGTGATACCAACTTCGCTTAATACCTGTTCAATTGGAAGGAGCAAGCATGGCGCTTTCTGGCCTCAAAATAGAGCCCTTAATTAAGCAAGTTGGCATGACTATTTTGTTGCGACTTGCCTGAATTGCGCTCTGATATCATCCGGCATTCCCCAAGAGTACTGCATCAAGATCGTATCAAACACAGCTTGCCAGGCGGTGCTTTGGCTATCATGTAATTGATTTTTCTGTTTGCTGAGTAAGCGCTTTATTTCTGACACATTATGATAATCGGGCCAAATGGCCTGTGCTGCGCTAAATTGAGAGAGTGCCTCGGAAATATCCCGTGCCAGGATAGCGTTAAATCCAGCCCGTTCATATTGGTCGACCTGTGCTTTTCTGTTCGGTACAGACTGCGTCTCTGTCAGTAATACGCTCTGTTTTACGTTAGACAGTTGCTTGGTCAGGTTAACCTGAATACCATCTACTTTTTTGAGTAATGTTGCTGGCTCCTGGCTGGCCTGAATGTCTTTTTTGAGCTGTGCTATCTGTGCCTCGTAGTTGCTGCTGATATCTTCAATTTGTTTACCCAGCTTTAATCCAAACGCATCTATCTCTCGTTGCTCTATTATTTTGAATAACTTATCGCCATAGACAGCAAAGGCGAGGATCAAGATAGCGGGCCACAAAAAGACTTTGATGTAATCGAGCACCAGCCGATAGACTGCCAGTTTTTGTTCTGTGTTGTCGTTCATGGTGAGCTCCTTTGCACCAGAGTGTGACTTTGATTGTCACCCAAATTGCGTTTGAAGCAAAGGGGAGATTGAGTGAACGGCCGCATCTACAGGCAAAGAAACCATTTGGCAACACCCCGACTGCTTAGGTGTTGCCAAACGATTTACAGGCTTTTCTTCGGTGGCAGTGCCACGTTGGCAAAGATAAGGCCGGCAATCAAAGACATGAAGATCAAAAAGGTCTGCTGGCCGATGTGGTCGGCTGCGACAAAGCTCTGTCCTTCAATTAGCGAGTTTAAACCAATATAGGTTTTTGATCCGGGTACCAACACTATCAGTCCCTGCATCGCGACAATCGAGGCGGGCGCGTTGACGGTGCGGTTAA
This sequence comes from Pseudoalteromonas sp. McH1-42, assembly GCF_022347845.1. Classification (NCBI taxonomy): domain Bacteria; kingdom Pseudomonadati; phylum Pseudomonadota; class Gammaproteobacteria; order Alteromonadales; family Pseudoalteromonadaceae; genus Pseudoalteromonas; species Pseudoalteromonas sp. McH1-42. The sequence continues at coordinate 405,575 of NZ_JAKRFU010000001.1, read as the reverse complement.
ACACATTACTGAACACGCCTACGGCAAATGCGCCGACAAAAGTCCCCAGTGAATAGTCGAGGTAGATTGCGGAGCCTATGCTGGCTGCATAGGCAATAAAACCTGACGCAATTGACCAGCTGGCGTGTTTCAGCTTAGTGCGGAAAATCACAATCAGGCTGCTACACAATAGCAATATTGCCATCCAGGCTGTCCATTTCGGGAGCGGATCGGGCTGCACATAATCGCTTTGTCCAAATAGGAAGAAGCCAATACTGATGCCTAAAAACGCACCAAAGTACAGTTTAAACAGCAACATAATGGCGTCCATGACCCGAGCTGTCCCCGATACTAAGTGGCGTGCGGACAGTTCTGCAAAGCCAAGTGCCAGTGCCAGACCAGGTATAAATACGATTATCGCCGAAAGTACGACCAGTCGGATATTAACCATAGGATCCAGGTACGACGAAATCGCACAGGCAGCCAGCGCAGAAGCGATTGCCACCACAGGCTCCAGCATGTGCGTAACGCGCTTTGAGCGAGTTGACCAGAGGACGAAGATAAAGACCAGAATCGACAACACCGCAGACCAAAGCACATCATTCCAGCTGGTGCCCATTAGCATTGCAAAGGCACCTCCTGACACTGCAAACGCGATACCCGTAAGTAGCCGTCCATAGGGATCTTTTGCCTGAGTTATGGCATCCAGATTCTGATCTGCTTGCTCGACACTGAGTTCGCCTGCCAGCATTCGATTTACGACATCATCTGTGTCGGCCAGTGAGCCAAGGTTGTGGTCACCGGGCTCTACGCGGGCAACATGGGTGTACTCATCCTCGTGTCCTTCAGTCCAGATCACAAAAGTGACGGACGTTGGAGACATAACAAAGGACGACTTAAGCCCCAGGTGGGTGGCAACTTCCATCAGGTGGGCTTCCAGGCGATAAGCCGGGGTTCCGTATTGATGAAGCATTTTGCCTAATTTAACAATAAACTTACGTTTTTGTGTAAAGGTGGCTGAGTTCAACGGCGTGTAACCTAATAATAAGTAAAAATCGACAGCGACTTAGTGAGTAAGGAAGCTAACAGCTTGTTTCGCCTCCCTACCCAGTTTAGGCAATAACCTAAGTTGCCGCGAATTCTAACCACTTCTCACGTAAATTCAACGCATTTTATTTGCATTTTTTGCTTCAATCCATTGGGACATATATTGGGTACTGCGAAGTGTGTGGTGTCGCAGCATACTGCCGGTGAAGTTTGCCTGCCTGTGTGGGCCCAAATTGGTCAGTAGATTGGTAATCTTTTGTTTTAGTTGAGACTCTAAAGGTCGCTTATCATAACGCGCCTGTAGCAGGGCCAGCCCGTTTTGTTGCGCCTGCTGATAGCGTGTTTCATCCTGGTATAAGGCCACCGCCTCGGCAGCAAAGGTTTGTGGGCAGTTGCTTATCGCACCGTGCCAGGGCAGGTCGCCATGCATGCCCTCTGCGCCAATTTCTGTGGTCACGCAAGGTGTTTGTGTGATCATTGCTTCGAGCAATTTACCTTTGATTCCGGCCCCAAAGCGCAGTGGAGCAAGGCACACTTTACTTTGTGCCATTACACTCAGTGCATCTTTTGCCCACCCTTTGATCAAAAAGCCGGTTTTAGGATTGTGTAATGCAGTTGCCTTGGGTGGCGGGTAGGAGCCATAAATGTGTAGCTCTGCATCTGGCAGTTGTTTGCGGATCATCGGCCAAATTTGCTGCAGGTAAAGTACCGCATCCCAGTTTGGGGCGTGGCGAAAATTACCTATGGTCATAAAGTGCTTGCGGGTTTGAAAGTCTGGCACTGTATTATCAAGTGCACTCAGGTCAACCATAAATGGTAAGTGATGTAATAGGTCGGCGGATACGCCAAACTGAGTAGTGAGCAACTGGTGTTCAAAATCAGAAATGATCAGTGATAAATCGCAACGCAAAATTGCGGCGATCTCCCGTTTAGCCAGCTCGCTGTCGAGCAGGCTATTCAGGGTGAAATCTTGCTGAGTGCGATGTGCCGCATGGCGTGCGTTGCGAAGACATTGCAGGTCCTCGGTGTCGAGGATTTTAAGCGCATCGGGTGCAAATTTATCGACCCGCCAGCCAAACTGTTCTTCCATCATAAAACGGTCAAACATCACGATATCAGGCTTAAGTTGCGCGATATAGTCGTCAAAACTACTGCAATTGAGAGCGATGGGGGTACAGGTGATCTGTTCCTGACTTAAATCCGCCATATGCTCTGTTTGCTGGGCCGGGCTGGCAAATTCAACTTGCCAGTTCTGCGCGCGGAAAAAGCGCAGTAAGGACATCATATGACTGCCGGCGGCCGACGAGTTCGGCTCCGGCCAGACATAACCTATTACTAAAACTTGTGTCATTTAAATGGAAGATTCTCTGAGTTGCAGCGATACATCCACCAGGGTCCGTACCGCAGGTTGCGATTTATTCATAATTTCTGCCAGTGCCTGGCAGGTGCGTTTACCGATGTCATCTGCATCAATTCGCACGGATGACAAAGCGGGTTTCATTAATCTGGAATCGGCCAAATCATCAAAACCAACTACTTTGATATCTTTGCCTGGCGTGAGCCCGTGCTCTCGCATTGCTTCCATTACACCATAAGCAATGACGTCACTAAAACAGACGATAGCCTGAGTATCCGGGGATTGCGAATACAGAGTATTAAACGCTTCGCGACCTCCCTGGCGGTTGGTCTGAGCGGTAATTTCAGGCATGGGTTCGGGGACTTTGCGTAGTGTGAGTGCGCTGCGAAAGCCAGCTAAGCGTTCATGGTAATCCGAAATCTCGGGTGTACCGCCGACAAAGGCCAGGCGCTGAATCCCCTGTTCGAGTAAATGCATGGTGGCCAGGTGTGTGCCTTTTTGATTATCGGGCAGAATACAGGGGGCGTTACTGTAAGGGATCTCCCGCATAATATTGATAACAGGGAAACCAGAATCGACGAGTTTATTGACCCACTCCATAGTTGTGCCCGGTGCCGGCACCATGACAAACGCGCTGACATTGTATTCTTTGAGCGTATTGACGACCTGTTGCTGACGCGTCAAATCTTCACTGGTATTCACCAGCATAGGCACCATACCCAGTGCATAAATGTGCTTTTCAAGACCCACCGCCAGCTGTGCGGAATAAGGGTTAGTCAGGTCGTTGATCACCAATGCGACCAGGTTGGAGCGCTTACTACGCAGTGCTGCGGCATCACGGTTATAGACGTAGCCTAATTTTTCTATGGCAGCGAGTACCTTTTCCCGGCTCTTGTCGCTGACTTTGTCGGAATGGGTAAGGACTAGGGAAACGGTCGATTTAGATACTTGCGCTTCTCTGGCAACATCGAAGATGGTTACTTTGTCTGGCTTTTTATTGTTGTTCATAATGGCCTGAATAGCTGCTCAAACGGTTGACGAACGCTTAGTTTACCGTAACTTCGCGCCTAGATGCACGTTATACCACTAACATTAGTGCATAACCAATCTGAAGGCTTTAATTGGTCGCTAACGGTATTATAAAATTCTCATTCAGAACAACTAAGTATCAGATATTTTGTTGTTTTAGCGACGAAAATTTTTGTGCTCCGGGTTGACCTGTGAATTGCGTGGATTGCTATTAAACTAGTGCACATTTAGGTAATTTCGTTATATCATGAGAGGTTGAGATAAGAATTCAAGGGTAGAAAAGTGGTGAAAAAGAGCCCGGCTTTGCTGTTTTTTTTAGCTTGTTGTTTGTGGGTTAATACTGCGCTGGCGGCATCGGAAGGTTATCAGGTGCCAAGAGAAGAAATTGCGCAACTGGTAGGTGTGCCGCCAACGCCAGAGGTGCTGCTCAATGAGCAACATGTCTGGATGGCGCTATTAACCAAGCAAACAAGCGTGCAACGGCCAGATGAAGCAGGTCTGCGTTACGGCAATTTACACTTCGATCCCACTACCTTTATGCGGCTGGGCGTGGTGACCTATTCAGGCCTGAGCTTTAAACATGTTGCGACGGGTGCCGAAGTAAAAGTAGAAAACTTGCCACCTGGTGAAGTATTTGCTCCACGGTGGAGTGCAGATGGTCGCTATCTGGCCTTTATCTTGCGCACCAAGCAGGATGGCCGTTTATGGGTCTATGACATCAAGCAGCGAGAACTACGCGCTGTGTCTCGTTTTCCACTTAATGGCGTAACCACGGAAGTCCCTTATCATTGGCTGCCTGACAGCTCCGGGCTGGTGGTCAATAGTGCCGTTAACCACACCGGAGAACGGCAACAAGCAGCTCTTCAATCTCGGCTGAGCGGACCGGTTGTTGCGCAATCACATGGTGCACTTAGTGTTGTGACTGACACTACAAAAAGCCTCTCTACAGAAGCTTTTGCGCATTATGCACAGGGACAGCTAATTAAGGTGCCGTTGCAAGGTCGGTCCGTCGCCATTGGCGGCCCGGCTTATTTCCACCATTTTACACCCTCACCTGATGCGACTAATCTGCTGGTGGCCATGTCCTTACTCGAAGCGCCACAGCAATCACAGCCGCTACAGCGCACGCTGGCGAATCACCCGAGTGTCTGGCAGGTTTGGGGGATGACTGGATTCGCGTTATATGAACTGTATCGACCAGTAATGCCACCCGAATCTTTAAGTGAAGAACAAAATGTGCTGGCGGCTATTTCAACACCTCCGGCTGTTCCAATGCGTAGCCATTTCCAGTGGCGTGCAGACAAGGGAGCAACTGTTGTCTGGGCGCAAGAAGGTGATGCTGAGAACGCGTATGGCCTGTACCATATCTCGTCGCCATTTAAGCGCGCCCCTCGATTGTTTATGGCGCTTCAGGAGCCTCTGGTGTCTCTGAACTGGGGCGATTCTAATATTGCCTTACTCACTCAGGCAGAAAGCGAGCGTTTCTGGCGGACTTCTGTGATCAATCCATTGGCACCGCAACGCAATCCCCTGGAGGTCGCGAGATATAAAGTCGCTGATGCGCAGTCTGAGCAGTGGCTGATGACCCGCAACGATTTGGGTGCCCCGGTTCTGAAAGTTGTGGGCAGCAGATATTTGTTTATTCAGGGAACAGAAAAGGTGCAGAGCGAGGAGTTACCCTTTCTTGACCGGTTTGATGCCAGAGCCAATACGCGTACCCGGATCTGGCAATCTGAGGCGCCTTATTTTGAGCAGTTTGTGGCGTTACTGGATGATGAAGGCATGCGCTTCATCACGTTGAGGCAGTCTAAGCAAGACCAGCCAAATTACTTTGTGCATGATCGGACATTTAATTCTCAGGAGCAGATCACACATTTCAGACATCCGTACCCTGCGTTACGCGGTTTGTCCCGTGAGGTGCTGAGCTTTGATCGTGGGGATGGCACACAAATAACAGGTACGCTCTATTTGAGCGCAAACTATGATCCCAGTCTGGGTCGGGTACCTGTCTTGATGTGGGTAAAATCGCCAGAAAAGACACAACCAGCATTTAGCTCCCCTCATTACTTTGTGCCTCTGGATCCTCTTGGCCCTTTGCCCCACCTTTCGCAAGGTTATGCGGTATTTGAAATAGACGGGTTCACTTTACCTGACGAGCAGGGCAATGCGGCTCAGTTACGGAAGCAGTGGCAGTCTACGGCTCAAGCCGCAGTTGCGGTATTAGCACAACAGGGCATTGCAGATGTTAGTAAGGTAGCAATTGGCGGGCAGGGGGCCGGTGCAACTGTGGTCGTTGATTTGCTTGCCCATACAGATTTATTTGTTACCGGTTTAGCGCGCAGTGGTACTTACAACTTTACGCTGGCCCCTTTTGCCTATGAGCAACAAATTGGCACCTTTTGGCGAGATCCTCAAGCTTATCTGACAGCATCACCTATGACATATGCGGACAAAATTAAAGCGTCGTTGCTTTTAGTCCATGGCTACCAGGACCGCCAGCCTGGGCGCTTTGCAGTGCAAAGCGAGCGCTTATTCAGCGCATTGAATGACTTGGGTAAACGCGCGCGCCTGGTGTTGTTGCCAGAGACAGATCATGACTACACAAACCGACAGGATGTGTTACACATGTTGTGGGAGCAGCAAAGTTGGCTGCAACGCCATTTTGATCCATTGCCGTTGATTGAAGAAATCAACCAGGTGCCAGAGGCGTTGCGATTTGAGCTGGCGCCCGAGTCTGTCACGCCCTGGCCGATGTAATTCTATTGTTTGGCGGACAACGAGCTACCTAATGAAGCGGCGATCACCATAAAGATCGCCAGCCACTGCCAGGTACTTAGTAGTTCTCCTAAGATCACTAAGCCAGCCAGCGCTGCGATGGCCGGCTCCATACTCATCATAATACTAAAGCCCTGGGCTGGCATTTTCTTTAACGCAACCATTTCAAGGCTATAGGGCAAGGCACTTGATAATAATCCAATCGCAATACCAAGAGGGATCAAAGACCAATCAAGCAATGCCGTTCCCTGTGATACGACCCCAACGGGAACAACGGCAAATGCCGCAACACTCATACCGATTGCGACTGTCGCACCGCCACTCCCGTGACCACCACTTTTCTTGCCAAACAGAATATAACCTGCCCAACACGCGCCGGCGGTGAGTGCAAGCAATACGCCGATCGGGTCCAGGCCATCTACTTCGCCCATCTGCGGCAGTAACAGCAATATGCCTGCAAGCGCCAGTGCTACCCAGAGGTAATCTCGTTTACGTCGGGATGAGAATAATGCCACCGCAAGTGGTCCGGTAAACTCCAGTGCGACACCAATGCCAAGCGGGATGCGTTCTATCGCATAATAAAATGTCAGATTCATAATACCCAGGCTTAGTCCATATAAAATCACTGGACGCCAGTTTTTGGGCAAATGCCGCCAGGGCCGAAAGACCAAACATAATATCAGTGCCGAAAATCCCAAGCGATAAGCCGTCGTGCCCTCTGGCCCGACATGAGGAAATAGCTGTTTGGCAATTGAAGCACCAGACTGAATGGTAACCATAGCCAGTAACAAGCACGCGATGGCATACAGAAAGCTTTTGTTTAAAACATGCATCGAGAAATCTCGCTATAAATAAAGGCCGCCAGTCTACTTATCAAAATGGTACTGCTCAATAGTTTTGTATACATTATTCCGTAATTTCCGATTTTGAATAATTCGAGGTGACTTTAATTTAAAAATAATTATCAAATTGTATTTTTTTCTTATAAATGGTGTATTCGTTTTACTTTAAGAGCCTCGTATTTTTGTGTCCGGATATTAACTGTCCCTCAGTTTCATTATATAATCGTATTCGTATATAGGAGAGCCGTGCAGTGAAAAGTATCTATTTGAAAGGTGAAAATCCAGACCTGATTTGGTTAGTTGGTGCTTTGTTAAAGCATCATAATCCAGATGTCTTGCTGGGTAATACGATGACCACGCAACAGATCAGTTTTGGGGCAAAACAAGCGCTATCCGAGTTTGGACTGAGCAGAAACCTGAGCTTCAGTCAAAACGACGTTAATGAGGAAGAGTGCGATATTATGCTTCACCTTACTCAGGGGGCATGCTCTGAACAGGAAGGAAAACAAACACCGCAAACACTGTTCTGGCAACTTGCTTTAGAGGACGTTGATGCGTCTTTTAACCCATATCGTAAGGCTTTATATGAGTTAAATTGTAAAGTGCGTAATCTGTTGGCTGAGCCGCAACAAATCGAGCCCATTACCCCAATGGCTTTTTATAAAGCTATGAGTGACGAGTTAAGGCTGAAAACGCTGCTGCTGATTTTGCAGGAGCAGGAGCTGTGTGTCTGTGAGTTGATGGTGGCACTGGATGAGCCCAGTCAGCCTAAGGTGTCCAGGCACCTGGCACAACTCAGAAAAGCGGGTATTCTGACTATACGAAAGCAAAGTCAGTGGGTGTACTATGCATTGAATTCAGAGTTACCAGGCTGGATGCAGCAAGTTTTACAGCGTACTTTGCTTGGAGAACCCGCTAGTATTGAGATGGAGCTGGCCAGGCTAGACTTGATGGGAGACAGGCCTGCGCGCCAACAAAGCTGTTGTGCTTAGCGTGCATTGAGGTAGGTGAGCCAGTCATTCTCATGCCTGAGCATCATTGCATGCTTTTTTGACCCCAAATGCGCGAGTTTATCTTGCTCGCTCAAAAAGGGTCCTGCACGGCACAGAGCACAATGATTTTGTGTTAGGTAGGGCGGCAGATAAAGCGACTCGCGCAAAACTGCGTGAGATTTTGTCGACCAGTAATAAGTGATGCCGCTGGTATCTTTAACATGTTTATCTCTGTCTACATTGCGGATCCGATAGCCCTCGAATGCATCTATATTGAATTCACTCTGGCCCAGATAATGGTAGTCCAACCCGTTACATAGCGAGTCCTCTAGATTCCATTCACAATAAGGTTTGACATCTTTCGAGGTGATCAATGCGAGCATTGGGCCTGCCGGGTCAAGCGCAAAGCGGTGGCTGAAATCGATAAAGTTACGTAACAAACGTCGATTCAGTGTGTTTGTCGATAGTGGCTGAGCATCAAATGCCTGTTTGCTGGTAAATGCTGGGATTAAAGGAAACTGGAAAATCACAGCATCAAACAGCTTTCCTTGTAAGGCTTCCCAGCAGCTTGGATTATTGACGTCAAATTCGCTCAGCACAGGCACATTTGAATCGCGCAAATGGTCCAAAGCATGAAGCTGGTATTTGTTTCTTAGGGTGGTTTCATCGTCATAGATACTGGCACATAAATTACCGGGTTTTAACTGCCTGCTCAGTGATAAAGAAAAGCTTAGATCACCATCGCCAACGGTCAAAATGCGCCAATTTGCATCTATTAACATAACAATACTACCCAGGAAAATAACAAAGGCGCGATGATAGCAGATGCAAGGTGGGGGATAAACCTGGCGACTCAGATCTGAGTCGCCAGAGATAAAACTAGTGTGTTACTTCATCTAATAATCTGAGCACGTCACGACTCGCCTGTTCCATGCGATTAAGTTCGCCGATGGCTTTTTGCTTTTCACCGGCAACAAACAGAGTCATTGCTTCGACACCGGCACGATGGACCTCTCTATGTGGGCCGTCAATACGATTGAGTAATCCCGATTTATTCATCACTTTGCCTGCTTCACCACTGAGCCACTTACCCAGACGACAGCTTGTGTGATCGGCAAACTCTGTGATTTGCTTGTTACTATTGCCTGCAATGACGCCGTATACTTCACCTTTCCATACAACATGATCGAGCTTTGCTGTTTGTACAAAAGTTTGCAGCGATGCTGAGACAATGGTTTGCTTCATAGAGCCGCAGCAACTGACAATATTACCGTACTCATCGTTGAGGTGGGCAATACTTGAAGATAAATCGTTGTTGGAGTTTTGGATGACATTCACCCCATCGACAGTAAGCTGAGTTGTATCAATGATTTTCTTTACCAGATCTGATACTTCGTTTGCTGATTCGTTGGTATTGTTTGCCAGCGCCCGAACCTCATCAGCAACCACACTAAAACCTCGGCCAGCTTCACCGGCACGGGCTGCTTCGATAGCGGCATTGAGCGCGAGAAGGTTAGTTTGATCAGAGATTTTTGAAATCGTGGTGACAAAAGTATTAATGTTATCTGCCATATGCGACAGGCCAGAAATATTGTCGGTCATGCTGGCCATGTTGGTCGACAGGCTGGACATGCCCGAGAGGATTTTTTCCAGTGACGACTCAGAGGTTTCAAACGAGGCACTGACCTGAGAAATAGAGCTGCTCTCTTCTTCTATCTGATGCAGGCTGCGTAGCACGGCGTCACGTACTTCGTGGATCTGACCAAGCCCGGAAAGTGCACATTGTAAAAGCTGATTGTCCGTGTTGTCGTTTAATTGCTGTTGTGCTTCAACAAGCTCATTTTGCATTGCTTGTTTTTCTGCCTCCAGTTGCTCATATGCCTGTCGTTGTGCGGCCAATTCTGCTTTCAACTGTTGGATTTCCGATTGTTGACTGGTATTGGCAAAAAGATTCTTTAACACTGAGGTTCCCTCGACTATCAAAACTGCCAGCAGCATAACAGTCAAGCCACTAAAGTGCTAGATTTATGTAAATAAACAATGAGCTACATAAAAAATAAGTAAAAACAGCCGGAGCTGGATATAGTTAGAACACCGAAAACTACATAGTTAATACTAAGTATTTATCTGTGTTATCTGACGGAGGTGCGGATACTTTTATTAGCTTTGTTCTCATACATACCGATATCGGCCTTGTGGAGTAATACATCCGGGTCTTCAGCTGGGTCGGCCGCAGTTCTGCCTATGCTCACCCCAACCCCATATTCAAAGACCTCCTCTACCAACTGCGCCCGCAGGGCATCTTCTTTTAATACTGTCTCACTGGTAAAGGCCACGAACTCATCGCCACCTATCCGAAAGCAGGCATCTGCTGTGAATTCTCGGGTCATCGCTTCAGACACTTTTTTTAGTATTTTATCGCCAATATTGTGACCATATTTATCATTGGCTTGCTTAAAGTTATCCAGATCGAAGTAATACAGGTAAGCACTGGAGCTACACAAACGCTCAAATTGCTCAAAGCAGGCACGTCGATTTCCCAGTCCGGTCAATTCGTCGTGTGTTGCATCAAACTTTAACTTTTGTTCCAGCTTTTGGCGCTCTTCAATTTCGTGGTTGAGTGCACAGATGGTTTCGCGTTTTTGCTTAATAATAGTATGCATGCCGTAGCACACCAGCAGAAAGCCCAGATGCTTTAACGATGTGTCAAAGGTGTTGACGGGGATAAGCTCAATGGTCATCAAATCATCAAGGAGATCCAGTAACAGGCCAATACAGTAGATCCCCCAGGCATATAAAAGCAGCTTATGTTGCAGGTGAGGCAGGCTGAACACCAGCACAGTTAATGAAATGGCAAACCATATCAGCTCTTCTACCGTTGCCCCAAAAGAGGCATGATTGCCGTAGAGTAAAATGATGACACAAGCCGTTGCAAGCCAGATCAGGGCCAGTAGTAATTTTTGACGCATGCGCAACCCTCCGTATCCCCTTTAGTTATAGCAGGTTTTAAACGGGCTGTAGCACTGTGAGTTTACCCGGCAAATTCAACTGCCTGTGCGACCATGAATAAATGGCTGACAAAGACAACAGAAGTTAGCGTGAAGCGCATTTTTTGATAATCCTGATGTGTCTCCTGCCAGGCCGGAGCGCTGCGTTCAAAAATCAACACCAACCAATAAGCCACTGACAGGTAGCTTAACACCACAACCTGAGACGCGACGGCAAGCAATGGGAAAGGGACGATCACGAGTATGGCGACTACGGCACGTTGCTGTGACTGCTCCCCCGGACGCCATAAGCTGCCAGCCAAAAAGGCCAAAACGCCCAGGCTGTAGTAGCTAAACGCGTCGATAACGGCCGTTGAGCTGCCAACCATTAATGTGAGTGCGACACAGAGTAGAAAAGGAATAAAGCCAATGTAGGCTAGCATAATGTGGTTAAAGTATGGGTGCATCCAAGTCTCTTAAAAGTTTGTTCTGACTAATGTTTTAATTATATCTGATATACGCATAAACTTTGCCAAAGTTTCATCAATTTTTTGGATTACAGTAATCCGAACAATCCATTTTAATAATATTTAAATCCCCCCTATCTTAGTAATCACACAGAGACAACATGGCTGATACAGCATCAGACCTGTGACCCTTTAACCTAAAAACTGAGAGAGAAAAAAACATGACTACCTCTTTGATTAACACCCAGATCCAACCTTTTAACGCAACCGCTTTTCACCATGGTGAGTTTGTTGATGTGAGTGAAAAAGACCTGCTTGGCAAATGGTCTATTGTCTTTTTCTACCCGGCCGATTTCACCTTTGTATGTCCTACCGAGCTTGGTGACTTGGCGGACCATTATGCACAATTACAAGAGATGGGCGTTGAGGTTTATTCCGTGTCAACAGATACACACTTTACGCACAAAGCCTGGCATGACGCGTCAGAGACCATCAAGAAAATCCAATTCCCAATGATAGGCGACCCGACAGGCAAAATTACCCGCAACTTCGGTGTGATGATCGAGGAAGAGGGACTGGCGTTACGCGGTACTTTCGTCATTAACCCGGAAGGCGAAATTAAAGTGGTTGAAACCCATGACCTGGGTATTGGCCGCAGTGCCAAAGAGCTGGTCCGTAAAGTTCAGGCGGCTCAGTACATTGCCTCACATGACGGCGAAGTATGTCCTGCTTCATGGCAGCCAGGAGAAGAGACCCTTGCTCCGTCATTAGACCTGGTTGGCAAATTATAATCAGTCACGGTGTTCGGGCCGAGTTGGCCCGACCCTGTTAACCCGCAGCAAACTCACCCCTGGGGGTCGAAGAAAATGGTCTATTGGCATAAATTTCGAGGATGTACAGAATGTTAGACAAGCAAATTAAAAGTCAGCTGCAAACCCATTTTGCTGCACTGACCGACCCAATTGAGCTGATTTTAGCGCTGGATGACAGTGACAAGTCAGCAGAGGTGGCGTCACTGGCACAGGAGTTAGCTTCGCTTAGTGATCTGATCACACTGGTGCAGGCGCAAAGTAGTGAGCGCACACCCAGCATGACCATTTACTCGCCAAAGCGAGATACTCGGATCGAGTTTGCCGGGGTGCCCATGGGGCACGAGTTTACCAGCCTTGTGTTGGCACTGTTGCACAGTGGTGGGCATAAGGCAAAAGTGTCTGAGCAGGAATTGGCGGTGATCCAGTCACTGCAAGACGAACTGCATTTTGAAGTTTATATATCTTTGAGTTGCCAGACTTGTCCGCAAGTTGTGCAGGCACTTAATTTAATGGCCGCACACAACCCTAAAATTAAAGCGACGATGATTGACGGCGCGCTGTTTCCTGACGAAGTTGCGCAGCGCAACGTGTTGGCGGTACCCAGTGTATTTTTAAATGGTGAGCTGTTTAGTCAGGGCGCAATCACATTGAGTGATGTACTTGCCAAGCTGGATAACACGCTGAGTGAACAACAAGCTCAGGCGCTTGGCCAAAAGTCGGTATTCGACGTATTGGTTGTTGGCGGCGGACCGGCAGGTGCTGCGGCAGCCATTTATTCGGCCCGTAAAGGTCTTAATACAGGTGTTGTGGCAGAGCGTTTTGGCGGTCAGGTCGCAGATACAATGAGTATTGAGAATTTTATTTCTGTGTCAGCCACGCAGGGACCCAAACTGGTTGCTCAGCTTGAAGAGCATGTGAACGATTATCAAGTAGACGTGATGAAAAACCAGCGTGCCAGTGGCTTGTCTGTGGGCAATAATCTTGAGCTGACGCTGGAAAATGGGGCGACACTAAAGGCCAAATCTCTGGTGATAGCGACCGGTGCACGCTGGCGCACAATGAATGTGCCTGGCGAACAGGAGTATAAAGGGCGTGGTGTTGCATATTGCCCACATTGCGATGGGCCACTGTTCAAAGGTAAATCTGTTGCGGTCATTGGTGGTGGCAATTCAGGTATCGAAGCGGCCATTGACCTGGCAAATCTGGTAGAGCATGTCACTGTGCTGGAGTTTGCTGACACGTTGAAAGCCGATGACGTTTTAATTAAAAAGGCATACAGCCTGAGCAATGTGACCATTATTACGAATGCACAAACGACCGAAGTGCGAGGGGATGGGCAAAAAGTCACCGGGCTGACCTATATTGACAGACAAAGTGACCAGCAACATCAGCTTGAACTTGCCGGGATATTTGTACAAATAGGTCTGATCCCCAATACTGAATGGCTGGAAGGCAGTGGCATGGCACTGACCCCATTTGGTGAAATTGCCATTGATGCAAAGGGGGCGACTAGTATACCCGGTGTATTTGCCGCAGGTGATGTAACCACTGAGCCCTTTAAGCAAATTATTATTGCGATGGGCGGCGGGGCAACGGCCAGTCTGAGTGCATTTGATTACTTGATCAGACATCAGTCAAATTTGGCTGAAGAGGCGGCCTGAAGAGCGCATAGATAACCCAAATTACACCCAAGTCTGTACTCATCTGAGTACAGTTAAGCCACAACTGGATTTGCACTGGTTGTGGCTTTTTTGTCTGTAAGCTTTACAACCATGAGGTTCGACTATACTTGCGGATGTACTTCTATGTGCTGACGATAGGTCACTTTGATTATTGGGCTTGCGCAGGTCGGACAGTATGCAGTAAAAGTGAGCACAGCACCTGAAGAACATGGTGATATGGCAAGGTATCAGTACAGTGCTATATCAGTCTGCATACGTATACAAGGCTGCAACAATGAAAACCTCAATCGCGTCTGGTGCCCCGCGAAATACCTTAGGTCTGGTTTTTTGCTCGTCACTGTTACTTGCGCTGGCTGGATGTGGGGTTGACTCCCCCAGTGCAAGTACTACTAACACTCCACCGACTCAATCAGATCCGCCACAGTCTGATCCACCTCAATCCGATGCGCCTACAACAAAAGGCTACAAGGTAGAGCTGAGTGCAACTCAGTCAATATCGGCTTATGAATTAAAACTGGACTTTAGTGTTGCACCCAATGAAGGGTCAATGTCCATGAGTAACAGTTTTATTGTGTCTGACGGCACTCTGGTTGCTTTGGGCCCTGTGTCGACAGAAGAAGGCAAGTCTTTGCATTTTGGTGCACTTACCTATGGCAATAGTAGTGGTTTTACAGGCTCTGCAGAAGTACTGACATTTGAAGTCAGTGTAGACTCAGGCACGACGCCTGAAGTGTCAAGCAGTAAAACACTTTGCATGAATCGTCTGGCGCAGCAAGTTAATTGCAGCATTTCGGTCAGTGAACAGTGAGGGCGTTACAATGAAATATTTATATATTACAGCGCTACTGAGTTTACTGAGTGCACCTGCTTTAGCCACTGAAGGGTCGACAGCAGGTGAAAACTATGACAAATCACTGGCTCGTTCAGTCCCTGTTGAACAAGCAGCGGCTGTTGGTATGACGCCGATTACTTTCAGTGAATTTCCCAATGGCACAGCGATTACCAACCAGTATGCTGATCGAGGTATTATATTTGGCGGTGATTCACCGTTTATTACATCAGACAGTGCTAATCCAACAACCCCAGTGTTAAGTGGGTCCCCGAGGTTCAACGGAGCCATTGAAGGGCGTTTTGTTGATCCGCAAACAGGCGAGCCGACAACCGTAAACAGTTTTTCTTTAGATGCCGGGTATTTTGACAACTTAAGCTCGACCCGGTTGCAGTGGTTTAACCCGGAAGGTCAATTGATCAGAGAAGTGCTGGACTCACAGTTTGGGATTGAGCACTTTTCGATTCGGGACGAAAACATAGCCTCATTTCGGATAGAGATCATTGCTCAGGAAGATGCTGGTTATGCAATTGATAATGTCGCATTTAACCTTATGGATGCCGCGTTTGACCATACCTTTAACCTGGATAAGGTGATTTTGTCACCAGGCTCTCTTAGCGCAAACCAATTCTCTGTGTATTTTAAAAACTTGGAAGCGCTTAACGGTGCTGCGCTTGCGGATGTCTGTAATTATCAGTTCCATGCCGAAGATAGCAGTTTGAAAGTCACGGCTCAGAACTGTGATGTTAGCACGGATAAAAAGACATTCCGCATCGATTTTGCTTTGACTCAGGCGCCTTATAACCTGAGTGGCGCTCAGGTTTCGGTGTGTAAAGAGGAAGAGTGTGAAGTTATTGACGATGTCAACAATTTGAATGTGTACACCACGGCATTTAACGTTTCTACAGATGGCTTTTCTTTTCAAAATGGCGATTGGAACCGCTTTATGCTTACCGAAGTAAAAGATGTTTCTTTGTCTTCATTCTTATGCTGGAAGTTTGATCGTTGTACACCCGACCAGTTGTCTTACCTGGGCTTCATGCGCAAAGTCGCAAGGTCTTTTGCACAATTCCTGGCGCCGGCAAATAAACGCAAAGCGTATGATGTGATTGGTTATTACCGGCTGGAAGATTATACCCAGGGTCTGAACAGGCTTGACCGGCGGTTTCTCGGTGTATGCCATGGTATGGCAGCATCGGCAATTGCCAACTACAACAATGCCAGCGAAGGGGTAGCTTGGGGAGCTAACATTGATGCGACATTAACGCGTGCCCAGCTAACATCAACCTTCCAGAGCCACTGGGACAACCGCAATAGTGAGTCGCCCAAGCCCTATGTTAAGGCTGTGGGCAGTTACGATGTGAAATCGGATGCTGCGGATGCTTTTCATGGCTTGTCTAAAATCGGTTATTACTTTTTGTCGCAGTCTGCGTTTAAAGGCAGTGCCTGGATAGGATCTCACCCGCGTACCATATTCCCGGGGATATCCGCGATGAATGCGTTTTATTCGCCGCACTTTATGGAAAACAAAATTGCCAGTCTGCGCTTTAGCATTAACCGTCCGAAAAGACGCGGCGGACACTCTATTCTGGCTGCTGGCTTGATCCAGTATAACGATGTGTCTTTGTACATTACCCATGATAATAACTTCCCTGGTGAATATACCATGATGGAGTTTACCAATGGGCTGACATTGAAGCATTTCATCTTCTTCGGTGCGCCACAAAGCGACAGTGAAAAGTATGATCAACATGGTGACTTTAAACTGACAAACTACTATAGCGCGTCGAGCTATGCGCAATTTGGTGCTTATACCGATGTCACAGATCAGCTGCGCATTTATGGCCAACCGGGTGCCAGTGAACGTGCCAATGATGTTCAGAATGCAGAGGATGAGACACCAGTCAGTGTGGTTGAGCTGGAACATCCACAGCATATTACAGTGTTAATTGCAGGGGGACGGCTTGTTGGTGTTAATAAAGTGAGCGACCAAAGTGCTGTCGTATTGCAGCCTATTCTGGACGAGCCTGACACGATGCAAGCCTATCTGAAAAACGCTGAGCTGGTTACCGAGTTTATCTTGCCCTTAACGGATACTTACTCAATTCAGGTGGAGAAATACCCTCAGTATCCCGAAGTTGAAGTGTATGTCACCATTCCACAAACCAATGGCAAGGTACTGGTACTTAACTATGAAGATGTACTGACTCAGAGTGACGAGGACAGTGCCACTGTGCAGCTGAGCGTTGGTCAGGAAAATGAGAATGCCAATATCAGTATTAACGGCGTAGCTCAGGCTCCGACGTATGCTGAGGAAAGCAGCTTTGTTGTGGCGCAGGTTTCTGCACTCAAGGCCATAGTGAATGGACCTGTTGTTTCGCTGAGTTGGCAAAACCCGCAAGGCAGTAACCTGAAGGAAGTGGTGGTGACCAGAACGGTGAACAGTTTGCCCACCTCTATAGACGATGGCGCTAGGATCTTTACCGGTTTAGAGTCGGAGTTTGTTGACAGTGCATTTGCCAATACGCGCTATTACTACAATGTTTATTCGGTTGCTGATGATTCAACTTCTGAGCCCAACAGTATCTATGTTGATACGCACCAGGCAACCTTGCACGGTAAGGTTTCAGATGCCAGTGAAATGGGGATCGCCAGTGTCGAAGTGGTGTTGACCAATGGCGTTGGTTTGAGTCAGGTCGAAATTGCGCGTCAGCTAACTGATACCAACGGCATCTTTAGCTTTGCTAATCTGGCTAAAGGCTTGTATAAGCTCAGTTATAGCCACGCTTCTTACCGTTTTGATGTTTCAGACGATGCGGTTAATCTGACTGAGCCCAGCCAACAGGTGAACCAGCTTGGTGTGGCGGTGCCGGTTTTGTTAATCAATGTGGAGAATGCCATCGGCTCTGAGCAGCAGGTTAGTATCAATTGGTCGGGATTACATATCGCTGATTCAGACACTGTTGATATTGTTTATCAGGTGGGAGATGAGACGACTGAAATTGCCACTGGTGTTGCATTCTCTCAGGGTCGCTACTTGTGGGATGTATCTGCCCCAGGTGATACATCGATATCAGTGCAAATTATGCTGAGTGATGACAAAACCGTGATCAGTGAACAACAGGTTTTTGTTCTAAAAGAAGTCAGCCCGTTTGACTTTAGCGGCGATAGTGTTTTATCCGCGGATGATGTGACAACGATTGTAACCGGATGGTCGGCTACGACGGGCGATACACAATTTGATCCGCGCTTTGACCTAAATGAAGATGGAGAGATTGATCTCAAAGATATTATGCAGGTAGTCGCTGCGCTTAATCAGGAGTAATCCGTGGAGTAATCCATGGAGTAACCAAAGTTTGCTCAGGCCGCGCGTGTTGCCCGGCTTGAGCAAACACCTCGTATGTGTTGTATGTCAGTGTCCTAACCGCATCTAAGTTGAGATTGCAAGGCGGTTCCACAGTTTACAGCACAGCGAGACTCATCAATTAACCCCAGATAATACAATCCGGTCGATTGTCTTTAAATGTCCAGCACGCATTAATTGAATTGCAAAAGTTAGTATTCGGGCAGTTAGGCAAGCCTGTTGCTGCGCCGCCAATCTGAGGGGTTTGCTGAGGTGACAGCTGATTGTTTTGGGATAGCGACTTGATTTTTTTCTTGTTTAAATTGAGTTTCATGCTCATTTCCTTTGTAGTGAGAAAAGCCCAATGCCGGGCTCCGTTATGTTGACCTCCCGCGCACTTCGAAGCGAGCTGGAGGATGTATACCAACCCTGCCTTTGAAGTAAGCCATTAATAGGGTTGGTGTTAATTCCTGTTATTGTGTTGTATTCGTCTCCGCCTCCGGTGCGACTTCATGCCAGGAGAACTCGTCGTAAAAGTTAGTGCAATTTAGGGTGACCTCAGCGGCATTTGCCAGGTAGAGCTGATTAGTATCCGACTGAGGATAAGTAAAGTAGTTGCTACACTGAGCGCTTTGACCTGGGCCGATTACTACCTGAGTGCCTGCTTTTAAAGTGCAACGCACCAGCATATCCAGTGGTGAGTACTTGGGACAAATATTGAATTCGGCCCGGTATTGCGCAACCCCTCCGAGCGGTTTCTCCAGTGACCACCACTTGCCGAATTTAGACCCTTCGTAGGTGCTGTTCCAGGCTCGCCAAATAATGAGATCTTTGCTTACTTCATAGTTGCGTGCGTTACAAAGCCCACCCTGACCGGGCGGGGCAATCACGTTTCCAGGTATGCTCTGTGCTGGCAGTGGGACCAGGTTTGGGTGTTTGAGCTCCGTGAGCGGACAGCTTGCCTCGACACTGGCATTTGTCGACGGTGTTGGGGCTGGTAGCTGGCTGCAGCCTGTGAGTATCAGCAAGGAAAGAGACGTTGCTACGCCAATCTGAATTTTCCTAATCATTATATTAATTTAAATGCAAACTTTTAATAACTATATGGCGTTTTAAATCAGAATAAAAGAGTGTTGGAAATTTTAAGTTAGTGATTTTGTCTTACTGTTTGTCTCGCAAGAGCGATTTATCGTGTTGAACATGATGACCGGATACGAAAGGCAATCTGCTGCGCCTACCCGATTTAGAAAAATTCAACTTCCCTGGCTTGAGGAGTTGCTGTTTAAACACTAGGTTTACTTTTTTAACAAAAAAGGAACTATCCATGTGTCGCTTAATACTTATCCTGCTCGGACTGAGCATCAGCCTTAGCTGCTTCGCTACCGTTTTGCCTGCTACGCACCATGCGCTTATTTACGAGGGCCGGGTACATAAAAACTATCAGCAAGGGAGTGTGGAATTTAACTGGCCGGGTACGGCCATCCACACTCAGCTGGTGGGTAAGTCCATCGCAGTCAGTTTAGTCGGTAATGGTGACCAGTTTGATGTACTGGTCGATGGTCGGTTGCACCAAAAAATCGTGACGGCATCAACGGGTGAAGCTCAGCGCTTTGTGTTGTTTGAACAGGCAGAGCCAGGTCGGGTGCTCATCGAAGTGGTGAAGCGCTGGGAGCATTATGGTGCACGCACTCAACTGTTGCAATTTGAGGTCGATGGGGCTTTGGAGGGGGTATGGGAAACACAGCCACACATACTGTTTATCGGAGATTCAATTAGTGCGGGATTCGGCAGCGAATCGACTAAGCGACAATGTGACTGGCAGGAGATTGTTAATTCGAGTAATGCGCGGCTGGCCTTTCCTTATGTTGCGGCGCAACAATTAAACAGCACGTTTACTCAGGTGTCGTATTCTGGTCTGGGCTTGATCCGCAACTGGAATGGCAACCAAACACATCACACTCTGGTAGATTATGTTGATCAGATATCCGCAGTATATGAGGATGATTTGTCATATCAGGAGCGCTTTCCTCAGTTAATTGTGTTGGAGTTTGGGACTAATGATTTTAGTACCGACCCTCAGCCACACGAACCCTGGCAAACGATAGAGGAAGTAAAAATGGCCTGGGAAGCAGCCATGGTCGAGTTTGTTCATTCGCTGCGAAGCCGCTATCCGGATGTTGCTATTGTGGTGATGCCTCGTCCTGCATACCCCTATGACTTTATTATTCCAGCAACACATGCAGCGTTGCAACAGCTTGCCAATGAAGGGGTTGAGGATGTGTATGCCAATACTTTTGTATCTCCACTGGAAGGCTGTATCTGGCATCCTACGGCGCAGGAGCATGCGAGTATTGCCGGTGAACTGGTCACATTTATTAAGCAGCACAATTTGCTTTAATTGCATTGCCTGACGTTTTGGGGCGCGAAAGTCGTTTTTCTTCAATCTTGTTGTGGTGTCTCTGGGTAGTCTGTAAGCCATGAATGACACTTAAGGAAAAATGATGAAAAGAGCAAGTTATTTACAATGTGCCCCAAAACTGATGCAACACTTGTTTACTCAAGAGCAATTATTAAATGAAGAAGTCACACGTACACTGGATACGAAACTCTGGGAACTGGTTAAACTCAGAGCGTCTCAGTTAAACCAGTGCGGCTATTGCATTGCCATGCACAGCCGTCAGGCAATGGAGCAGGGCGAAAGCGCCCGGCGCATTATTGCCCTGAATGCTTGGCGAGATATGTCAGGATTTACTGCAAAAGAGCGTCTGGCACTGACTTTGTGTGAACAATTGACAAACGCTCAGCCGATTGATGATACTTTATACTGCACTTTGTCTGAGGAGTTCAGTGACGATGCACTGGTGACTCTGACGGTTGCCATTAATGCCATCAACGCCTGGAATCGAGTTGTCAAAATGTTTAAACCTGAGCCAGATGAATAACGAACTAATGTTGCAACGCCATCAACCGGATGGCAGATCCCAGCGGTATGTGCAAGCTGTATGGTTTGCACGCAGCCTGCACTCTGGCACTCGCTGGCTACCTTGCGATGGCGCACAAGGGATCGTCTTTGTGCTCAAAGGTGAGGTGTCACTGGATGAGCATAAACTGACAGCACCTTTTCACATTCAGCCACCCTCAAAGCATGCTGTACAACTCTCTTATAGCGCGGACGCTGAGTTTGCCGGGATCCGATTGTATCCAGCCAGATTGAAGGCGCTCCAGCAGGCTGTTTATCCCTTGTTATCTGAACCCGGATTGTGCGCGCTCGCTGAGCAACTTAGCCAAGCACCGACCCTGTGTACGTTAAAGCAATGGTTACAAACTTTGTCGAGCGCTGCACCCGACCCCAGTTATGCCATGCAGCATACCTACCAGCTCATCAGTTCACTGATGCAGTTACGTCCCCTGGAAGACGCTTATCGCGGCGTGCCGCTGGGGATACGTCAGCTAGAGCGGCAAGTCAAAGCGCAATCTGAATTAACGCCTAAGTATCTGGCACGCATCTACCGGGTTCGGCATGCACAACAACAACTCAGAGATAACCCACTGATAGATTTGGCTCAATTGGCACAGCTAAGCGGCTTTTCTGACCAGGCACACCTGACTCGTGAGTTTAAACACATTCTAAAGATCACGCCGGGCAAATATGCTCGTCAATTATCTGCGTCAGTCACGATTTATTGATTGCCAGCAGCGCAAATTGGGCGTATATATCGCGCTCAAATTTCTAGTTAATCGTCAGGTGAGTGATTGGACCTAGTATGGGTTGTTGTGCTTATTAGTATGAGCGCTGTATTTGCGTTATGCGAGATATCTCTGGCTGCGGCACGTAAAGTGAAATTGCAAAGCAGGCTGGATACGGGTGACCTCCGAGCCAGAAAAGTGATGCATTTGCAGGCAAACGCACATCAGTTTTTCGCTGCTGTTCAGGTGGTATTAAACGCCTTAGCCATTGTGGCAGGCATGATCGGTGAGTCGGTCTTTACGCCATATCTTTACCAGGCATCACAGCTTATTATGCAGTTGTTTGTCACTGAGGTGGCGCAATATCATACGCTGCTATTGCAAGTTTCCACGGTCCTGTCTTTTTTGTTGATCACGGCGATGTTTGTGTTGTTTGCTGATTTGCTCCCTAAGCGGGTTGCTATGGTGATCCCTGAGTCAATCGCCATGCGCTTTATTGGCCTGATGCTGGCAAGCGTGTGGCTGTTTAAGCCCGTGATTTGGCTATTTAACCTGCTGGCGGATGTCATAATCCGGGCATGTAAGTTACCGACTCAGCGCGATGAGTTGATCACCCGGGATGATCTGTTTGCGGTGGTTGACCAAAGTGCCGAGCAGGGCGAACTTGGGGCACATGAGCACAATATCATTGGCAATGTACTTGACCTGGACCAGACCAGTATCACTCAGGCGATGATTAACCGTGACGCAGTGGAATGGCTGAATATTCATGACGATCAACATGTGCTTGCACAGCAAATTCAAAGCCACAGTTTTCAGCAATATTTGCTGTGTGATGAAAGCCTGGATCAGGTGATCGCCGTGGTAGAGGCTAAGCAATTATTGAGTAATCTGATAGCTGGCCGGCTCTTACTTGATGCGCAGCATGAGGCTTTTCTGCGACCTGTGATTTTGCTCGATACGCTGAGTTTATCTGACGCTTTGAATGCGCTAAAGGCCCATCCGTGCAGTACTGGCGTGGTAATCAATGAGTTTGCAACTGTGGTGGGCATGGTGACATTGTCCAGTATCCTGAATTTTATCGCATTAAAAGACGGTGAAGCGATAGAAGCACAATTTCGCCAAAAAGATGCGTCACGCTGGGTGGTGCAAGGGGATATGTCGATGAAAGACTTCCAGTTGTCCGTTGTAGAGTATGAATTTATGCCCGTTGACTCGATTGAGACACTGGCAGGGTACCTAATTCATCACTGCAAGCGCTTTCCGTATCAAGGGGAGTCCATTGAGATAGAAGGCTTTGTGTTTAAAGTGACTGAAATACAAGGTCTGGCCATCAAACAGATTGAGGTCAGTCGTGGGTAAAGTCCAGGGCATTATTCGCGATTGGCATCTTGCAAAGTCTGAACGTGAGATCTGCCCAGGTCGCATGACATTGTGATAGATCAAAGCGCCTGACAGTAGTTGCAATGGTCGTTTTCACTGCCTTTACAACCCCGCTTCTGTCTTCTAGAGTTTTGAATATCCGTTAATTTTAGTGGAGCTGCGCAGTAACATCGGCTCCCTGTCGAGCGAGCAGTGCAATTATCTACACCTTCTCTACTGCTGATGGCTGGTGCCGGGGTGGTTGCCTCTGCGCTGGCCTTGGTGTTTATGTGGCTGGCAAACCGAGATGTCAAGGCGACGCTTTACTGGGCGTTGTCTCCCATCTGTCTGGCATTGAGCATGATATTGTTCGGGGTGCAAAATGAGCTGCCATTGAGTGTACGGTTCTTGTTGCCAAACTTATTTGGTCAGGCTGCTTTAGTACTGGTGTTGATTGGCTGCTATCATGCGTGTGAGAAAACGGTGCCGCTACGTCAAATCAGCTGTTATTTTGCGGCGTTTTTGTTCATCCATTGTATCTTTACTTACGTCATATCAAATTACGCGTCACGGCTGATCCTGGGGATGATCACGTTGACCATCACTTCAGGTTGGATCTGGGCGTGTTTGTATCGTTTTGGCCGACCTCGTTATGCAAAGTCTTTTGTCCTGATCAGTCTGAGTCTGGGGTTTGTTACTATTTTTGCGCTCGGAAAAGCGTTTGATGTTTTATCTCACCCCGGCACTACCAGCCTCCAGCAAGATCACACTCTAAAGGCTCAGCTGTTTGTTGTGTCTCTATTTATGAGCCAATTGGTGTTTAATTTCGCATTTGCGATCATGACCGGAGAATATCGAAATGCCAAAAACCGCGAGATTCAGCGCCAGTTACTGGAGTCCAATCAGGCGCTACAGCAGGAAAAGCAACGCGCCGAGCAACACTCGAAGATGAAATCAGAGTTTCTTGCCAATATGAGTCATGAGATCCGCACCCCAATAAACGGCGTGATTGGGTGTCTGAACCTGTTGCTGAGTCACGACCTGGATGCGCAGCAAAAACAATATGCCAAACTGGCAGACGCCAGCGCGCATTCATTGCTGGGAGTGATTAACGATATTCTGGACTTTTCTAAAATCGAATCTGGCAAACTGGAGATTTCCCCGGACTCTGTTGATCTGTATGAGCTGGTTGATTCAGTGGCAAAATCATTTGCCATTCCATTAGACAAAAAACAGCTCACACTTTTGGTGGACTGCCATGGGCTTAAGCATCGGTTTGTGCGTCTTGATCCGATCAGGGCACGCCAGATCCTGACCAACTTATTGAGTAATGCCGTTAAATTTACGGAGTCAGGTACACTCCAGCTTATCGTGAAGTGTGATGAAGTGGATGTCACAGCCGTCAGCCATCCGGTTACAGTGTTACAGTGTGACGTTATTGATTCTGGGATAGGCATAAAACCTGAAGTCAGGCACAAGCTGTTCAGTTCATTCAGTCAATGTGATGCGTCCACAACGCGCAAATATGGGGGGACCGGACTGGGGCTGGCTATCGTCAAACAACTGTGTCAGTTAATGAATGGCGATATTGAACTGGTTGACAGTACGGAGCCAGGTGCACATTTTCGCTTTCATTTTCAGGTTGAGGCGCAAAAGGGCGGCATATGGGGCAGGGGGATCCCCCCTGAGAACGCTCAGGTGGCGGTGTTGTCTATGCAGTCCCGGCTGGCAAACATCCTGTGCAGGCAGCTCGAAGTACTGGGGTGCCAGCCACAAACATTAATGTTACCACTTAAAACAGAGTTGAATCATGACATACTGGTAGCGGATCTGAGCAACTCATCGTATCAACATAAACTGATTGAGGCGCTTAGCCATCTGCCGGGTAAACGGCGGATCCTCGCTCTATGTAATATGCAATGCGAAATCCAACATGACCCTGTTTTTGCTCAGCATCAGATTACAGTGGTTTACCCCCCGGTCACAGCCAAAGATTTGGTACAGATGTTTACAGATGAGCATAAACCTAACTCACCAGAACCTGCTAATGGGGTGTCACCTTTGCGGGGTGTGCGTGTTTTACTCGCCGAGGATAATCCAATAAATCAGGTGGTTGCAAGTAAGATGCTTGCTGCCTGGGAAGTGGAAGTGCAACTGGCTGAGTCGGGTAAGCAAGCCGTGGATATGCTGAGGGAAATGCCAGAACATGGATTACCTGATTTGATTTTGATGGATTGTCAGATGCCAGAGATGGACGGGTATGAAGCAACCCGGCATATTCGAACTCATCCGGAACTGGAAGCTTGTCGGGACTTACCTATCATTGCGCTGACTGCCAATGCGATGCAGGGTGAGCGAAAAACGTGTCTGGCTTGTGGTATGAGTGGTTATGTCAGCAAGCCCATTCAGGCTGACTTATTGCAAGCAGAAATGCTCAAAATGCTGGTGGATAAAGCCGCAGGTCAGGCATAATTGAGACCAGGCGGCGATTGGGTTTGTTTGTCTTTATTCAGAGCTTTCTTCCCAGGCGTTTTTCAATCTGGCGCTTCTCCCATTTTGCACCGAACAGATCAAATACTTCGAATGCGCTTGCCCAGTGACTGAACAGCCCTATACCCCAACCGAGTGCAGGCCACAAGGCCCAGATATAATCAGGACTGGTAAACATATTTATGGCAAAAAGCCCGCTGTTGACTACAACATAGGTAATTAAGTGCGAGTAAAAATCTTTAATTGCGCGTACCTGCTCTATGATACGTTGTTCCTGATGGGTTATCGTTTCATGGCTCATATCATCTGGCTCCTCTTTGAGATCTGCAACAGTAGTTTCAAAAACAGCAGCTAATGACTTTAATGACTCCAGGCTGGGACTCTGACCGCGCTCTATTCGCTGAATGGTACGAACACTCAATCCGCTAAGCGTTGCCAGCTGCTCCTGCGACCAACCGCGTTGTAATCTGAATTTCCTGATAATCATTACTGTTTTCCCATTTGCTGCTCTGCCACTTGTTTTACGCATATTCTCGTCGACAGAGTACGTCAGCGTAACGACATAGCAATGACAAAGTAAATATTTCAATAAGTTAAGTAGAGGGTGATATGTTTGTTCTGTGCCACTAACTAGTGAACATTATCTTCACAGTATAATATTATTTGCGAATTTAAGTACACCGACCTCATCATGGCTCAGTAGCTGTTACGAGCTTGGTAGCCCATTGGGTAGATTGCAGCCAGACACGGATTAGTTTTCCAACGCTTGCGGGATCACGATACTAAATACCGTGCCTTCTCCGGGTTGGCTGGATAAAGCAATATTGCCTTTCAAACGGGTTTCAACCAGTTTTTTGACTATATATAAACCGAGGCCGCTGCCGCCTGTACCGACGCGTGTTGTATAGTACTTGTCGAAGACTTTACTGGTCCTCTCACATTCAATGCCTTTACCGTTATCTTTTATATACAGGGCTATGTTGCCGTCCTGATGTTCGACGTGGATATCAATTGTACCGGCGACATTGTCTTCAAAAGCATGGATAAGCGCGTTATTGATTAAGTTGATGATGACCTGAGACAGCGCGCCAGTATCAGAAATAAGGTGCAATGTTTGCGGGCAGTTGATCGACACCGTATGCGGTGTGCGCTTTAATTTGGGTGTCAGAACATATTGGATATTGTGCAGGTAATCATGCAAGTTACACTCTGAGACTGTGCCACTGAATTCACCCACAACAATGTGCTTAAAGCTGTCTATGAGGTGCATGACATTGTCCATGCTGGAGAGCACAATTTCACAGCTTTGTGCTGTGTTATCAATAAAGGCGTTTAATTCCTGCTTGGCCAGTGACTGTTTTTGCACTTGCAGCGCAAGCTCCTGCTGTTTTTCATTCAAGTGCGAGATAGCGGTTTTGACAACGCTGAGCGGTGTGCCTAGCTCGTGTGTAAGTTCTCCAACCAGCTCGCCAATATGGCTAAAATGCTGAGAAGTTTCAAGTTGTTGCTCTTTGAGCTTGGAGAGCTTTTCCAGTTCAAGGGTTTTATCTCGGAGTGTTGAAATGAGCTCGTCACGTAAATTGATCAGGGCTTGTAGCTGCAGGTGAGTTGTCACGCGTGCCAACAGTTCTTCTTGCCGTATGGGTTTAGTCACATAATCTACGGCGCCCACACTGAATGCTTCGACGATGTCACTGAGCTCACTTTTACCCGTGACAAAGATAACCGGGATCTCTTTAATTTTGCCAAGAGATTTAAGTCGACGGCAGGTTTCAAACCCATCTATGCCAGGCATCATCACATCGAGCAAAATTAAATGAGGGAGGAAAATGGTTGCTATATTGATGGCTTCTTTACCAGAAGTGGCGAATGCGACTTCGTACCCTTCGGGTTCCAGAAAGTCAGTCAGTAACTCAAGGTTTTCAGCCTTGTCATCAACAATTAGAATCTTGCAATTGTTCAGTGAAACCGGATCATCATCCATCTTGCACCTCGTCGAGCGCTGCAATAAAGCCTGTCATATCAAACCTACTTATAAATTTAGCCAAGTATTTCGTAAGCTGCCTGTTATTTGGCTGTTGTGCGTCAATTTCTTTGAGTGTTTGCTTGATCCGAGAGCTGTTATTGACCTGAGCATAACTTATTAACTGGGCCCGTTGTTCAGCGGGCAACGAATAATCGGCAAGTGTAATCTCATCTGATGGCGCGCTATCTGTAGACGAAGAACTTGTTAACTCAGCGCTTTCAAAATGTTCCGGGAAGAAAGATAACAATGAATCGAAAATTTGTTCGATTGTATAGGGTTTACCAATAAACTGGTCAAAACCAATACTGAGATAATGCTGTACTTCATGATGTAAGCTAAAGGCTGAAATGGCCACGCATTTTAGTTCAGACAAACCCAGATCATTACGAATGACGACGACGGCCTCATCACCACGCATGACGGGCATTAACAAATCCAGAAAAACAATGTCAAAGGCGCTTTTTTGAATGAGCTCAATGGCTTGTTTACCATCCTCAGCATAATCGACCTCAATACCGCATGCCGCAAGTGTCTGGCCAAGTATTTCGCGGTTGTAAGCAACATCATCAACACACAAAGCGCGCAGCGTTTTGTCCGCCCGCACACTTATCTGCTGTAATGTCTGTTTTTGAGTGTGGGTAGTGGTTATCTGTGCAGCTTGTAGTGGCAAAGTAAAAGAAAAGCAGCTGCCTTTGCCGGGCTCAGAGCTCACCTCTAGCTTACCTCCCATCATTTCTACTTGTCTGGACGAAATGCACAGACCAAGCCCGGTGCCACCTTTCTCTACACCGGCACTGCCTTGCGTAAAACTATTAAACAGGTTCTCCAGTTCTTCAGGCAAGATACCGGGCCCGGTGTCCAGTACTTCGAAGCGATGTAAACCTGCTTTTGGTTGTGTGTAGCGAAGTTTAATCGTGCCACTGTCCGTAAACTTGACTGCATTACCCAGTAAATTGATAAGTACCTGCCGCAGTTTACCCTGATCGCCATGAACCCCGGTCGGTTCACTCAGTGTGCTGTCTAATTGCCAGGCAAGTTGTTTTTGCTCACACTTGAGTTTGAACATGCTCCCCAAATCTTCCAGCAGCGCATTGAGCTCAAAGTCAACGGGGTTGAGTTTGCTAGAGCCAGCTTCTATCTTCGAGATATCCAGCACGTCATTGATTATGTCCAGCAAATGGTTGCCAGCTCTGATGATTTTGTTCATGGTGTTTTTGTGACTGGCATTGAGATCTTTTGCTCGTTCGAGCAGCTGGGCAAAACCCAGTACCGCATTGAGTGGTGTACGTATCTCATGGCTCATGTTTGATAAAAACATGCTTTTTGCCAGATTGGCTTGTTCTGCGCGTTCCCGTGCCGCTTGTAATTCTGCGGTACGTTCCTCAACTAAGCTCTCTAACTCAATATTATTGTTGCTGAGCCTTTCCTGCAACTGAGTATTGCGCCAGGCAATGCCTAAATTATGGCCCAGGTTCAGTAAAAGTTGCGCCTCCTGCGCCTCGATTGGATTGCTGTAGCAGGCAATGGCAAAAATAGGAGACCCGTCTGCCTTATCTCCCAGAAATAACACGGCATAGTTTTCTAATATCGCACTGCGTTCTGATTGCGCATTATATTGCGCGATGAACTGTGTTTTCACGGATTCCGGTATGGTGAGGGTAACGTCCTCCTGAGGAAAAAGCTGCTCAAAGGCGTCGGTGCTAAGGTCCAGTTTGACAACAAACACACTCATGGGGGCAGGCTCAAATTGCTGGCTTAGCGGCAAGGTTTCAGTCAGGGTCTGAAATACCCGCAGTTCAAATTCAGCCAGTTCGGAGTCGCTAAGCAGCGCATTAGTACAGGTGATGATTTTGTCTAACCCGGATTGTACCTGCTGTGTTTTATCCAGGTGCGAATAGGTTCTCAGAGCAACTAACACGGAGGCTTTGAGCTTGCTGCTGGTCAGTTCTGTTTTGGTTTTGTAGTCGTTAACATCATATTCCCGGGTAATGTCTGATTCCGGCGCCATGCCTGGTTGACCGGTACGCAGAATAATACGCACTTTATGATTCTGCGCCTCCTCACGTACGTATTTGGCAAAATCCAGACCTGCTTCGGCAGTTTCCATCACGACGTCGAGCAAAATCAGGGCTATGTCATCATGTTCTGCCAAAACCTGTTGCGCCTGAGTGCCGCTGTAGGCATTGAGAAAGGTAACACCCCGGCCATCCAGTTCCATTTGTTCCAGCACTAACCTGGAGATCTGATGAATGTCTTCTTCATCATCGACTAACAAGATTTTCCAGGGTGGCAGGCTGGGTGACTCTTCAGGCTCGTCATCTGAGCCAAACAGGAGCGTGTCATCGTCGAACATATTAGATCCCACTTAACGTACTGAACTTAAAGTGTAGTGAATGATCAACAAAAACGACCAGTGATTTGCATGTATTCGCTCAGAAGGGGATGAATATTGAGATCAGTGACACTGTAATTTTTGACGAGAAATCAGCTGGACAGACTGATCCACTAATAGCAGGTTAGTGGGCATAGGAAGTGATAAAGGCTATTGAGTATAAAGACTCACAGTGTTCATACTCGCAAACCTATTGGGCGAACACCTGAGCGCAATTAATGGGCTTCAGTTAATCTGACTTCCATTGGCTGATAAACAAGGCCGCCAGACTCTGCAATCTCTCCGGCCAGTATAAAGCCATAGCTGTGATAGGCGGGTACGGATGTCAGTGACGCTGACACGGTAACCTTTGGTTCCTTTGCTAGTTTAAGTGCTGCTGCAATAAGGGCTTTGCCAATGCCCTTGCGCTGTGCAGACGGTGAGACAAACAGCATCGCGATATGTCTGCCTGCTTTTAATTCAATCATGCCCACGGTCTGCTCAGCTATTTCGGCAACTAATATCTGGTTGTCTTCCGCCAATCGTGTTGCCAGGGCTACTGGCGCGGCAACAGCCCTGAAGGTGTCACAGCCCTCACTCGACAATGTTGCTGCAAGCGCGGTGTTAAAAGCCTCCAAACAAATCTGACTGAGGGTATCTAAATCCCCGGGCTCTGCGGGTCTTATGTGCATTGTATTGTCTAATCCTGGCGCTCTTGCGCTGCCACCCATAACACCCCAACGCTTTTTTTGACCACTTTGACTGTGGTGCCTTTTGCAATAGGCGTTTCGCTTTTTAGCTGCCAGGTGATCCCGGAGTAAGCATGGGTGAGTTGGCTTTGCTCGTTGAGGTCTTCGCTGAGTGTAAAGGTGATATCAGCAAAGTCGCTATTAACTTCTGTGCTCTGGGCTTTGGCCTGCATGCGCTTGAGCGGTTGCCACAGCAAGCCGGCCAGCGCCGCTGTGAGCACAGCATTAACCCACAATGCATTCATGAGTGTTGCGTCCAGCAGGCCCACAGTCATCATCAGGCCACTCAGGACCAGTGACAGACCCAGAAAAAACAGCACAAAGGTGGCAAAGCCCAGCACGGCAACTTCAACAATTAATGCCAGTAATCCGAGTACAATCAGGATCTGACTCAGGTGCTCAACCAAGAGTGTCACAGTTGCTCCTTTTGTTTCTTATTCAAGCTGTTAATGATCGACATGCCCTGTGCAACCAGAGAGCTGGGGTCAGTGCCGCTTTCAGGAAGCAGTACGACTGATGATTCCCGGGCGATGGCTTCTTTAGCGACAATGGCTTTACTGGCCAAATCAAGCTGGATGGCTTTTTGTCCTTCCTCTGTGTTGGCCGCTTCACCGACTTTTCTGAGGGCATCTGCCTGGGCTTCTGCAACGGCAATAATGGCTTTTGCCTCACCTTCGGCTTTTAGGATTTGCTCAGCTTTTTCTGCTTCTGCGGCCAGTACCTGGGCTTGCTTCTTACCCTCGGCGACATTGATGGCTGCCTGTCTGTCACCTTCTGACTCCAGTATCTGTGCGCGTTTAACACGTTCGGCCTTCATCTGTGCTTCCATCGCTTCCATCACTGAGTTGGGGGGCACGATATCTTTGATTTCATATCTAAGTACCTGAATACCCCAGGGATCAGAAGCAGCATTGATGGCAGAGACAATATTGGTATTGAGCATATCCCGCTCTTCAAAGGTTTTATCCAGCTCCATTTTACCCAGCTCACTACGCATCGTTGTCTGGGCCAGCTGAGTGACGGCAAAGATGTAATCGTCGACACCATAAGTGGCTTTGTAGGGGTCCAGCACTCGAAAATACAGAACGCCGTCGACAATTAAAGAGATATTGTCGCGGGTTATGGCTGACTGAGAGGGAACATCAACGGCTTGTTCTTTGAGGCTGCGATCGGCAGAGACCTGATCAATAAAAGGCACGATAAAGTTCAGGCCAGCCTCTTTGGTCGACTGGTATTTACCAAATCTTTCTATTATCCAGGCGCGATTCTGCGGGACAAATTTAATGCTCCCTTTGAGTACAAAAATGATAAAAATGAGCAGAAACGCCTCAACCGTTAGCAGGTAATTGAGAATGAGCGTAATTGGGTCCATGTTTATTCCTTATTTATATCCATTTATTTACTATAGCAACAATGCTGAAAGTGGACCATTACCAGCCAGAGAAGCGTGGCCAGTAGTCCACTTCATCATCACAGATGACGTGATAGCCCTGGTGTTGAGCAGCGGTAGCACAGGCATGATTGGGCAAAATACGTAATAAAGTACCGATTGCAAAGTGGCTAGTGTCGAGTGTATCTGGAAGCGCCACAATGCCGTGCTCCTGGTTAACACTAGTGATGCACAGCCCGGGCAAAACGTCGCCCTCACTATTACATACCAGTCCGTAACCGCATGGCTGCGATGCAAGCCCCAAATCGCGCGACAGTGCCATCCATCCAGCGTCGAGGATCAACCAGTTTTTTTCGCGATTGTGGCCTATCACCCGGGTGAGAACACTCAATGCAATGTCTTGCGGTTGACACACGCCTAGTCCTGCCATGACCAGGTCCATACTGGCATATACCCCGGCGCGTACTTCTGTTATGTGCTCAAATCCGTCTCCCAGTAAAGCCGTTGGTGTGGAACCGACGCTGACGACGGAGCAGTCTATTTGTTGCGAGCGCAGTGTGTCGGCCGCAATTTGGACAGCATGTTGCTCCTGTTGCGCCATAGCACGAATTTCATCCAAACTCTGGCAGTCATAAGAACCTCCCGCATGAGTCAGAAGGCCTGTAAACAGCCCGGATGAGTCCAGGATTTTGGCAATTGCAATCAGTTGCGGATCCCTGGGTTTGACACCGGCGCGTTTGCCATCGCAATCTACTTCAATAAGGCAACTGAGCTGACAGTCATTTTCGAGGCAAAAGGCATGGATAAATTGTGCCTGCTCAAAACTGTCCAGAAGAATATGTAAAGTGACTCCCTGGTTTTGTATGTCCAAAACTTCCACAAGTTTATGTTCACTGATCCCCACTGCATAGGTAATGTCTTTAAAACCAGCCTGGGCGAATTGCCTCGCTTCTTGGAGAGTCGACACTGTGCAAGGAGCTGATTGATCCGCCAACATATGGCGCGCAACATCTACTGACTTTAGGGTTTTGAGGTGCGGTCGCAATGTAACTTCAAACTGTGACAAATGTTTATTGAGCCGTTCAATGTTGTTTAGCAGCTTCTTTTTTTCCAGTAACAAACAGGGGGTGTGTAAAGCATTGAGTGACATAAAAACTCCTTGTGTAATGGATCACTGACGCAAACTACTTCGGCTTATAAAGGGACTAATCCCTGCATGTTTTCAGATGTTCTGGACCCAGGTTACTTGTATTGGTAAACACTGTGTATTTACACTGAGGTGTGGCAACCAATGTATACGCATTTGTCCCTAAATCAAAGTGTTAATCATCACTGAATCTCAGCCATGTTTAACCAAATTGTCATAATTATGCCTTGATTATTGTCTATGATGGTTTTGAATCAGGAACAAATGACATTGGTTGGAGCGTAGCAACTATGCCTATGCAATATTATGAAGACAACGCATTACAATTAGCGAAATTGTACCAGTCTTACCGCTTTGAACTGCTGCATGCTTCATGGCTAAAATTTGTTACCCCTTTAATGGAAGAATCGGGTCTAAAGTTTTTGGATATCGGCGCCGGGGCTGGCAGAGACGCAAAGTTTTTTGCTGAACAGGCGGAGCAGGCTGAGGTAGTGGCAGTAGAGCCCGTGTGTTCGTTAAACCGCCTGGGGCAGGCCTACACACGAGATATGCCGATCAGCTGGTACCAGGATGAGCTGCCTTGTTTGTATAAAGTTCGCAAGAACCACCAGAGTTTTGATGTGATTTTGGTGAGCTCGGTATTCAACTATTTGCAGTCCAGTTCAGGTCAGCAAGCAATGCTGACCTTACGCAATTTACTAAGCCCCGAAGGGCTACTGGTGATCAAGCTTCGTCATTGTAGTGATGAAGAAGCACTCAACTTACGTGGAATGCAAAACTGCTCTGTGGATTATTTGTTAGATATTGCACAAAAAGCGGAGTTAGCTTGTCTCGAAGTCACCGAGCCTGAAGAGGATGCACAAGGTCGGGCATCTGTCACCTGGCAAACCCTCCTATTTAAGCCAGTTTAATAGACAAAATTTCCTGGCTGTTGCTGCTTGACCAGGCTTGCTCAGCAGCACGTTGCTGGGTGAGCCAGCGATAAGCCAGGTGTTCCCCAGGTGCGAGCTGCACGTCACAGTTTGCCGGCACGCAGATACTAAATACATACTCAGTGTTAATATTCGCACCCGCTATATACCTATGCCGCCATTGCTCTCTGATGGTGTATTGATTGCATTTTTGATGGTCCTGAATACTCAGCCCAAGTGCTTTGGCGTTAATACCGGTCTCTTCTAGTAGTTCTCTATATGCGGTTTCAATGGGCGCTTCTCCGGGGTCAATTCCACCCGTAACGGATTGCCAGAAATCAGGGTCATCGGCACGTTGCAACAGTAAGAATTCATTGTGGCTGTTATAAATGATGACGAGTACGGAGTGGGGGTGTCTGAGTGTCATGGTATTAGTCATGCTGTTTTTAGCAAATTTACCCAAATACAAGCCATGTTGGCAAGTAAAATGGGCCGGGAGCAAAGCAAAAAAAAAGGCAGGAAATGTCCTGCCTAACCTCCAATAGCAACAAAAACTGTGCCAGGAAATACCCAATAAACCAACATCCTTGTTGGTAAGCTCTACTTCTCGGGAGTTCAATTGGAATGACTTGTGTGATGAGTCATGCCCTAAGGAACACCCACATGCTATCGCAGTGTTTTCCAAATGTAAACAAGAAAATGAGAATTCTCATATTAATATTTTTATATTTGTGTTTTATGCCTATTTTTTACCAGTAAAATTAGTTGCTTCTTTTCTTGTTTCTCTACTGGGTTCAAATGTAAAACGCAAACGTTGTTAACATATATTGTTTTTTTGTATTGGTTTTTTGTGGCTTATTTGAGCGGATTGCATTAATGCTGACCAATCTGCCTGGAAATTGTTCTCTGGTATATTAATTGTATCTGTACCATGCTTAACCAGAATGTAATTAGGTGTCACTGACTTATGCTTACAAGCTTGTTGTTTTCCGCCGCTGTCGCTTTAAGTCCAGCGGAGCTGTTTAAAACGCTTAACCAGTTGAAAGAGTTGAACGATAAAAACCCGGCTCAGGCGGTTGCACTGTTTCATCAGGCGCAGGATAAATTGCCGACGGAGCCAAGCAAAGGCCTGTTACAGGTTTACCTCGCCGGGCTTGAATCGGGCGTTCGGGCCCACGACTATGATGCGGTGTCTGATATTATCGCGCAGTTGAGCCGGAACTCGTGGCAGGCATACTTACAGGGAGAGCATATTCATGTTATTGGTTCAGTCGCGATTTATCATCGTCGCATGCATGATTACGAGTATGCTGAGCAGTTAAACAAATGCGCGCTGAATTATGTTGCCGACGAGAAACAATATGCACGTATAGCCAATAACCTGGCAGTGGTTTATCGATTTACAGGACAACACAAGAAGGCAACCGACATACTCAAAGAAGCAATGATGCTCTCGGATGATAGAGAGATAATTGCCAATATTAAAAACAATCTGGGTAATCTTTACTTTGACAGCAGCAGCTATCGAAATGCCCAGCTGATGTATATTCGCGCCTTTTTATTCCACTCTGAGACGGAGCAATTTGGCCATGCGGCCGGTACCGGCCTGAATTTGCTGAATACTCAAATCCATTTACGAGACTGGGGCGGCTTTTTGCGTTTTAAGGCATCGGTTGCTGTTCAGGTAAATGCCAGTGGCCAGACGGTATTCAGTGACTTTTATCAATGGCAATTGGCTGTATTTGATACAGTGGTTGAAAAGCGGCAGTTGCAAGCGACTACGCAAGAAAAGCTGATTGCTTCCATGCCAACCCTGATAGGCTCAGAGTTGACTCCGTCGGTCGATCTATACGTTCAGCTGCTTAACAATATGCCCATTAGTGAAGCCTGGCGAAAGGCAAAAGCAAAGCAACAACCTACGCAGATCAATAAGCCCGATGGCGGACGCATTGTGATAAAGCGGTGGTGTAATCGAGGTGCCAGCTCTACAACTCAGAGCTAGGGTTAGATGGGAGCAGTGTCACTTTGTGTGTCTGTTGATGAGATAGTAACGAAAATTTAAATTTGATCAGTTGTAAATTTGCGGTTAATAATTAAGTTCCTATTTTCATATCTCTGCTGATATGAAAAAGGAATACTCACATGTAAAGGAACTTAATTATGAAAACACTACAATCATTGTTTGCCTTTGGTGCATTGGGCGTTGCTGCACTTGCCCAGGCAGCAATACCCTATAACAATACACCTTACGAATTCACTCAGCCTGACGGTCAGGTGATTAGCTTGTTTCTGCAAGGTAATGATTATTATGCAGAGCAAAGGACCGCAGATGGCCGTTTGGTGGTCTACGATGAAACGTTAAAAGGGATGGCTTATGCAAAGGTCAGTAATGACGGCACTGAGCTGGTATCTACCGGAATACTGGTTGGCAGTCAGAGTAACATATCGGCAAAAACAGTCAGTGAGTCTCAGGCTGGACTGACGGATGCCGCCAGAGCAGCGCAGGTTGAGAAAATGCGCGCACGTATGCTCGGAAGCCATGAGGCGTTTCACACTTCGATGCTTGAGACTCAAAGTGTTGAGGAGATCAGTGGCCAGGTAAAAGGGTTGACGATTATCATCGATTTTCCGGATGAGCGGGGAACGATTTCAAAAGCTCAGGTCGAGCGCTTTTTGAATGATCTTAATTATAACGAGTTTGGTAATGCGCAGTCGGTCCGTGGCTACTTTCGCTCAGTATCCGGCAATAAACTGGATTACACGAATACAGTCACTCAGTATTACACGGCAAAAAAGAACAAAGCATATTATGCCGATTCCAGCCTCAGCTCAACGGTGCGTTCTCAGGAGCTCATCAATGAGGCATTACAATGGCTGGAGTATCAGCAGGGATTTGATTTCTCTCAGTTAACGACAAACAGTAGTAAACAGATCCGTGGCCTCAATATATTTTATGCCGGTAACTCAGACAGTGCCTGGTCTAAAGGGTTATGGCCGCATATGGCGAGGCTTAGCCCACGTTTTTGCGCTGATGGGGTATGCTCCGATCGCTATCAAATCACAGATATGCGCGCCAGTCTGGCAATTGGTACGTTTGTCCACGAGTCTGGGCACCTGATCACTAACTGGCCTGATCTTTATGACTACGATGGCAGCTCCGAGGGCTCTGTCGCCAGTTTTGGTGTGATGGGCTACGGCGCGATCGGGACAACGAATCGTTACAAGCCGACGCCTCCGGTGGCACATTTTCGAGCTATTGCTGGCTGGGACACAGTCACAGAGCTAAACCCGGCCATTAACGCGAATGCACCATCAGGCCGATTAAGCCATACCTCGCACAGCGGTACTTCATATAAATGGACCAACCCGGCAAACAGCAATGAAGCCTTTTATATCGAAGCCATCCATAAGTCAGGTCAGAATTCTGAGCAACTCGATCAGGGCTTAGCTGTCTGGCACGTCGACAGTCGTGGCAGCAATTCCAATGAGTGGTATCCGTATATTCAGATGGAACATGGCGATGGTAATCGGGACCCGGAATACAAGCGCAATCGCGGTGACGGGAGCGATTTGTTCGATGTGGCCGGAGAGTTTACCCATGCTTTACCTAACTCTCAAACGTCTCGCGGTACCAATGCATTGTGGTGGAATGGCAGCGATTCGGGGCTCAGAATTACCAACATTTCAGATCCGGCACAAACCATCTCTTTTACCATTGAATCTGAGGCTCAGCCAGATCCGGACACCTATACCGGGACTCTGAGCGACAAGCAAAGTGTGATAGAGCCAAATGGCAGCTGGTTTCAGTATGGCGGTGGCACCATTGCGCTGACCCTGAGCGGACCAGCAAGTGCTGACTTCGATTTGAAAATAGAAAAGTGGCTGAGTGGCAGATGGCAACAGGTGGCCATATCCGAGACACCAACGTCTACTGAGTCCATCAACTACACTGCCTCATCGGGTTATTATCGATTTATTGTGTATTCCTACTCTGGCGCTGGCAGTTATACGTTGCGTGTGAGTAAATAAACACAGGTTGTGAGCTTGTCCGGGCTGCTGGCTTGGGCAAGCTGTTAAGCTTTGGCTATAACAGGCAAAAAAAGTCGCCAGTTTTGCCATGGCTTTGAAATCTGCGACTATTATTAAAACAGCAATATTAAATGCTGTTGGAGTTGTACTCCAGGGACACATAGCACTGAGAAGTTTACCGTCAGAGACAATAAGGTGAAATCATGTGCAACTCCTCGCTCAGAGTCCAATCCGTGCTATTGCGGACTCTGCCTATGCTACTCTGTCCAGTGTTGGCTGTCGCTGAAACGCAGACCAACACACCTGTTAAAGATCAAAGTGCCATTGAAACGATTGCAGTAACAGGAACGCGGATCAAGCGCTCTATACAATCTGACAGCGCTTCTCCGATATCGAGCACGGAACTGAGTGACCTGACCGATATCGGCGCGAACAACATCAGAGACCTGATTGAAGTTTTACCCTTTAATGCCGGGTCTCAAAACAATTCAGACAACTTGTCGCAGAACTTCACGGTGGGGACCTCAAACGTCAACCTTCGGGGCTTGGGGGTCTCATCAACTTTGGTACTACTCAATGGGATCCGGCAAGTTACGTCAGCGGTAGTGACCGATCAGGGCGCCAGTTTTGTTGATACTGCCTCCTTGGTCCCGACGCTGGCGATTAAACGGGTCGAAATATTAAAAGATGGGGCTTCTGCCATTTATGGATCGGATGCGGTCGCGGGGGTAGTCAACTTTATTACCCGGGATGACCTCGAAGGCACTGAGCTACAATACGAGTACCGAACCCGCTGGAGCGATGGCGATCAGGATGACACCAAAATTGATTTTGCCCATGGCGGATATGTCGGTGATACCGGGCATATGTTATTTGCGGTCAGTTTTCTGGAGCGCTCAAGCTTGTTGCTTGATGAGGTCGACTGGCTACAGCCGGCAACCAGTAGCTTTGGTAACCCGGGCAGCTTTGTTATTCCGTCGATGGCTGATGAAAATAACCCCAATGGCTTAACGGTTGCGGATCCAAATTGTGTGGCCAATGGGGGAATATTCTCCGAAGGGAGTAATGGCAACTCATTCTGTCTGTTTGATTTCGGTCCGCAAATCACAGCGGTCCCAAATGAAGACCGACTACAGGCTTATGCCCGGGCTACCTGGGACTGGAGCGATACGACACGTTTGTGGGCTGAATTTGGTTATGCCAGAAACAAAATTACCCGCGAGGTTTCACCGAGCTTTCCGGTGTTGAATGCGCCCAGTGTGCTTGCCAGTCATCCGGATAACCCCTATGGCGAAGATATCTTCTTTCGCGGCCGCCCCTATGGCGTAGGCAAACCAACCGAAATTAACTACTACGATCACACGACGACTCGGTTTGCATTTGGCGGTGATGGTGAGTTAACTGAAGGGGTATATTGGCAGTTCTCGTTTGTTGCAGCAGCGAATGACGCCATACTGAACCCCAGAGATGTCATTACCGATAATTTTCAAGCTGCTTTGCATGGCTTTGGGGGGATAAAATGCAGCGGCACCACCGCCGCTGAGGCTGGACAAGGGGAGTGTTATTACTTTAACCCCTTTGACCCTCAGGACCCTGATAATGAACTGCTGAGAGACTTCATTATCGGTGACTACCTGGGCGATGCCGAGTCTGAAATGCGTGTTTACGAAGCCGTGATAACGGGAGAGTCCTTGTTTGAAGTCGGGGGGGGAGATGTTGGGTATGCACTCGGCCTTCAGTACCGGGATGAGTCCATCAATAATGTCTATGATTCCTTTACCCAGCAAGACAGCTTTGCCTTTTTGATTGGTAATCAGAATTTTTACGGTGAGCGTGATGTGAAAGCCTTGTTTGCTGAGGTATTGGTGCCCCTGACCCTGGATTTGGAAATTGGTGCGGCGGTGCGTTATGAGGATTACGGTGAGTTTGGTGGCGATACGACCAATCCAAAAGTGTCTTTCCTCTGGCTTGCGAATGACTTGTTTTCGTTCCGGGGTACCTACAGTACATCTTTCAGAGCCCCATCTGTTCACCAGTTACAGGGAGTGCAGACCAACTTTGCCAACATCACAGATCCGGAGGATGGCTCTACAACCTTTGGTGGTAACCGAACTGTGGGCGACCCGGATCTGGTGCCGGAAACCTCACAAGCCGTTAATCTGGGTTTATCTTTCTCTTTGGACGAGCTTTCTGTTGATTTAGATTACTGGGACTTTTCTTTTGAAGATGTGCTTACTCGTGAAAGCCATCAGGCCGTGGTGAATGCGAATCCTAATGATCCGACTCGGGTGATCCGTACGTCAGCGGGCACCATTTCAATCGTGAATACCAAGTTTATTAATGCAGAAGCGATTGATACCTCCGGGCTGGACATCAGCGCAACGACCATTTATCGCACGGATCTTGGTGATTTCAGGCCACAACTGAAGGCCTCTTATCTGTTGAGCTACGATTTAATGGACGCATCCGGCAACACCAGTGATGGACTGGGTAAACTCAACCGTAATACGGTCGGCAATCCGGCGCCGCGGTTACGTGGCAGCATAGGTATGAACTGGTCTGACGGAGAGCACAGTGCAAATATCTATCTTCGTCATGTTGCCAGCTATGAAAATGACGTAAGTGGTGAATCTATCAGCTCTTTCAACACCATTGATCTGCAATATAGTGTCAATCTTGGTGAAGTGGTCAGAGAGGACTCAGAAACTCGCCTCATTGCAGGCATAGTCAATGCGACCGACGAAGATCCGCCTTTTGTGGCCATTGCCGGCAGTTATGACCCCAGGACGGGCGATCCGCGTGGACGCCGGGCCTATATAAAAATCCAGCTGAGCTTTTGATTGATGGCTAACTGTGTGCAGGTGCCGCAACGCGTACTGAATGTCAGGTTTGCTTGCCAGGCTATGTGGCATATAGCCAGGCAAAGAGTCGTGCCTCTATGATTATACGCAGGCTGTTTCATGTTCTGATAGTGCTCTGTTTATTGGGGGCCAGTGTGCCCGAAGAGCGGGTGATCAAGCTGGTCACGCTGGAATATCCACCTTATGAATTCCAGGGAAAAAATGGCCCCAGTGGCATCGCCGTGGAATTAGTGCGCGAGGTTTTCAGGCGCATGGAGCAGCCCTACACAATTGAAATTCTGCCCTGGGGCAGAGCGATTAGAGAAGTTGAGATTGGGCGCTATGATGGCATTTTCACCATTTACAAAACCCCACAGAGACTGACCTTTTTGGATTATGCGGACGAACTCCTGATAGAACAATCAATTGCCTTGTTTACGTTGAGAAAAAACAACATTCACTTCGATGGCCGGCTTAACTCATTGGCACCTTATCGAATAGCGGTGATGCACAAAGTGAGCTACGGCTCCGAAATTGACACTGCGCTAAAAAGGGGGGTGTTTGAGAACGTGGTTACAACGGATACAGGCAAAAAGAGTTTTGAGTTGCTCCTTGCGGACCGCGTTGAAGTGGTCGTGATAAACAGATTGGGGGCGCTCGAAATCATTAAACAGCTGGGGATTGAAGACTTGGTTGCAGAGGTGCCGAGCTACCGATATGAGATACCCAGTTATATTGCGTTTTCTAAAACGCGCACGCTGGATAAAACCAGGCTGGAAGTAGAGCAAACATTGCGAGATATAAAAAAGGACGGTACATACGACAAAATATTGCAAGAGTACCTGAAGCACTACAACAAGGAACAGTCCATTTACGATACGTCACCACAAACAGGTAAAGCAGTTGAAGAGCGTTCTTAAACCAGCGCAATAAAGAGGCTCAGTCACATGAAACTCAAAATAAAATCCAGATTGATCTTGTTGTCACTGATCCCTGTGATCATCATTTCATCGGTTGTGACCTTAATCACGTATCTGGAAGCCAAAAAGCTCAATGAAGTGCAGGTCGACCTGAGCCGAAAAGAGATGATGCGGATGAAACGCGTTGAGCTAAAAGCCTATCTGGAAATTGCCAAAACAGTCCTGACGCCACTCATGCAGGGAGACCACGCTGAGTCAGAAGCCATTGCATTGCTTAAGAATATTAAGTTCAGCGGGACCGGCTATCTATTTGGTTTTAAGCCCGACGGAACGCGTGTAATGCAGGGCGACAGCGATCAGGGTATTGGTAAAAACTTCATTGACTTGCAGGATAAACGAGGTAATTACCTGGTACGGGACATCATTACATCGGCGCAATCGGGAGATGGGTATTCGGTCTACTATTTTCCAAAGCTGGGTCAGACCGAGCCACTACCTAAGCTGGCCTACAGCATTTATATCGCTAAATGGGATCTGATTGTGGGCACCGGCTTTTACACGGACGATGTAGATGCGCTGGTTAAGTCAATGCGAGACGAAAACGAAGTACGGCTTTATGAGAGCATCGCGAATATACTGGTGTTTACTTTAGTGGTGTCTGTCGGGGTTGCCGGATTAGGGTTGATGATCAGTAAAAGCATCACTGTACCTTTGTCTAAATTTGAAGACACCATTCACATTTATGCCGCCAGAGATGCCGATTTAACTGTGCGGATCCCGGATTTTACCGTGCCTGAATTTGATAGTCTGAGTCGGGATTTTAATATCTTTCTGGGGCAGCTCCATGAACTCATCAAGAAGGTGGCTAAGCTTACCAATGAAGTAGTGGATGAAACGCGTCAAATCTCCACAGCGTCGGGCGACATCAATTCAATATTACTGCGCCAGCAAACGGAAACCGAGCTGATAGCCACGGCAATGACTCAGTTGACGGCGTCTGCGGAGGAAATCTCCCGCAATGCCAATGAGGCCGCGAACTCGGCTAAAAATGCCGACAGTAGCGCCAATGATACCCGGCATTCTGTCGATGAAGCCATGAACTCGGTGAATACACTGGCCGAAAAACTGGATGAGGCCAGTAGCGTGATCTCAAAGTTGGAAGGGGATGTCCAGGGGATCTCCGGGTCATTATCCATCATCCAGGAAATAGCTGAACAAACCAACCTGTTAGCGTTGAATGCAGCCATAGAGGCAGCACGCGCAGGGGAACAGGGTCGAGGGTTTGCTGTGGTGGCCGACGAAGTCAGAGAGCTGGCTACCCGGACGCAAAAAAGTGCATCTCAGATTCTGGGCGTGATCAACACACTAACAGACGGCTCAAAAGATGCGGTACGCGCAATGGAGTCGAGCAAAAGTTACAGTGCGACCACCGTTGATAAAGCAGCTTCAGCATCTGAGTCGCTCAAACAGATAGTGCAATTTATTAATGAAATCCTCAGTGTCAATGAGCATATCGCTGATGCAACCAAGGAGCAAAACATCGTTGACAAGGAAGTATCAGAGCGCACTGACTCTATTTCACAGCACAGTAAAGAGTCGGTGTCGATTGGTACTGAGAATTTAGCTGTCAGTACTAATCTGAGTGAAAAGGCAGGCGAGCTGGCTGCTATCGTTAATCGCTTTAAGATCTGAAATGAGGGAGCGCAGCGGATGTCAATGTACCTGTTAGGAAAGTGAAATCATGCTAAAGAAACTTAAAAACCTGGGGCCTGGCGTGATTGTGACCGCCGCCTTTATAGGTCCTGGCACGATCACCGCGTGTACGTTAGCCGGCGCTCAGTTTGGTTATGCTTTGTTATGGGCGTTGGTTTTTGCAACTCTGGCAACCATCATTTTGCAGGAGATGTCAGCCCGCGCCGGGATAGTAACACAGCAGGGGCTGGGGGCCGTGATCCATCAATCGCTGGCCGACTCAATTTGGAAGTGGCCATTGTTTATCTTAATCATTGTGGCCATTTGTGTTGGAAATGCAGCGTATGAGGCGGGTAATTTAGTAGGTGCTGCGCTGGGTATTGAGGCGATCACGACGCCGGGCAAGTGGGTCTTTCGTGGCTCTATTATTGCATTGACGGCGGTTGGTGCCGTGATTTTAATTCTCGGCACTTACAAACAAATAGAGCGCATCTTGATCACGCTGGTGGCAATTATGGCACTGGCTTTTGTGGTCACCTTTTTCCTGGTTGACCCAGATTTAACGGCGCTGCTAAAGGGCATGGCAACCCCTCAATTACCGGAGGGGTCTTTGCTGACAGTGATAGCGCTGATAGGCACAACTGTGGTGCCTTACAACCTGTTTTTACATGCGTCGGCAGCTAAGGCGCATTGGACAAATCCCGAGAATATCCCACAAGCGCGTGCAGATACTGCCATTTCCATTGGTCTGGGTGGGCTTATCGCCATTCTGGTGACCTCTACGGCAGCGGCGAGTATCTTTACCCTCGGTTTGAGTGTTAATAATGCCGTTGATATGGCCAAAGTGTTTGAGCCGCTGTTTGGCAGTTTGTCTAAATACCTGTTGGGCATTGGCTTGTTTGCTGCGGGATTGAGCAGTGTTATCACGGCACCACTGGCAACCAGTTACGTGGTCACCGAGTTGCTGCAATTGAACACCGAAGTAGACATGCGGGCCTTTCGCTTGATCAGCGTTACTGTGATAGTGATTGGTGCCGTTTTATCTATGGCCAATATTAAACCCATAGAGATCATTCTGTTGGCTCAGTTTGCCAACGGCCTGTTATTGCCAATTATCGCCGGTTTTTTGCTGTATGTTATGAACAACAAACGGATGCTAGGGAAATACGCAAATACTACGGTT
Source organism: Pseudoalteromonas sp. McH1-42 (assembly GCF_022347845.1). Lineage (NCBI taxonomy): Bacteria > Pseudomonadati > Pseudomonadota > Gammaproteobacteria > Alteromonadales > Pseudoalteromonadaceae > Pseudoalteromonas > Pseudoalteromonas sp. McH1-42. Next base: position 360,637 of record NZ_JAKRFU010000001.1, on the reverse strand, counting down.
TCGAATATTCTGGGCTTTTCTGTGCTGCTCTTTACCGCCATGCTGGGTATTCGTTTGATAGCAAAATCTCTGGGGTGGATTTGACACGGCAAAAGCACCAGGCAGGGAAATGAAAAGCTGAAGCGTTTTAGTCGCCTCAGCTTACTTAATATAGTGATGAGATTAACCCGGGTTACCTGTGCCTTTGATTTTTCTTGAATGAAATATCGCCAGGCCAATATACACGCAGGTTGCATAGATATTGATAAAAGGGATTAAAGCAACGAGCACTGCAACGGCTTTGCTGTATTGATATTTATGGGCAATCAGCAAGTTTACTCCCAGACACAGGATAAACTGTAGCGCAAGCACTGTGGGGGCTAACGGAAGATCTCCATTTCTCAGCATGTCTAACATAATGTAAGTCCTTTTATTTTCTGCTCTTCCAGCTCAGGTTAGTACACATTTTTTTGTAGATAAAGTGTAACCCTTGACTTTTTGGAGTCAGGCCCAGTCAAAGTGCTTAGCGTACAGACTATTGCGGTCGCAGCTTTATTCAAGCTGCGCTTTTAAGTATTTCACAGCTTCTGCCAGTTGGTTATCTTGATGTTTTCTGACGCTTTCAATCGTCCTGGGTACCCATATATCAATCTCGACGCCTGCGTTGATCAAGGGGTCACCATTGAGTCGGTTTGCAAGCATACTGGTGAAGACAAAAATATTATCCCGAGACAAGTCATTCGAGAAGTTAAAGAAATCCGCTTTAAAGATTTCTCCGTTGATCCCTGATGTGGCTTCACCCAGGACTTTTATTCCGCCAGCGCGGGCAAACACAAGTGCATGTTCATTCTGGCTTTGGCTTTCCCTTGAGGCCAGCGCAATTGCCGGAATATTCAGTGCGTCCTGTGCTACGCGGATCGTCTGTGGCAGGGTTTGTACCTGCACGTCAGTTTGATTGGGGGCGCCTTGCCAGTAGTGGGCAAGCGTGTTGTTAACGGCATCCCTTTCAATAAACCAGCTGAGTACACCCTGCCAGCCTCGCCAACTGGTTGGGTAGTAGCGCATATCCAGTACAACGGCTTTGGCATCTGCCAACTGCGACTTGAGTGAGTTAAGCGCTTGTTGCTCAACATTATATACGTTAATACGATAAATGTTGTCGCCTAAAGGTTCCAGCACGTCTGGGCTGTGGGGCACATATCTGAGGCCGTTAAATTTGAGAGCGCTCTCCCTCTTTAGCGGGGTAACCGTTTGTCGGATCACGCGCTCGTCTGACTTTTTAATCTCGTAGCGAACGGGTGTCGCTGAGGTTTTGTAAAAGTGCATGCGTGCAACCCGGTTAACCCCTTGCAGCTGGTTGGAAAATGATTGAGCAGCGCGGTTTTGCAGATAAGTCTGCACGGGTTCACCGTCAATGGAGGTTATTTCATCGCCTATCTCGATATCCGACGGATTGTTTTGCTCCGTGCGCGTGACAATGGCTTTCCCTTCAACCATTGCGATGAAAAAGGGCATGTAATAGCCAAACGGGGACAACTCGGGGTTTGGTAAGGCAATATTGAGGTGGTTGTCATTGAGCTTGGTAAATTCGGTATAAATGCGGGTGTTTCGTTGCGTAAGGTCCGATTCAGTACAGGCATTCAAGAGCGGCTTAAGGCTTTGCGCCCAGTTGAGTTCAATCTGGTGAAAATAAGGCCAAAAGTGCTGGATCATGGCCCACATACCAGAGACGGTCGCCATGCATATTTCCGGCTGTTCAAAGTTTTCTGTTAGTTGCCAGCGGCCGACCTGAGAAAACGTATCGCCCGTTAACTGAGTTTGTGTAGGCAGGTACAAAGGTACATAAACTCTTTGCTGGCCATAATCCAATGTCGCATATCGGTTGCTGGGTAAGTACGACTCATTACTGAGTGAACCGTAGTTACCTGAGCGCAGATCTCTTTCATATAAACGCTGAGAAAAAGGCGCATTTTGTTGCCAGGCCATGACTTGGGTTTGTTGCTCTAGTGTGGGCAAGTGGTCTTGTTGTGTTGTGACATAGGGCGCGATTTGTCTTAGTAACTCTATGCCCTTGTCTAAGCGCGCCGCTTCTTCTGTCTGGCTTAACTCGACAATACTTTCGGCAATAAAGAGTGGCCAGTCTGATGCGCTTACTTCTTCAGAGGGATAAAAGTACTGTACTGAATGGGCCAGCGTGACAAAGTGTTCTACGTCATCAATCAGTGCGTCATTAAATGTGACATAGGGACGCGCCTGGGGAGAGTCTGGCAAGCGGTTATTATCCGGCGGAGACACTGGGCTTGAACCCGGAGATTGGGTGTTCTCATTACCTTTGTTACCCCCACTGCCGCCACAGGCCGTCAAACACAAACTTATGCATATAAAAAGCAACTGATTTCGCATCACACATTTCCCTTTTTTATCATTATTAGGTACGAAACTAGCGTTAATTTGTTCAGCTGTAAACCCCACAGGCAGGGGGGAATCTATGTGCTTGTTTAAATGAAAAGGGAGTTTTGGACAGGAAAGGTTGCGCTAATGGCTGATAACCTCCTTCAGCGGACTGGCCTGAAAAGCCAATTAGTTATGATATATGGAGCTGTGCGAAGGCTAATTGTAAAGCCCGGCTACTGACACTGGTTAACCAGCGTTTTGGTTAGAAACTGATTGACCTGGTTTTGGGTCTCACGGTTAAAACTGTAGTGGCCACCGGGTAGTGCTATGTGTTGATATGGATGAGAGAATTGAGCCTGTTCGAGCGACTCGGTAATTTTGTTTGCCATCGCGTGAGACGGCCAAATCTCATCTTGTTCAGCTGAGACCAGGAGAATTGGCCCGTTGGTTGTTTCCACCGGGGTCCTGATGCTGAACCACACAGTTATATTAGCTGAATATCCTGCTAGTGCCTACTGCTGTCGTAGCTGTATCTATGCCATACAACATGTCCACCCCCCGTGCAACAGGCGTTTTGGAGAATCTTTGTGAAAGCGTAGCCTGATGTGCAGCATTGGCTAATGCCTGGCTTGTCGCTAGCATAAAGTTGCCGGTCGCGACGGCCGGACTATCTCCTAGTACATTGGTATTAACCTGAGAGACGGAATCTGTGATCTGACTGTTTACTGCGGTAGGAAATGCCATGAGCTTACTCCTTGTCTGGGTTATAAGTGCCTCATTATTATGGTTCAGTCTTAACTTCTGTACGATTACACCCTATTACAGCTATGTTTATCAGCTAGTTGCGCAAACATCACTATTCCTCATGTGTGTACAATTTACATTTACAGTGTCAGTCCTTATTATGCCTATCTGCAACTGATTATCATTTTTATTATCGGGGCCGTGTGTGGTACAAAAAATACTCTTAATCGAAGACGACAATACGCTAAGCGTTTATCTGGCTGATTTATTGCGTAAAGCGGGCTATCACATAGATCAATGCTTTGACGGGGAACGGGGACTTGAAGTGGCAAGGACTCAGCAGCACCATTTGATCTTGCTGGATAAAATGTTACCTAAACTTGATGGGGTTACTTTGCTGCAAAAACTGCGCGAATCGAGCCAGCAGCCAGTGATCATGGTCTCCGCCAAAGGCGCAGAAGAAGAAAGGATTGTGGGCCTCAGTCATGGTGCGGATGACTACGTAGCAAAGCCGTTTAACGCGACAGAGTTATTACTGAGAATTGAGCGCCTGTTGAAGCGTAGTCATGGTAATACTGCACCCATCACTCAATCTGAAATTACTGTGGACGGTCTCAGGCTCGCACTGCAAACGCAGTCTATAACACTGCATGGTGAACCGCTGGATTTTACGCCGATCCAGTTCAAACTGCTGTGGGCACTCATGTCACAGCAAAATACTATAGTCCCTAAGGCTGACCTTTATTTGTCGGTATTGAACAAAAAGCTTGGCGCATATGATCGCAGCCTGGATATGCATTTAAGCCGGGTACGCAGAAAGCTCAATGATGCCAACTGGTATGGTGAGCGGCTGCAAACGGTGCATGGTCAAGGATACTGTTTTAAATGAAGCGCACATTTCTCTGGAAGTTGTGCATAATTGTGGCAACGGGCCTAGTGGCATTTTTCTACCTGTTACATGCACTGACATTAAAAACAGAAGAAAGCATGAGCATGATTGCAAAAGCGGATCGTGCAGAGCTGACGCAGTGGCGCATCAAGTCCGAACAACTCTATATGGCTAATAATATCCAGGCACTGAATGCCTGGTTAGCGCAACTGATGACGGAAGAATCGACCTGGGCATCGGTCGCCAGTTTCAGGGCGATCCATCTTGCCGGCGAACCGATAGATAAAGACATTGTCGGCACTTACCATTTTGGGCGAAGTATAGAGTGGAAGATTCATCTCTATTTTTCCGCAAATCCGGTGATGGAATTACCCTTTGAGCACAGCAATGCCAGCTTGTTGATAAAGCTACCTAGCAGGATGCGCCCCGGTACTTACTGGGCAACCACCAAGTTTTTGCTTCAGGTCCTGATCCCGATGGGGGTGCTAGCTGTGCTGTCAGTACTACTTTATCAGCACATTATTACTCCGCTGCGCAAGCTGGACAGTGCCACATCGGCGTTTAGCCGGGGTAACTTTAAGGTCAGGCTGGGCAGATATTTAGGAAAACGTAACGATGAGTTTGCTCATCTGGCTGCCACCTTTGACCAGATGGCGGCCAAAATTGGCGAGTTGATCGCCAGCCAGCGTCAGCTCATTGCTGATCTGTCTCATGAGTTACGCACACCGCTCACGCGTCTCGACATTGCGGTCGAGAGCTTTGATGTGGATGATGCTCAGATACATCTTGCACGGATCGCGCGCGAGTCTGCTCAGATCAGAAAGCTCGTTGAAGATTCATTGACACTGGCCTGGTTGGAAAATGAAAAACCAGTGCTAAAAAGAGAAAATGTCGACTTAGTGGACTTGCTCGATGTGCTGGTGGAGGATGCCAGGTTCGAGTTTCCCGACAGGCGTATTATTTTCGACCCTCCCGCTAACGCTATTGTTCAAAACAGCTGCCACCGTGCTTTGTGTCCTGCCGTAGAAAACGTTATTCGCAATGCGCTGCGTTACACGCCGGTGGGCAAGCATGTGCAGATCACACTGACACAGCAATCTGAGCTGTATTGCATTCAAATTCAGGATCAGGGGCCAGGGATCCCGGAGGTGTTTCTTGAAAAAGTCTTTGAACCATTTTTTCGCGTTGATAATGCCCGTCTTGCAGAAAATGACAGTTTTGGTCTGGGTCTGGCGCTGGCAAAGCGCCATCTGGCGAGTGTGGGGGCCAGTATCTCGGCACATAACCCCAGCACTGGTGGTCTTTTGGTTACGATAATGATTCCCATTTGCCAAATGTAACAGTTGTAAAAGTGATTGCCTGAAAAGTCTAAATGACAATAATTCCGATTTAGACTTTTAACTTGTTGTTTGACTGAGATGTAAATCATGCCATTTGCCCCACATAAAAATCATTTGTTTAAGAAAAGTTTATTAGCCTGTTCGGTTGCTCTGAGCGGTTTTGGAACCAGCGTTTATGCTGCGCAGACTAGCGCTGACACTGACGAGCAAAAAATAGAGCGGATCGCTGTCGTTGGTGCCACAACCAATTCAGAGATCACGCCAGAGGTGTTAGAAAATTATCAGGCGAACGACCTGGAAGACGTTTTTCGCCATACTCCGTCGGTTACGGTCGGCGGATCCTTGGGGATTGCACAAAAGATTTTTGTCCGGGGCCTGGAAGATTCCATGGTGAATGTCACGGTGGATGGTGCGCCGCAAACCAGTACCTTGTTCCACCATATTGGCCGGGTTGCAATAGAGCCTGAGTTGCTGCGTAGCGTTGAAGTGCAAGCGGGGGCTGGTGAGGCAACGGCAGGTTCAGGCGCCGTAGGCGGTGCTATTCGTTTTAAAACCAAAAGTGCCGATGATTTACTCAAAGCCAGCGAACGATTTGGCGGTACAGTTAAAGCGAGTTATTTTACCAATGATGGGCACAAAGAAAGCGTATCTTTATACGGTAAAGTCACCGATTCGATAGGTGTGCTGGCCTCGTATGTCACTGTTAGCCGGGAGAACATGGAAGATGGTGATGGTCAGGAAATTCCTGGGACTGCTGCTGATCAGACCCTAGGGTTTGTGAAAGTTAATACGCAACTGACTGACAATCAGGAGTTGGTTGTTAGTTTTGAGCGTCGCAAAGAAGAAGGTAAATTTGGTAAGCAAACCAACTGGGCACCGCTACAAACCGATCCACTGTTCTCATCCTGGGGGGAGCGCGAAACTTTGGTTCTAAACCATACCTGGTATCACAGCGCTTTGGTTAATTTAGAAACCACGGTTTATCAGACCGAGTCATCATTTAAACGTGAGTTATATACCTGGGATGCGTCGATTGAAACGACCGGCTTTGATATTCGCAATACCAGTGATATAGGTACGCACACTGTGACATATGGTATCGAGCGCAAAAATGACAAAGTAGACTCTGAGTCTTATGGCGATTTTGGCGGCATTTATGACGAAGATGGCACAGTGACTGGGCTCTATGTGCAGGATCACTGGCAAATGCGCGACGATTTACTGCTGAGTTTTGGCTTGCGTCATGACAGTTATGAACTCGATCACAGCGGTATTGATGCAAACTGGGTGAAAGTGGATGGTGTCTGGGTTATCGAAAAAGATGCCAATGGCAATCCAGTGACAACCAGCAACGCATTTTCAACGGAAAAACAGGATGGGATCAGTAAAAACGTCGGCCTTGTGTACGAGCTTGCTGACAATCTCAAGCTGTCGTTGGGCTACGCCGAAGCGCTGCGTGGCAGGCAGGTGGCTGATGCCTTCACTGTCGGTGAGTTAACACCCAATGAAAACCTGAACCCTGAAGAGGTTGAAAATACTGAACTGGGTCTGCAATACAACGATGGCACCTGGATGCTGGAAGCGTCACTGTATGTCAGTACCATAGATGATGTGGTATTTGACAAGTTTAAAGGCAAAGAAGGCGTTTTCTATGAAAACATCGGTGAGTTAGAAAGCAAAGGATTTGAGCTGGTTGCAGGATATCAGGCGGATAATTTTGATGTGATTATCAGCTACAACAACAATGATGTTGAACTGAATAATGCCGTATTTAACTTGCCAGATCCGGCAGTCCCGGATTCGACTAAACCCGTTACAATCAATGGTATCGATATGGCCGCCTATGAATATGGCGGGCTGGGGAATGCAGTTGGCGATTCGGTCAATGTTAATTTTAACTACCGCCTGAATGAACAGATCAAACTGGGCTGGAATTATAACCATGTCGCCAGCCTCAATGATATCGAGGTTTTCCATCGCTCTATGGAGCTGGGCTGGGTCACTGAACTGGAAACCATCAGCAAGCCAAGTTATCAATTGTTTGATGCTTACATCAGCTATGCGCCGTTTGAGGCAATAAAAGTGGACTTATCTGTTCAGAACCTGCTCGATGAATCATATCGTAGTCATGGCAGTGTCGCCGACTATGGTCATATCCCTGGCTATGAAAATGTGGTTGGTATCAAAGAAGCCGGTCGTGACATTCGTTTAACGCTGACCTATCAGTTCTAACCTCTAATAATCTCAGCCATAGTGCTCGTTTAGACTGTGGCTGATATGGCGTCTGTTTCTTCATATTATGGTTTTAATATCATGAGCTTATCAGCAAAGCCTAGTCAAGCCTTTGCGCTTGGCTGGCGGCTATTACTTGCCCTGGTTGGCGGATTTGCGATTGCTAACCTCGCCGCCATAGCCATTTCTCAATTACCCGGGGATAACAAAGTGGATGGCATCGTTGCCGGTATGATGTGGAGTTTTGTTGTTTATACATTGGTTGTGATCAGTGTATTTACAGTCAGAACTGCATGGCGTGCAACTTTGCTGATATCGACCCTAATAGCCTTGCTGTATGGCCTAATCCACTTACTTTCTGTATCGGAGGCCCTATGAAAGCAAGGTTTCGACAGTCCATGGGCTGGCTGCACACCTGGAGCGGCGTGGTGTTTGCCTGGTTATTATATTTTATCTTTGTGACTGGCAGCGTTGGTTACTTTGAAAACGAGATTGACCGCTGGATGAAGCCTGAAATTGTCACAAGCAATGATATTTCGGACAAACAAGCCATTGATTTGGCGATGGCACAGCTTGGCGAACACGCTGATGATGCATCTCAGTGGTATGTGAGCTTGCCTACCTCGCGTGATCCTTACATCGAAATTTCCTGGTTACAGCCCGGCGACCCAGAGAAACAGGTCCGTCGTCAGTGGTATGAGAAGCCGCTTGAGCCAAATACGGGAGACATTACGTCTATCCGCGATACCAGTGGCGGAGAAACCCTGTACCGGCTGCACTATAACTTGCATTACGTGCCGCCGCTGGTGGGTTATATCCTGACCAGTCTGGCAGGCATGTTCATGTTAATTGGCTTGGTGACCGGGGTGATCATTCACAGGAAGATTTTTGCAGAGTTTTTTACTTTTCGAAGCGCTAAAGGCCTGCGTTCCTGGCTAGATATTCATAATGTTTTCAGTGTATTGCCATTGCCGTTTCATTTAATGATTACCTACAGCGGCGTTATATTGCTCATGGGGGTGACCATGTCTAAGGTCATTGATAGTCAGTATGGTGAAGGCAGGCAGATGCATCGTCAGTTTTATGATGCTTCTCAGCTGGAGGATTACACCACTCTGGCCACTGAGATTTTGCCCGCGCAGCTAAATGTAGATACGGCACTGTCTGATGCAAAACAGCGAGTGACCGATCAGGCGGTCAACTTTGTCGGTGTCATTGACAGGGGCACTGACACTGAACACATAGAGATCTGGTTTGAAACCAGTGAAGGGGTTGAGTTTGCCTCATTGCTCAAGTACCACGCCCGTACAGAGCGGGTTGAGGTTGAGATAGCAACTGGCAAAGTAGGGCGGGCTGCTGCAGTGTATGATCTACTTGAGCATCTTCACGAAGGCCTGTTTGCCGATATTTATCTGCGCTGGGTGTATTTCCTCTGCGGGTTGTTTGGTGCTGCGATGATTGCCTCTGGGATGATCATCTGGCTTAAAAAGCAAGTGATGAAAGAGGCTACACCTTCATTACTCATTACTTTAATTGTCAGGCTAAACAGAGGCGCTTTGCTGGGTCTGCCAATTGCGATTGGCTGTTATTTTTTAAGCAATCGACTGCTTGCGCCTGATATGCCAGACCGGGCTGCCTGGGAGATGCATGTGTTGTTTGCAGCATGGGTGCTGTGCTGTCTGTATTGTTTAATCAATCGGAGCCGGGAACAGTGGTCAACTTTGCTTTGGAGCGCAGCACTGGTTTATTTTGCTATTCCTCTGGTCAATATGCTCACCACACACCACAGTGTCATAACCAGTCTGTTGAACGCTGACTGGTTGATGCTCGGTTTTGATCTCAGTATGTGGTTGTTTGCGGGCTGCTTTGGGTTGGCGGCGACGGTCGTTTCTCGAAAACATAGAGGCTCCACTGTGGCTAAAAAGGAGCCGTTAGTATGCTGATCACTTCGATACTGATGATATTGTTGCTCGGTTTTGCGCTGCTCTGCGTGGCAATGCAGCGTAACTTTAGTCGGGTTGCCGCTCCATCTGTACACCTGTCTAAGCAGCGGTTGTGGTTATTGCGTATCAGTGGCACGGGTTTGAACCTGATCGCTTTGGTTGTCTGTATTTTTTTCTGGGGCGTGTCACGGGGGCTTGTATACTGGTTTGGGAGTGCAACTATGGTCGTGTTTACGCTGGTTGTTATTTTGACATATCGTCCCAGACTACTTAGGTGGCTTTGTAGATAAGTGGCGGGATGCGACTGCAACATTCTTTTTATTAGAACAAACCTATCACTTTTTACGTAATTACGTTCTTAATCAGCTATGTAATCATATCATTGGTCTACAGGCATGCATGCCTATACTTAACGAAAGAAGTAATCAAACATGTTTAGTTGGTTAAAACAATGGTTGTTGGAGAGCCCTTCAACAGCACATGGAGAAATGAAGATGACAAAAGTACTGGTTTTATATTATTCAAGCTATGGCCACATCGAAACCATGGCAAATGCCGTTGCAGAGGGGGCAGGTTCAGTTGATGGTGTTGAGGTAACCGTTAAACGTGTTGCTGAGTTAATGCCGGAAGAGGTTGCAAAAAATGCTGGGGTTAAGTTGGATCAGGTGGCTGAGATTGCCACACCGGCAGAGCTCGAAGGTTATGATGCCATTATTTTTGGCACCCCCACGCGATTTGGCAATATGGCGTCGCAAATGAGAAACTTTTTAGACCAAACTGGTGGTTTGTGGGCTGCAGGCAAGCTGATTGGAAAAGTGGGCAGTGTATTTACTTCGACGGGTACAGGTGGCGGTAACGAAACTACCATACAGTCATTCCATACGACCTTGTTCCATCACGGTATGGTGGTGGTTGGGTTACCTTATGCAGCTGCTGAGTTAACGGATATCTCAGAAGTCAGAGGCGGCTCACCATTGGGGGCTGCATGTATTGCGGGGGCTGATGGCAGTCGTCAACCTTCAGATAAAGAAATCGCCCTGGCTAAGTTCCAGGGGCAGCATGTAGCGGGTATTGCTGCCAAATTAGCCTAATGGCACAAAATACGGCGCAGCTTAAAACCGCTGCGCATTTCCCCTATAAGCCACTTGTTGTCTGTTTCGTTAAGGATTACAAGTGTTGTAATGTTATTACCGGCTAATAAGTTAGCTGAGCTGCACTTGACGTAGTTTTTGGATTTTTTCTTTGTCTGAAGGAGCGCCATGCAAGCTAGCATTAAGTGATAGAGTATTATTTTACGTATTGCCTCAGGAAATTGTCGTTGTCTGACGACCACGGCTGACTCTGCTAGTGTGTTTGGCATGCTGGTCGCGATAAACTCCCGGGCTGACACCCACAACAGATTTGAATTTTCTGACAAAAAAACTCAGATCGGAAAAACCAACATCATCGCATACTTTAGTGACCCGGCACAGAGGGTCTTCTCGTAACAGTGTCATGGCTGTTTTAATTCTGAGCCTTAACAAAGTTTGTTTGAATGACAGGCCTACATAACGCTTGAATAAAAATGACAAGTGAGAGGGGCTGACACACGCATGACTGGCAACCTCACTCAGATTGACTGGCCTTTTGAAATTTTCTTCCACATATTGCAGTGCTCTGACAAGGGCGGGGTGAGATTTATCGGCTATTTTTTGCAGGTTTACAGGGACAGGATGCTGTACTGTAGCTGCATTATTGGGGTGATATGCATGTGGCTCTCTACAAGCCGTAAGAGACTGAAGTAAAGTGAGGAACTCATTATTTTTTGAGCGTGTCGATGTGGAGAGTGTCCCTGAATACTGAGTAGGTACATCATCTATGATCGGCAACGTTTTAATCAGTGTTTGTTTGGTGTTCTCCTGTTGGGGAGACAATATAGAAAGTGTATCCAGGCAGTGTTTTAGTTGTCTTATATTGCCTGGCCAACTGTAGTGTTTCAGCCATTCCATTGCCTGATCGTCTATTTGCAGCTTGGCGATGTGCTGGCAGGTTGCTTTGTAATGGGCTATCAGAGCCGGTATGTCTTCGCGCCGTTGCGCCAGTGTCGGGATATTCAGTTCAAGGCTATGATAATGTAACCAGTATAAAAATGAGTTTTGCGGTGTGTGCTTTAAAGCTTGTTGATGTTTTTGAATTGTAGTGGAAGTTATCAGTCTTGGTGCCTGGACATTGGTATTCAGATTAAGCCAGTAGTCTTTGATGGCGTCTATTTGCCCGGTATCTAACGCATCTATGTTCTTTAGATATAGCGTGCCTGAAAGAGATTGGGCAATAAGAGAGTCGAGTTTTTTAATCGCGCAATTATCAGCCCACTGGTTCACACAAGAAACGATAAGTGGCTGTGAGTTAACCTTATCTAAATAATGTAAGTGGCTGACAGCTAAATGTTTGCCACTGCCTGGCTGGCCAATGATGTGGACAGGTAAGTTACTTTCAGCGAGCAGGCTAATCTGCTGCTTTAATTTAAAAAGTACATCACTACTGCCAATCCAGGGTTGTGTAATAAAAAAGCGCTTTGAAACTGTGGACATGATATTTCCTTGTTTTCAGGTTCTGCATAAACAAGCCATCCAGCGAAGGCTGGATGGCTTGTCGTGTCGTCAAGGAAAATGTAGTTTTTTATGTGAACCGATTTTGGGTCAGTTACTGGTCACTTTATTGGGACGTCTATCGGGTTGAGGATGCCTGGGGTAGGTGTACCAACTGAAATCAGTACTCTTCGTCTGGCTTTTGAGTGCTTCCTGAATAAGTGGGTGTATAAAATAAAAGTGCTCATCACTTTGTTTGATTAGTCCGCTACAGAGCATTTTGTGCAATACACAGAGCGGTGCACGGATCTGCTCATTGTCGTTGAACTGTTGCAACTGGTGCGTGGTGAAGCTCTGTCCCAGGCTAGCTGCAAATTTGAGTGTTCTGGCTACTTCGCAAGGCATTGCGTTTAAACAGGTGCGGGCAAACTGTTGTAATGCATTTGGGAGTGCGTTGAGCGGATCTGAGTCTGACAACAGCTGCTTCAGAAAATAGGGGTTACCTTGCGCACGTTTTATCGCGTCGGCAGTTTGCTCTCTGTGTTTTTGGGGCTCCCTGCCCTGACAGCGTAATATGTGGGTTGCTAATTGAGCCATGGCATCTGGGTCTAATGGTCTAAGAATGATTATGTGAGCATGATCCAGCCACTTTGGCGGATAAATAAAAGCATGTTTTTGCTGGGATGCAATAATGAAAGTGACTGCATGTGGTGTGTTACACGACGTAAACAGGCGAATGAACTCAAGTGCGTTGGTCGATAAATTATGTGCGTCGTCAATTATAATCGCAACAACACCTTTGTGGTTGGCATAGGTAATCAGGCTTTGAGCAATTTGTTTATCTAACCACTTAAGTCGGGACTCAGAGAGCATGGAGAGTGTATCCGTTTCGCCTTGATTCAAATTGCTGTCTAACCGCTGACGCAGGCGTAATGCACAAAGCACATTGCTGGCTATCAGGTCTATTTTCAGACGAATGTCACGACTCGATGCCAATTCAGTGACAGACATGAGTGCTTTAATAAAACAAGGAATCGAGAAAGTGGGTGCGCTACTATCGTTAGGAGCTGTACAGGAAAAAGCAAGGCACCGTTTACCTGCTGAGGCCAATTGTGATGCGAAAGTGGCCAGCAATCTGGATTTTCCGGCGCCTGTCATCCCTTGTAAATAGACGATTTTAAATGCCGAGTTGTCGAGTGCATAGTTAAGTATGCAATGAAGGTGGTTTAGCTCCCATTCTCTTCCGTAGCAGGGGTTAGGCATATCTTTTATCAAATGACGATAGAGCCAGGGAGGTGCATCATTATCACCGATAAGTGTATCGATACTTACCTGAAAGTAATTGGCGAGGTTCTGTATGGTACGACATAGTACTTGCTTTCCTGCTTCCGCGCGCTTTATTGTGGAAACTGAAACGTTATTGCACTCTTGAGCGAGTTTCTCCCGGCTAAGTGCTTTTTTTTCTCAGCAAACGCAGAGTTGTTTTGTTTACTGCAATTCTTCCGTGGCTGGAAGTGTTCATAGTTATCTCCTTTGGCTTGTGCATCATTACTAATGACAGTATTGCTATTAATATATTTACTACTGATGTCCTTAAGTTTATTTTTATGTTAATTGCTACGCTATTACACCTTAATTACAGTGCTCGTTAGTTGCAACAACTGGCACTGTATTGGGCCTGTCATTCTATTAATGTTGGTTTATTTTTACCCTGACGCCGCAATTTAAATGAACGGCATTTGCGTGTTTTATCGGCCGGTTGCACAACCTTTGTTCGAAACTTAAAACGACATGTTTAAAGTTTTTTAAATTTTCTTGATCTTTGTTTCACAAGGGTGCGTATTGCTCGAATGTTGACCACCTTGATGGAGAAGAACGTGAAAGCACTGATAAAAATAATGTTTATAAGTACCCTGGCCTTGCTCGCGGCTTGTTCCGACGATGATAACGAAGTTGTCGTCACACCACCAGAAGAGAACTCTGTTTATGATGCTGCAAAGGCTGCTGGCAGCTTTAACACACTGGTAGCGGCTATTGACGCTGCAGGCCTGACGGCTACGTTAGACAACACCGCAAATACTTTTACTGTATTCGCTCCTACTGATGCCGCGTTTGCTGTATTAGGAGAAGAGGCCATCAACGGTCTGCTCGCAGACCCTGATACCCTGAGCAAAATACTCACCTATCATGTCCTTGCGTCAGAAGTGAAAGCTGAAACTGCGCTTACTTTAGCCGGGCAGACTACTGAAACTGTTAATGGTGCAAAGCTTGCCTTGTCGTTGTCGGGCGACAATCTGCTCATTAACACGGCGACAGTAACACAAACCGACATAATGACTGATAATGGCGTGATTCACGTTATTGATGCTGTTTTAATGCCGCCGAGTGATGCGACATCAACAGCAAATATTGCACAGGTGGCGACACAAGCAGGCAACTTTACGACTCTGCTAAAAGCGGTCGAAACGGCGGGCTTGACCAGTGCACTCACTGGCAGCGATGACTTGACTGTTTTTGCTCCAACAGATGCCGCTTTTGCAGCACTGGGTACAGCAACCATTAACACCTTACTGGCAAACCCTGACGTGCTGGGTAGCATTCTTAAGCAGCACATTGTGGCGGGCAAAGTGGATTCAGTGACGGCTATGTCACTGAACGGTAAAAATGCCACTACGCTTGAGCAAAACCAGCAGAGCGTCGCGATCGACGCAGCAACAGACATGTTGAAATTTGCAGGTGTAACTGTAACTCAAACTGATATTCCGGCTTCAAACGGCATCATTCATGTACTGGACGCCGTGGTGGTGGGTAATATCAGCGTACCTGAATCTTTGGGGCTCATTCCTGAGGTCGCAGCAGGCGCTGGTTCATTTAATACTTTGTTAAGCCTGGTTACTGCGACGGGTTTGGATACAACATTGGGTGACCCGACTACTAAGTTTACCGTTTTTGCGCCTACTGATGCTGCTTTCGCGGCTTTGGGTCAGGAAACGCTTGATGCGCTAGCCGCAGACACCGACAAGCTAAAAGACATTCTTCTTTATCATGTTGTGGCAGGGCAGAGTGTGATGTCAGATGCGGCAGCTGGTATTGCCTCATCTGCAGATAATATGGTGGCTATGGCAAATGCTGACAAAAGCGCTTTGAGTATAGTCGATAGCATGCTGTTTATTGATGATGCCGTTATTCGCACTGCTAATGTAAAAGCAGATAATGGCGTGATCCATGTGCTCGACAAAGTGATCATGCCACCTATGGATAAAATGGCTAGCGAAAAAACCATCGTGGATGTCGCGGTTGAAACGGATGACCTGTCAACTTTAGTCACGGCACTTCAGACGGCAAATCTGGTTGAAGCGCTATCCGATACCACTAAGCAGTTCACCGTTTTTGCGCCGACTAATCGCGCATTCCAGAAAATCCCGGCGGCAGATCTGACTGCCTTGTTGGCCAACCAGGCAGGTTTAACACAAGTGCTGACTCAGCATGTATTACCGCTGGAAGCATCGTCTTCACTGGCTTATAGCCTGAACGGTAAGCAGGTTGAAACACTGGCTACCAATATGTTGGACTTGAAAGTGGTTGATTTCGTGTCGACGGCGAACACTGAAAACGACATGGTAGCTTATGATGCAACCAACCAAAGGCTGGTATCTGGCAATGGTGCAGCCATGGCAGGTAAAACGCTGTATGTATTCGACGATGACCTGACTTTTGCTAACAGCCAATGTGTTGATGCGTGTGCGACTAACTGGCCACCTGTGACTGCGACACAGGAACAGGTTGCAAATATTCCGGGCTTGTCACTTATCGCCAGACAGGATGGAAGCATGCAAGCTGCCTATCTTGGCCGCCCATTGTATATGTTCGCACAAGACGTCAACCCTGGTGATGCAACAGGTCAGGGTGTTGGTGGCAAATGGTGGCAAGTGAGCTTGCCGACGTCTGGTCTGCAGGTAGAAGGTAGTAATATCACCCAGGTTGATATTTACACTGCAAATGGTGTGGTGCACCTGATTGATACTGTGATCACAGCAGTCGATTGATTCCCTTCCTCACCTTTCCTATGAGGCTTTGGCGCAACATCCTTAATGTTGCGCCTTTTTTATGTAGTGATTACTCATCAAGCGTCAGAACAATTCTGCCAGTGATGTCATTATTAAGCATGTTATCAAAGACTTCATTGATGGCTTCGAGTGGTTTGGTCTCAACAATGGCTTTTACTTTACCTTCTGCTGCAAATTGCAGGCATTCAACCAGATCCTGACGGGTACCGACGATACTGCCAACGACACTGACGCCCTTGAGCACTGTATCAAAAATGGGAATTGGCATTTCCTCCGGTGGCAGGCCAACCAGCATACAGACTCCACCACGTTTAACGCTATGAAAAGAAGCCGTAAAAGCTGATTTAGAAACTGCGGTACATACTACCGCCTGAACGCCGCCAAGTTGTTCTTGTATCGTGGTGGCAGGATCTTGCTGAGTATAATCCACGACCATATCAGCCCCCAGAGAGTGAGCCAGAGCAAGCTTATCGTCACCACTGTCTACAGCCACGACATTGAGGCCCATGGCTTTGGCATATTGAATTGCCAGATGACCTAAACCGCCGGCACCAACAATCGACACCCAGTCGCCCGGTTTTGCTCCTGAAACTTTCAGTGCTTTGTAGGTCGTTACGCCCGCGCAGAACAAGGGAGCAGCTTCGACGAAGGGCACATTTTCGGGGATTTTAACCACATAATTGGCGTCAGCTTTAGTAAATTGTGCGTAACCGCCATCGACCGAATAGCCACTGTTTTGCTGCTGTGGACAGAGATTTTCTTCTCCTTTTAAGCAGTGTTCGCAATGGCCACAGGCACTGTGTAGCCAGGGCACACCAACTCTGTCTCCAAGCGATAAATGGGTCACATCGTCGGCCTTTGCTACGACAGTGCCCACGCCTTCATGACCTGGGATTAGGGGGAGTTTAGGTTTTACGGGCCAGTCCCCGTGGCAGGCATGCAGATCTGTATGGCATACACCACATGCAGCAATTTCAACCAATACTGAACCTGGGGTCAATGACGGCTTGGGTACTGTTTGAATTTCTAAAGGTTGTTTAAATGCATGAACGAGCGCGGCTTTCATAAGAGTCTCTCCTGAAGGTGTTAGCCACGAGTATAGAGATTTAAAACTGACATATTTTGATCCGGCGCAAACTCGCCAGTGACTGTGTATTCATTTTAGGTTCGTCATTGCGCTGCTAACTTTTGGTCAGACTGTAACGATTGTCATACACCCGGCTCAAGATACCTATGCGTTTTTAAAAAGAGCAACTAAACTTCATGCAAAATAGCAGCTTGTATTAACTTCCTTTGGCTGGACGCGTCGCGTCATAGAAGTAAGGTTGGTTTATCTTTGGGTACGTAAGCAACTGTAATTTACCAATGCAACCAGCTGCGTTAAATTTGGCACATAGCCTGCTTTGTCATTCATCGCTGATTATGTGGCGTTTATCGCAGGTGATATAAGGGGGTGGCGCTTCCCCCGACTTAACTCTTGAGTTAATTGTGGTTGCATATTTGTTAAATTTGTATTCTGTTTTGCTTTATTTTTTAGTGCTTTGTGATAGCATCAGTATGAAAACCATCAAACAGGAAGCGTTATAGCTGTTTTTAAAATGGCTACAAGAAGATAAAAACAACGTTAGGGAATGGTATTTTTAGTTCAGTTGTCGTCCCGTCAGATTAACACTAACAAACAATTTGAGCCTGTACGAATACAATGTGTCATGATTAATTTTATTTTTAATCATGCGCTTATGTTCTTCAGGTGTTAAAGGTGTAGTTGATTAGCGTGGCTTGCGGTTTTAAGCGGTTAGTTAACCTTTAAACCACAATGACAGGATAATACGACTTTGCAGTTATCAATAGCCGCAGAGGTCGCATATTGTCATTGTGTTTATGTAATTAATTGGTTTTTTCCAATTTTACGGATCGGACAACTGTGCTTAATACCAGCAGAGGCGCTAGCTAATGTCGCCAGATCTGGGTCGTTGAGTCAGGTGTTCTGATCAAAGGAACTTACTCAATAAACCTTGTATGGGTATGGCATGAATAACGACTTAGTGGCTACATTAGTGACATTGGCCCGGACACGTGGCGATGACATTGCATATCAGTATTTCTTCGAAGATAACCAACCGGCAGTTTCCCTGAGCTATGCTGAGCTCGACTTAAAATCTAGAAAAATCGCAGCACGTTTGCTCACTTATTTTGACAGAGGTGACAGAGCTTTGCTCTTGTACAACTCAGGGTTTGAGTTTGTCGAAGCCTTTTTTGCCTGCCTATACGCTGGCATAGTGGCAGTGCCTGTATACCCGCCAAAAAAGAATCAAAATACCGATAGACTGAGGAGCATCATAGAAGACGCTGGTGCAACCGGTGCGCTGACCAGCAGCAAGATTTACGAAATCGCTCAGCCACTGTTTGAAGCTGAAACCAGCCTCAGTAATGTGTCTATCATCGCCACCGACAGTGAAGGTGTTGAGCAGGTTGAGCCTATGGCCTGGCAGGACATTCGCATAGCACCACAAGATCTGGCCTTTTTGCAATATACCTCAGGTTCGACGGGTAGCCCCAAAGGGGTGATGGTGAGCCACGCGAACATCATGGACAACGAAGAAATGATGAAACAGGCTTTCGGTCACAGTGCACAAACACCTATCGTCAGCTGGCTGCCGCATTTCCATGATATGGGGCTCATTTTTGGCATCTTGCATCCTATATACATTGGTGCCCCTGCGGCCCTGATGAACCCGACATCGTTTTTGCAAAAACCCCTGCGGTGGCTGAAGTTATTGAGCGAGACCAAAGCCGTGACTTCCAGTGCCCCTAATTTTGCCTATGATCTGTGTGTCGACACAATTAAAGAAGAAGAGCTGGCAAACTTAGACCTATCGCATTGGCAAAGTGCACTGAATGGCGCTGAGCCAGTTCGAGCCAGCACTCTTGAGCGTTTTTATCAGAAGTTTAAGCACTGCGGTTTTCGTCGCGAAGCCACTGCGCCTTGTTATGGCATGGCTGAAACCACCCTGTTTGCCACGGGCGGACGTTTAATGAAAACGCCGTCGGTGCTGCAGCTGGATAGTAAAGAGATGCATCAGGGAAAAGCTTCGTTACTATCAGAACCTGCGGCGCACACAGAGTTGTTTTACGATTTGAATGTTACGGATAACACGCCAACAGACAATCAGCCCTATTATGCGGTGTCTTGCGGCAGTACCTGGCATGGTCATACCCTGGCGATTGTGAACCCAGAGACTAAACAGCGTTGTGCGGATGGGCATACTGGTGAGATTTGGGTAAAAGGTGCCAGCGTTGCTCAGGGTTACTGGCGCAAGGCTGAGCAGACGAAGGAAATTTTTCAGGCCCATATTGCCGATGATAATGACGGCCCTTATTTGCGCACTGGCGACCTGGGGTTTGTGCATCAAAACGAGCTGTATGTCACGGGGCGTGCCAAAGACGTGATGATTTTCCGCGGTAAAAACTATTACCCTCAGGATATTGAGCTCACTGTGGTGGAGGCGCATGCTGCCATGGACAATAATGGCGGCGCGGCGTTTTCCTATTTGTCTGAACAAGGCGAAGAGCGCCTGGTTATCGTGCAGCAGGTCAAGCGTACGGCCGTGCGCAAACTGAATGAACAAGAGATTTTTGCGGCTATTACGTCAGCGATTACCGAACAACATGGCATTACACCACATGAGGTTGTGTTGATTAAGCCCGGGCGGATACTGAAAACCTCCAGCGGCAAAATTCAGCGTCAGGAAAACAAACGCCATTATCTGGCAGATACGTTTGACGTGTTAGCCCGTTCACGAGCCCAGCAGAGCGCGTCAGACAAAGCGTCACACTCGGCAAAAAACACGCACTATTCGGACATTGAAGCGACGTTACGCACAGTCTTACAGGAAGTGGTGGGACTCGAAGTTGACCGCCAGCCGAAAAGCCTGGATGTTGACGCCACCTTTTTATCTCTGGGTGTCGACTCGATGAAAGCCGTACGGATCTCGGGCGAGTTGATGGAGCTGCATGATATCGAACTCGAAGCCACGGTGCTTTACGAGTATCCATCGATTGCCCAGCTTGCTAATCATCTGAGTCAGTTTGACTCGGTACGCGAACGATTGAGTGCGCAAGTGCCTGAACACTCAGCGCAGCAAGCGACAAATTCGACGGCCACGCAATACCAGCGTGAAGTGCGCGTACTGACGGACAATATGGATGTGGCCGTCATCGGCATGGCATGCCGTTACCCGCAAGCCGCAGATCTCAGTGGATACTGGCAATTGCTTGTGGATAAACGCGATGCTATCGGTGTGCCAAACGCAGTGCGGCAGGCGCTGTGTCCTGAACTCGGCCAGACACGTCTGGGAGGGTATCTGGATAATATTGAGCAGTTTGATGCTGGGTTATTCGGTATTTCACCGGCAGAAGCCAGATACATCGACCCACAGCATCGTTTGCTGCTTGAAACCAGCTTCCATGCCATTCAGTCAGCTGGCATGATGCCCGCTGAATTGGCCGGTCAGCCCGTCGGCGTATATGTGGGTATTTCCCAGAGTGATTACTTCAATATGTCGAACAAGGCACAGCAGGGTAATGCGTACCTTGGTACCGGCACCGCACTGAGCATTGCGGCCAATCGTCTGTCCTATACCTATAATTTTACGGGCCCGAGTCTGTCGGTGGATACGGCTTGTTCTTCCTCTTTGGTTGCTTTGCACCATGCGCTGACCGGGATCCGTGCGGGTGATATGCCAATGGCACTGGTGAGTGGTGTGAACCTGATCCTCAGTAATGAGGTCACCGACGCCTGTGAGAATGCGCAAATGCTGGCGCAGGATGGTCGCTGCAAGACATTCTCACGCGCTGCCGATGGCTATGTGCGCAGTGAGGGCGTGGGTTGTGTGTTATTAAAGCCCCTGACTCAGGCAATGGCAGACAGAGACCCGATCTACGGAGTACTGAAAGGCAGTGCAGTGAATCAGGACGGGCGCAGCAATGGGATTACGGCACCGAATGGTGCATCGCAACAAAGGGTGATCAAGTCGGCTTTACACAATGCGGCTTTAGCAGCTGCGGATGTGCAATATATTGAAACCCATGGCACGGGCACTGAACTGGGTGATCCAATCGAAGTATCGGCACTGGCTAAAGTGTATGGCGAAGGACGCGCGCCCAACCAGCCTTTACTGCTGGGCTCTGCAAAAGCCAACATTGGTCACCTGGAGTCCGGTGCGGGCCTTGCCGGGCTGATTAAAACGCTGTTGTGCCTGGATAAAGGGCAAGTACCCGCGCAGTTACATACCGCGCAGCTCAACACCCATATTCCCTGGCAAAAGCTGCCGGTGCGGGTTGCGACACAAGCCCAGAGCTGGCCCGCTCAGACGGGACAGGACAGGCTGGCTGCAGTTAGTTCGTTTGGGTTTGGTGGCACCAATGCCCATGTGATCTGTGCCCAGGCACCTGCTTATGCGACTCAGGATAACAAAGCCTCATCGCAAAACTCGGGGTATGTGCTGCCATTGTCGGCAAAATCTGCCAAATCAATGACTGAGCTTGTTAGTCGTTATGCCGATACACTGAGCACGGCAACGCCACAAGCGTTCGATGCCCTGATCAGTCAGACCGCGAGCATGCCGCATTTCAAGGAAGCTCGTTGTGCTTTTGTTGGTGAAACCCGAGAGGCGCTGGTTGCGGCGCTAAAAGATCATGCTCAGTTAACTGGTTCTGCAGATGACGCGCAGACGTCAACGCGGGAGCTGGTGTTCCTGTTCACCGGGCAAGGGGCACAATATCCGGATATGGGTAAAGCTTTGTATGAGTCGCAGCCGGTGTTTCGTGATGCCATCAATGAATGTGACCGTTTGCTTGGCGAAAAATTGGGACCAAGACTGACTACTGTTTTGTACAGCGATCCGAGCGAGCAGTATCTGGCGCAGACTCAATGGACTCAGGTGTGTTTATTTGCCATCGAATATGCACAAGCTCAGTTGTGGCTCAGCCGAGGTCTCAGGCCGGAGCGTCTGGTGAGCCACAGTGTTGGAGAATATGCTGCGGCCTGTATAGCAGGCGTGTTTTCGCTTGCCGACGCAATCAAGCTGATTGCAGAGCGTGGCAGGCTAATGAACGCACTGGCGGATAATGGTCGTATGGTGACTGCGCGCTGTGAGCGTGCTCAGGCTGATGCGTTGGTGACCGATATAGCCGGTCAGCTCTCTGTATCGGCTTACCATGGTGAGTCGGGGGTGGTGTTTTCTGGTCACAATAGTGCCATGGATATTTTGTGCCAGGCGCTCGATGATGCAGGTATACGCCACAAAGCTATCAATACAGCGCGGGCATTCCATTCTCCGCTGATGCAACCTATGCTTAGTGAATTCGCTGAGGTGGCCGCGCAAGTTACCTACCATCAGCCAACAATCCCTTTTATTTCGTCTGTCACGGGTCAGCAAGAAGCGCTGCGGCTGTGCGATCCTGGTTATTGGGTTGAGCAGATCTGTGCGCCGGTACAGTTTGAATCCTGCATCGCTCAGCTGTCTCAGTCAGACGCTTATTGTGCCCTTGAGCTGGGGCCTAAACCGGTGTTATGTGGCCTGTTGCAGGAAAATCGCCCTGCTGAACGATGTGAGTTTTTACATGTATTGCATGCCAAAGGCGCTGATTTACCACGCTTGTTATCAGTGCAAGGGCGTTTGTTTGAGTTGGGCATAACGCTTGACTGGAAGCAGCTATACGCGGATGACACTCAGCCCAATGTTCCATTGCCTTTGTATCCGTTTGATCACAGCCCTTACTGGATAGCGGAATTACCGACTGCATTAAGCGCGCAGCCCGATACTGAGAGAGCGCAGTTGCAGGCGGCTCAAGCAAGTACCACCCGGGAAGAGGCGATCCGTCATTTTGTACTCAGTACTTTGTCGCGCTTGCTATCTATGCCAGTCAGTGACATTCAGACTCATGTGCCGCTATTGGAAATGGGTGTGGATTCGTTGATGATTATGAATGCTGTGCGCACTTACGAGCGGGAATTTGGATTGGAGTTTAGTGTACGCCAGTTCTATGAAACGCTTAGTACGGTTGATTTACTGGTGGCATACATCATTGAACACAGTGATTATCAATGTCAGGAAGCAAAGTCAACGCCACCATCAGGACAAGGCAGCAGCGACACCGTACTTGCATTACCGGCTGAGCCAACGTCAGTGTCCGCGCCGAATGACCTGGTTGCAACTATTTGTCGCGAACAATTGCAGGCCGCCGCGTCAGTCACCAATACCAGTGCAGCAACCAGTGTTGAAGCCATCGCCGCTCGTCAATTAGCCATGCTACAAGGTATGAGTGGCCAGGTTGGCACACAGCCAGTTAGTACGGCACTTGCAGCGACAGCTGCTCCGCAGGCTGTAACCACACAGACTTTAGCTGAGCAGTCTGTGACGCAGCAAAGTGAAGCCGCCCAGGTTTTACCCGGGTTCGCTCAAAAGCAAATAACCACGGCTGCCAGCAGCCAATCTGTACAAAAGCATCTGGCTTCACTAATTGAACGTTATTGTGCCAAAACACCTTTGTCGAAAGCCATGGTGTCTGAGCATCGCCCACATTTGGCGGACTGTCGCGCGTCGGCAGGATTCCGTATGTCCAGCAAAGAACTTCTGTATCCGGTCTTTGGACAACGCTGTGAAGGCAGTCGGATCTGGGATATTGATGGCAATGAATATATTGATATTACCATGGACTTTGGCGTCAACCTGTTTGGCCACAAGCCCGACTTTGTCACCGAGGCGCTGAATCAGCAGATAGAGAATGGTCTGCAACTGGGGCTGGCAAGTGCACAAGCCTGTGATGTGGCTGAACTTATCAGTGAGTTAACCGCACTGGAGCGCGTTACCTTTTGCAACTCCGGCACTGAGGCGGTGATGACTGCGGTGCGTCTGGCACGCAACAAAACCCGGCGTAACAAAATCGTGCAGTTTGAAGGGGCTTATCATGGCCACTATGACGGCACGCTGGCGCAAAATGCCCCGGGCGGGGAGTCGGTTGAACCTATGTGCAGCGGCGTCAGAGCGGGCGCGATTAGTGATAATCTGGTGCTTGAATACGGTGCAGAGTCCGCGCTGGATGCCATCCGAGCGCAGGGTAGCGATATTGCAGCTGTGCTGGTTGAGCCGGTGCAAAGTCGTCATCCGGGGCACCAGCCTTGGGCATTTTTGCACTCACTCAGAGCACTGACTGCCGAGCTGGGGATCGCGCTTATCTTTGATGAGATGATCACTGGGTTCAGAGCGCATCCCGGTGGTGTGCAGGCGATGCTGGGGATCCAGGCGGATATGGCCACCTATGGCAAGATCGTCGGTGGCGGTTTGCCTGTGGGGGTTGTTGCAGGCAGCCACGAATATATGGATGGCATTGATGGGGGCGTCTGGCAGTATGGTGATACTTCTTATCCGCAAGCGGATACCACCTTTTTTGCCGGCACTTTCTGTAAACACCCATTGGTGATGGCCAGCGCTAAAGCCGTACTAAGTGAAATTAAAGCGCAAGGCGCGCAGCTACAAGAAGCGATTACCAATAAAACTCAATATCTTGCACAAACACTGAATACGTTTTTTGCGCAGCAGCAAATTCCAATGCAGATAGAGCATTTTGCCTCTTTGTTCCGTTTCCGCTTTAGTCAGAATCTGGACGTGTTCTTTTATGAAATGCTCAATCGTGGCGTGTTTATCTGGGAAGGGCGTAATTGTTTTCTGTCGGCCGCACATACAGAAGCAGATGTTAAGGCCATTATTCAGACCGTCAAAGACAGTGTACTGGCGCTAAAAGCGGCCGGTTATTTTGGCGAACCGGACCCGACAGATGCACAGCCTGAGCGTTTCCCGTTAACGGGGGCGCAGCAGCAACTACTGGCGCTGGCGCTCAAATCTGAGCAGGGCGCTCAAGCGTATCACTTACAGGCGGTAATACGTCTCAGCGGACCTTTGGACAAAACCCGTCTCACTCAGGCGATAGCTCAGCTGCTTACTGATTATCCATTGTTGAGTTACACCGTGGATCCGCTCACTTTGTCGCATGTGCAGCTTACACGACAGGCTCTGGCTTTAACTGAGCATGAGTGCAGTGATAAATCGCAATCACTTCAGACCTGGCTTACGGAATTGCGTTATCGGCCCTTTGAGTTTGGTGTCCAGCCTCTGTGCCGCTTTGATTTATTGCCATGCGGTACTCATGAGTATGTACTTAGCATTAGCGCGCACCACGTGTTGTACGATGGGCTCAGCCTGCAACAGTTGATGAGTCGCATTGCGGACAATTACAGCCAAGCGGATAGTCAAGCAACGCCACCTGCTACGGTGCACTTTAGTGCCTATGTTGAGGGCGTGAAACATTATCTGAATAGTGAAGTATATCAGCAGGATAAAGCGTATTGGCTCGGTAAACTGACCCCGTGCGAAGCGCTGACTCTGCCAATGCGTTCCGGGGCAGGCAGTCAGGAAAGCTTTGCCGTTGAAAAGCGGGTGTTTACACTGGATGCGTTACCTCAAATTAAGGTGCTGAGTCAGTCTCAGGGATGTGGTCAGTTTGCCACCTTGCTGGCTGTCTATGCCTTATGGTTACACAAGCTGACGGGACAAAAACACATCGCAGTTGGCATTCCGGTCTCTGATCGGGGCTTACTCAGCGGCAACTACGACCCGGATGATCTGGATGAGCACTTACCTGGTTATTGCACCAATATCTTACCCATCGTCGCTGAATTCACTGGCCCACTGACTGTGGGTGAGTTAATTAAGCAGGTGCAATCCAGCCTGCTTGAGGCCTTTGAGCATCAGCACTTGCCATACAGCGAACTAACGCATGAGCCAGTATGTCTGCCACAGACACTCTTTAACCTGGATAAAGTGCAACACTTGCCTGAATTTTCTGGACTGAAGGTGTCGACTTGCACAACGGATACCCGCTTTGGTCAGTATGAATTAAGCTGCAACCTGTTGTGTGTGGACGGTCAGTGGACGCTGGAGTTGGAGTATCTGAGCGCACGCTACGACAGCGCTATGATGAACAGTTATGCGCAGTCGCTGATCACTCTGTTTGCGAGTCTTGAAACTGAGCAGACGTGCAGCCGTGCAAGTTTGCTGGACAGCGAGACTCGGGCACAGTTGCTGGCGCCGGTTTCTGACAGCCCAGCCTTGCCGTTGTTGCTGGATGCATTAACAGAGCAAGTGGCGCACTCGGCGCAAGAGACTGCTTTGATTTGCTCAGGACAGTCGCTCAACTATGAACAATTGCAAGCGCGCGCCAATCAGCTTGCAAATTACCTGATGGCGCAGGGCGTGGGCCGTGACTCTCTGGTAGCGATTGCATTGCCACGACGGACTGAGCTATTGGTTGCTTTACTGGCCGTGTTGAAAACCGGTGCCGCGTTTTTACCACTTGATTTGAGCTTTCCGCAGGCCAGGTTGCAGGACATGCTAAACGATAGCCAGGCTGCTTTCTTGTTGTGTGATGAGCTGAGTGAAGCGGCGGTTGCCATTGCTAATACCCATATTGAGGTTGTTGACCTGGATGCCCGGCAAACTGAGATTGCTTCATGTCCGAGCACATTTGAAGTCCAGGCAATTTCTCCCGAGCAACGTGCTTATGTGATTTACACATCAGGCTCCACTGGTAAGCCCAAAGGTGTGGAGATCAGTCATGGGGCGCTGGCAAATCTGTTACACACTATGGTGAAAGAACCCGGTTTGTGCCGCACAGATTGCCTGTTAAGTGTGACCACTATTGCCTTCGATATCGCATTGTTGGAGTTGTTCGGACCCCTGATGGTTGGCGCAACGGTACTGCTGGCTTGCGACCAGGCCTGTAGTGACCCAAATGCGCTGCTTGAGCTCATTGGTCAACATCCGGTGACTGTCATGCAGGCTACGCCAACCTTATGGCAATTACTGCTCTCGGCCCGTCCTGAATGTGTTACCGGATTAACCGTTTGGAGCGGCGGAGAGCCCCTGACCGAGATACTTGCTGCGCAACTGCTTTCACAGGCAAAAGCACTGTGGAATATGTACGGACCCACCGAAACCACCATTTGGTCTGCAACCACTCAGATCCTTGACCCTGAACACATCACCATCGGCAAGCCTGTCGCTAATACGCGCCTGATTGTACTAAGTGAAGATGCGACATCCAGTGCTGATATGCAGCCTGATGGCGTATGGGGAGAGCTGTGGATAGGTGGCGCTGGCCTGGCCAATGGCTATTTGGCGCGCCCTGAGCTGACAGACGCCCGTTTTGTGAACTATGAGTTTGATGGTGAACACAGTGAACGACTTTATCGGACCGGCGACAGAGCCCGCAGACTGGCTGATGGCCGATTTGAACTAGACGGTCGCCTCGATCATCAAGTCAAATTACACGGTCACCGGATTGAATTAGGCGAGATAGAGGCTCAGTTGCGTAAGGTTCTGAGTGATGTGGATGTGCGCGTATTTATTAAAACCACAGCGCAAGATCAGAGGGCGTTGTGTGCCTATGCCATTGAACAGGGCGAGCTGGCACAGCACTGGAATATCAGTGCGCTACGCAGCGCGTTGGCTAATCACTTACCAGCTTATATGTTGCCGGAGTATTTGTGCTGGCTCTCGCAGTGGCCAACCACGGCCAATGGCAAGCTGGATCGTAACGCGCTGACGGTACCCGACACCAACTATGCGACACAAACCACCTTATGCGCGCCGAACAACCCGGTAGAAACTCAAATCCTGGCCTTCTATCTCGAGTTGCTAAACACCGAGCAGCTAGGTACCCGACACAACTTCTTTGAATGTGGTGGCAATTCGGTGCTGGCCATGCAGCTGATCTCCCGGTTAAACCAGCACTTTGCTATCAGAGCGACAGTGGGAGACATCTTTGATAACCCCAGTGTCATGCAATTGGCAGTGCGTGTTGATGAGTTGGTGAGTGCAGGGCCAGTGACAGACTCACAAGGCGTTGAACGCCTCAGTAATATTGTCAGTGGTCGCGATATCAGTGTGGCATTAGATGATCAATCCATGACGGAGATGGACTTGTAAGTATGGAAAATTCAGCGATTGAAGCGTTATTGGCCGAACTGGATGGTCAGGGTATTTATGTTTATCTGCAAGAGGGTCGCCTGAAACTGCGTACCCACCTTGCAACTGTGCCAGCTGCACAGCTCAATAAAATTAAAGCGCACAAGCCGGCGCTGATAGAGTATATGCAGGCGCACCATCAGAAGCAGGGAATGCTATCCGCCTCCCAGCAGGGGATCTGGCTTATCGACCAGTATCATGGAGGCGATATTGCCTACACTATGTCTGGAGTACTCAGGCTATCACAGCCTGTCGGTAAAGCGCAGCTTGAAGCCGCCCTGAATACCTTGCTGGCCCGTCACGATATTTTGCGCAGCCAATTTTTCGCTACAGAACAAGGTGGATGTCAGCGCGTAAATACCGAGTTGTCACTGACCTTAACCCAATTGTATGTGTCTGAGCCTGTGAGCCAGGGGCAGATTGAAACCGAGTTACAACCTTTATTGCAGCAAGGGTTTGATCTACAAAAAGCGTTACCGATACGCGCCGCTTTGATTAGCACAGCGAATGAAAATCAGGGACGTTGGGTCTATTTGATGCTGCATCATCTGGTGGCTGATGGTTGGTCGGTTCAGTTGCTGGTGAATGAATTGCTGGATATATTGCAATCAAAGGAGGTGCCACAGACGGCACCATTACAATATCTGGATTATGTACATTGGGAAAAACGCTTTTTACAGTCTGATGACTACCTGCAACAGCATGCCTATTGGCAACAACAGCTTGCAGACTTTTCGTCTTTTTCAATGCCCACCAGCTTTGCCAGCCAGGCTGAGCCCTCGTTTCGCGGTGCCAGTCATCAATTTACACTGAGTGAGGCGCTTTGCCAGCGTTTCGAACACAGCTGTCAGCAGCTGGGCGTCACGCCATTTTCTGCGCTACTGAGCGTTTTTTATGTGTTGCTTCATCGCTACAGCCAGCAACAGGACATCACGGTTGGGGTCCCAGTGCTGGGTCGAGAGCAGAGTGAGTTTGAGTCCATGATCGGCTGTTTTATTCATACCCTGCCACTGCGTCAGCAGCTGGATGGGGGGATGTTGTTTAACGAGCTGGCTCGTAGTACTCAGTTAAAGATGACTCAGGCGCTGGAAAATCAAAGTGTTTCTCAGGACACACTTGCCAGGCTGGCGGATACTTCTCAGTTGTTTAGTGTGCTGTTTAACTATGATGCGTTGCCAGTAACACCATTGCGTTCCGGCGAATTGGAAGCGCAGCTATTCACGCTTAATAACCACACTGCCAAATTTGATCTGACCTTAAATTTAACGACGCATGACAACGGCATGCAGGCTGAACTTGAATATAATGTTGGCTTGTTTTCGTCCGAGTTGATTGCTCAGATTGCCTGTGATTTCGAGGCGTTAGTGCGCACGTTAAATGACGATCTGGCTCAGTCACTTGGCGGGGTTAAATTGCCGTCAGTGGAAGCTGCGCAACAACAACTGAACAAAGCGACTGACACGACATCAGCGCCTTTGCTGTTGCCTCAGATCCTGGCCCACGCACAGTCGACACCAAGACACATGGCAATTGTGGATGCTGATAATCCATCTCAGTCAGTGAGTTACGCTGAACTCGGTGGACAAAGCGCCAGTCTGGCTGGTGCGCTCAATGACGTTGCACAGGGTGAAGAAGTGGTAGCCGTGCTGGTCAATCGCCAGGTTCACAGCCTGGTTGCGCTGATAGGCGTGATGCGCGCCGGGGCCGCTTATTTGCCCATAGAGCAGGATACCCCTGTACTGCGGATTTTAGAAATTATGGCGCAGGCTGGCTGTCGTACATTATTGGTGTGTGATGCTGAAATGATGACAGAGCAGGTGCAAGCCGCACTGAATGAGCGCGACATTGTGGCGTGGGATTTTCATCAGCTGTTAGAACAAAACCGCACTCTATCAGAAGAGTCAGAAGTAGCGCTGAGGCGCGATGCACAAGACCTGGCTTATGTGATCTTCACCTCCGGGTCGACGGGTAAACCAAAAGGTGTGGCGATGAGCCATGGTGCCCTGGCCAGTTACTGTGAGTCGATTACGCATCGTATAGAGTTTTCGTTGCATACGCGGGCCGGGATTGTCACTGGACTTGCGACCGATCTTTGCCTGACGGGTATCTACCCGGTGCTTGCGCAGGGGGGCTCAGTTGTTATGCCAGGGAGCCGCACACTACCAGAACCTCAGTATCTGGTAGAGATGCTCACGATACAGCAGGTCAATATGCTAAAAATAACGCCGTCATTTGCTCGTGAGCTAATACCTCAAATTGCAGCTATGGGTGAGAACCAGCCAGCGATAGAGCAGTGGATACTCGGCGGTGAAGCACTGGATGTAGCCTTAGTGAGCGAGTTACAGGAGCATTATCCGACAGCCCATATCGTTAATCACTACGGCCCCAGCGAAACCTGTATCGGAGTGACAACGCATACCGTTACTGCTCAAAGACATGCCAACAGTGAACATTACCCCATTGGTAAGCCGCTGGCACATACCCGGGTGCTGGTACTGGATGAACAGGCTCAGCCGGTGCCATTGGGTATGCCGGGAGAGCTTTATATTGGTGGCTCGTCCCTGGCCGATGGGTATCTGCGTGCGCCACAGCTGACAGATCGTTACTTTGTTCACTGTGAAATGCAAAATGGAAAATTAGCGCGCTTTTATCGTTCCGGTGACAGAGTTCGGTTAACTCATCGGGGTGAGCTGGAATATCTGGGCCGTCTGGACAATCAACCCAAGATCCGTGGCTACCGCGTTGATATTAGTGAAATTGAAGCAAAACTGACAGCACTGCCTCAGGTAAAAAGTGCGGTTGTTATCGCCCGTAAACAGGCCAATATTGATACGCTTGTGGCCTACTACGTTGCTGCCGGTGAGGAGGAGGTGGTTACCTCTGATGTTTTACGAGATGCACTCAGTGCGCTTTTACCTCAGGCCATGATCCCCAGCCATTTCAAAGCACTGGAAAAACTGCCAGTGCTTAGTAATGGTAAAGTTGACCGTAAACAGTTGGCAACTTTATCGCTCAACGAAACACGTAATTATACGCCACCTAAAACAGAGCTACAGCAACAGCTGGCCACCTTATTCAGTGACCTGACAGGTGTGTCTCAGGTCTCGGCAGACGATGACTTTTTCGCAATCGGTGGTCATTCTTTACTGGCCATGCGACTTGCTAATCATATTCGCGCCAGATTTGAACGAGTGTTGTCTCTGCAAGTCATTTTTGCTAACCCCACGGTGGAGAAACTGGAACGTTGCCTGCTTGGACAGGACATTCATGTAGGCCATAACTTAGTGACGGTCGATCAATCTGGCGCGCATCCTCTGTCTTTTGCACAGCAGCGGATCTGGTTTGTTGATCAGATGCAGGGCCACAGCAAGCAATATAATTTGCAGGGCGCTTTCACGATTAAAGGTGCGTTGAATATCGCGGCCTTGTCTCAGGCATTTGAACAGGTGGTTCAGCAGCACGCCATTCTAAGATTTAATTATGACCAAAACGAGCAGGGCGAAGCGGTCCAGTCTTTCAATGACACCCTGAACTTTGTGTTACGGCAACGGGATTTAAGTGGCTTTGATGATGAACGGCAGGCAGACACCCTGCGTCAGCTGTTGGCTGAGGATTATCATACCGGATTCGACCTGAAGCAGGAGCTGCTATTACGAGGTCAGCTGCTGCAACTCGATGCACAACTGTATGTGCTTATCGTGACTATGCATCATATTGTCTCAGATGGTTGGTCAATCGGGGTGTTGTGTCGCGCACTGGAAACCGCTTATCGCCAGGCCTATGAGGGCACTCAAACAGGGTTGCCAAAGCTCACGCACAGTTACATTGACTATGTGCACTGGCAACGGAGCCTGGCCACTCAGCCTCAGTGGCAAACGAGTTTGACGTACTGGCAAAATCAGCTGGCTGACTTGCCCCGGGTCCATGAATTACCCCAAGATAACTCACGGGAAAACCGAGTGATTAGTGGGGGGGCTTTACATTGTTACGAGCTGCCAGCTGACTTAACCCAGGTACTGCGCCGCTTTGTTGTGACAAGCGGACAAACCTTGTTTGGTGTGCTGGAGAGTGCCTTTGCGTTATGGATGAGCCGGCTGTCGGGTCAATCTGACGTGGCGTTGGGTACGCCGGTTGCCGGGCGCGAGTTCAGTGAACTTGAGCCTGTTATTGGCAACTTTATCAATACTCTGGTGCTGCGTCATCATATTGAGTCGGATATGACGTTCAGTGATGTGTTGACGACAAGCAATGAGACACTGCAAAGTGCGCTGACTCATCAACATATCCCGTTTGATTTGTTGGTTGAAGCGCTCAACAACGAGCGGAGTTTGGGTATTCATCCGTTAATTCAGGTGGTCTTTCGGGTCAACAACCAGATCAACGAAGCACTGCAACTGGAAGGCCTGGATGTCACCGTGAATGACACCGGCGTACGAAGCGCTAAATTGGATCTGGAAGTGTCAGTGATTGATTGTGGCGACACTTTGCAGATTGAATGGCTCTACGATAGTGCCTTGTGGCGCGAGCACAGCATTGAGTCTTTCGCCCGTCAGTACACCCAGTTGCTGAGTGCCTGCCTGGAAGCACCGCAACGCCGCGTGAGCGAGCTGAACTTGATAGACCCAGAGCAGCTGGTACAGATACTTTCCTATAGTGCCCCCCAGAATGAACAAGATAGCAGTGATATTGGTTGGCACCATCACTTCAGCGCGATTGCTGAGATCCAGCCTCATAGCATTGCACTGCGATGTAATGGTGAATCATACAGTTATCTGGAAGTGGAGCAGCGTGCCAATCAGTTGGCGCACTGCCTGCTTGAAATGGGGTTTGATGAGCAAAGCCGGATTGCCTTATTACTCCCGTCCGGTCCTGCCATGGTTATTGCGGTACTGGCTATTCTTAAAACACGTCACGTCTATGTGCCCTTGCATTACGATACACCAGAAAAATCATTGTCTTATATCGTAGAAGATGCAGATATTGTGATGATTTTGGCACTCAGCGAAGATACTGAAAAACTCATTGATAGTGGCACTGATTTTTTGTTTCTGGACGATTTATTTGACGTTGAGTCAAATTTTGCCGGTTACCCAGTGTCTGCTCCTGGCCTGGAGGAGTTAGGGGAATCGCAGACTTCAGATGCCCTGCGCTTGTGTTACATCATTTATACGTCGGGCTCAACCGGGCGGCCAAAAGGCGTGATGATCAGCCATGGCAATCTGAATGTTTACTTATCTCATGCCATGGATACGTATCTGGACGCCGACGCGACCTTACCACTTGCGGTGGTAAGTACACCTTTGGCATTTGATGCCACGATCACCGCACTGGTTCCCCCCTTGCTGTGTGGCGGTGAGGTTGAAATCGTGACTCAGGGCCCTCATCAGCTTGCGGCCATTACTGAACTTCTGTTCAATGCCATCCGACCGCGTTTATTCAAACTGACGCCGGCGCATTTGCGGGCAGTACAGGCGCTGATGGATGAGCTGGGTAGCAATAGCGCACCCCATACCATAGTGATTGGGGGTGAGGCACTCGATAGTGATTTACTGATTGCGCTGCGCGCTAAGCTGCCGGCTTGCACCTGGGTTAATGAATATGGTCCGACTGAGGCAACCGTGGGCTGTAGCGTCTTTTCGCTCACTCCGGATCTGAATCCGCAGGCGGCACTGCGTTATCCGGATGTGCCGATCGGTCTGCCCAATCCGGGCGTTGCTATGTTGGTGGTCGATCAGTGCGATCAACCAGTGCCTGCTAATACTCCTGGAGAGTTATTGATTGGAGGGGCAGTGGTCAGCCCGGGTTACGTCAATCTGGATGCGCTGAATCAAACCAAATTTGTCACCCTGAGCGTGGCTGATCAGCCGCCAATGCGTTTCTACCGCAGTGGAGATTTGGTACAGTGGCAGAGCGATGAGCAGGGCAGACTGAGTTATCTAAGATATTGTGGTCGTACCGACGAGCAAATCAAACTGCGGGGCTATCGCATCGATCTTAATGCGATTTGTCATTATCTTCGCGAATTGGATGGTGTTCGCGACTGTGCGGTGTCAGTTGATGAAGGGCAGCAGTTGTTGCAGGCCCACCTTCTTTACCTTAACGGTAACGTACCGCCGGACAGCCATTTGCGTAATCATCTGGCGCAGTATCTGCCGCCGTATATGATCCCTGGGCAGTTTAATCGTGTTGAGGCTATCCCGCTTACCGCCAATGGCAAAGTAGACAGCAAAGCACTCAAAGCCCTGGCGCAGCAGGGAGAAGGCAGAGCCAGCAAAAGTATAGACCTGACAGCGCTGACAGCCATGCAGTCTTATTTATATCAGCTCTATCGTGACACTTTGCTGACTGAGCATATCGACCTGCACGACAGCTTTTTTGACCTCGGCGGTCATTCCTTATTGGCCATCAAGCTGATCAGTCAAATTCGTCAACAGAAAAACCTTGAGGTGACGTTACCTCAGCTGTTTAAAACACCAACCATTGCATCATTGGCGCAGGCACTGGAGCACTGTGAGCCTATCTCAGCTGTGCATGCTATTCAGCCTGTATCACGGGAACAGGCATTACCTTTATCGTTTGCCCAGCAGAGGCTGTGGCTGATTGAGCAGCTCCAGGAGTCGAGCACCCAGTACCACATGCCAGCCGGGTTTAAATTCAGCGGCACACTCGATAAGGCTGCTTTCAGTGAAGCGCTGAAGGCGCTAATCGCACGTCATGAGGTGCTGAGGTCGCGGATAGTGAAAGTGGAGGGGGCGGCTGAACCTGTGCAGCAGGTGAGCGAGCAATTCGAGTTGCCGTTAACTCAGCTAGATTTGACGAAAATGAGCGAACGTGCCCGGCAACAGCGTTGGCAGCAGGGAGCGCATGACAAC
The DNA here is from genome assembly GCF_022347845.1 of Pseudoalteromonas sp. McH1-42. NCBI lineage: Bacteria > Pseudomonadati > Pseudomonadota > Gammaproteobacteria > Alteromonadales > Pseudoalteromonadaceae > Pseudoalteromonas > Pseudoalteromonas sp. McH1-42. The sequence continues at coordinate 325,524 of NZ_JAKRFU010000001.1, read as the reverse complement.
GCGACTGCGCGATTCGACCTGAGCCAGGATCTGCTGTTGCGGGTATTGTTGGTCGAGTTTGCCAAAGACGATTATCGGGTGCACTTCAATATGCATCATATTGCCAGCGACGGCTGGTCGATGGCCATTCTGGTGCGGGAGTTTATCGCATTCTATCGTCACTTTGCCAAAGAATCCGGCTACCAGTTGCCTGCTGAGCTGACTCAGCCATTGGCTGTGCAATATGGCGACTTTGCACACTGGCAGCGCAACATTTGGGCGAAAGAGGCTAATCAGGCAGATTTACAACACTGGCAGACAGCCTTAGAAGGCCATCCTCCGCTGCACCAATTGCCACTTGATTATCCGCGTCCTGCCATGGCTCAGCTGAATGGTTCGCGACACACACAACGTCTGAGTGCCGCGCTCACCCGAGCCATTCATGAACACTGTAAAGCACAAGGCGTGACCTTGTTCATGTGGCTGCATACGGTATTTTCATTGCTGGTACAGCGTTACAGCCAGACAAACGATGTGGTGATTGGCTCACCGGTTGCGGGTCGTGAACACAATGAAGTGGCTAATTTGATTGGCTTTTTCGTCAACACGTTGGTGATTCGCACGCGCACCCAGTCTGGGCAAAGCTTTAATCAGTTACTGGAGCAGCAAAAACAGGTGATCCTGGATGCGTTTAAGCATCAGGCGCTGCCCTTTGAGCAGTTGGTGGAAGCGCTTAAGCCCGAGCGTAACTTGGGGCATCAGCCCATTTTCCAGATTTTGTTTGCATTGCAAAACAACGAAACCACAGATTTGGTGCTGCCTCAGTTGCATATTGAAGTAGAAACGCCGAGTGAGCCCATGATGAAGTTTGACCTGGAGGTCAATGCAATTGAAAAGGGTGATGGCATTGAGCTGGAATGGAATTTTAGCTCAGCGCTGTTTAAGAGCGCGACAGTCGCAGCACTGGCTGAATCTTTCGAGGTATTGATCAGTACCATTCTTAAATCGCCTGAGCACAAGGTGGAGCGCTTAGCTTTGTTGACTCAGTCGCGTCAGCAGCAACTGGTGAGCATCAAGGGCGCAGACACGGCCATATCAACACAGTGTATTCACAGTCAGGTCACCGCCCGGGTACAGAGTGCCGCAAATCAACTGGCCGTGCGTGATGCGGATGCATGCATGCTCAGCTATCTGGCGTTAGAGCAAAAGGCCAATACCCTGGCCAGTTACTTGCTGGAGCAGGGCGTTAAGCCGGGAGCACGCATTGCCTTGTGTCTCGGCGCTGAGTGTGACCAGCTGGTTGCTATGCTGGCGGCCTTTAAAGTGCGTGCCGCCTATGTGCCGATTGATCCGACACTGCCTGCGTCGCGCTGTCAGTTTATTGTGCGTGACAGTGGTGCAAGCTGGTTGATTACCAACAACAAACTCCTGTCACAGTTAGAGCCCGTGATTGATGCCGTGCAGCAGCCGCCATTGTCCGTGCTGGTTATGGATAGCCCACAGAGCTGGCAACCGAGGCAGCTGCATGCGCGTTTTGCCAGCAGTGAATCTTCAGATCTGGCCTATGTGATTTATACCTCAGGCACCACAGGCCAGCCTAAAGGCGTCGCGATATCACATGGCAGTCTGGCGCTCTACCTTGACCATGCTTGTCATGCGTATTTGGATGAGCAGCCCAGCTTTAGCGTTGTCAGCACTCCCTTGGCGTTTGATGCCACAGTAACCGCTATCTGGCCTGCGTTATTGCAGGGGGTATGCATAGATATGTTGGCTGATGACGAGCGAATGTTAAAAGAGCTGGCTAACCGCCTGTGCGGCAAGGTTGCTGGGGTCTTTAAAGTGACGCCAGCACATTTACAAGGGGTTGTTGCAATACTGAAACAATGTGGCCTGTCGGATGAGCGTTCCTTTGACGCTGCACATAAAGTGGTCGTGGGCGGTGAGGCATTACCTGTTGCGCTGTTAGCCGAACTGAGTGAACGATTACCGAATGTCTGCTGGATTAATGAGTACGGTCCAACCGAAGCCACGGTGGGCACCAGTACTTATCAGTGTGACAAACAGGAGATTGACCGACTTTCAGCACAATCGATGATCCAGGTTCCTATCGGTCAGCCAATCGCTAATACGCATTTGCTGGTGCTGGATGAACAGATGCAGCCGGTCCCGGCCGGGGTCATGGGGGAGCTGTATATTGGGGGGAATAACCTCGCTCTGGGCTATCTGAATCGTCGTGACCTGAGCGATGAAAAGTTTGTCTGGCTGCCTGTTGGCGTGCAGCAAAGTGAGCAGCGCTTCTATCGCAGTGGCGATTTGGTGCGTTGGTCTGTCAATGATGATGGTACGCCGGGTGCACTGCAGTTTTGTCATCGACTTGATGCACAACTGAAGCTCAGAGGCTATCGCATTGAGCCTCAGGAAATTGCTCAGCAATTGCAGCAAGACCCGCGAATTGAACAGGCTGTGGTGGTGCTGAATGAAGCCGCTGATAACCTGGAGGCCTACCTGGTCGCTAAGCCAGATGAGGGCCTGGCACGTCCTGAACCGGCAGAGTTGGTGAATGCCGGGGTTGCCACCGAACTGTCGGCACGACTGAGTGAATCGCTGCCCGCTTATATGGTGCCTTACCGCTATGTACTGACTGATACAATTCCTCTGACTGCCAACGGCAAGGTAGACGCGCGGGCGCTTCATGCGCTGGGGGCACAATGTGACTCTGTGGATAAACTCATTGCACCGCGCACTGATGTGGAGGCTGTCCTGGCGGATATTTTGGCGTCAGTGCTGAAACGCACTTCAATCAGTGTTGAAGACAACTTCTTTAGCCTGGGCGGTCATTCATTGCTGGCGACGCAATGCATCGGACTGATTGAAGAACGACTGGGTGTCGGTATGTCAGTCAGAACGCTGTTTGAGCGGCCGACCGTGGCTGCACTGGCCCAGTGGGTTGAAATTCAACAGGCCATGGCACATCAGGCACAGGATGATAACGAAAACGACACTTCAGAAGAGATGTTTTTGTAATGACGGAACAGTTGATAATAATTGAGCAGTTAATCGCAGATGCATTGCGTGCAGGCATCACCTTGTATGAAAAAAACGGTGCACTGGCATTTAAGCAACAAGGCGCGTTCCCGGATGAGCTCAAACAGCGCATAGTGGCGAATAAAGCTGAGATCATTGCCTATTTTCAACAGCAGCAGGGTGAGGCGCGGGTATCGGGCGCGTATTCGACGATAGCAAAAGTCGATAGCTCACTGCCTTTGCCTGCCAGTTATGCGCAGCAGGGGCTGTGGTTCATCGAGCAGTTACAGGGCAGCAGTCAGTACTATATGCCCGCTGAATTTGTCCTTACCGGCCACCTGGACATCAATGCGCTGCAGGCGAGCATCCACGCCCTTATCATCCGTCATGACGCTTTACGCAGTCATTTTATCGCCGACAGTCAAGGTGATCAGGGCGTTGTTGTGCACGTGACAGAGGCATTTGAAACGCCGTTTGAGTGGCGCGATGCCAGCGCCTGGCCTGAGACCGAACGGGCGCAGACAATCCGCACCCAACTGACAGAGTTTCTGGCTCGGCCATTTGATTTAACGCACGATGTACTGTTACGAGCCTTAGTGATATCTGATCAGCAAACTCACTATCTGGCGTTCAATATGCACCATATCGTGTCCGACGGCGCGTCGATGCAGGTGTTGGTCAAAGAGTTAGAAGCGCTTTACCGTGCAGCGTTAAACGAGGATAAAGCCCCTCAATTGGCACCTCTGAAGATACAGTATGGTGATTACGCAAGCTGGCAGCAAAATACTCTGAAACCCGAGTATCTGGCGAACAAGCTCTCGTTCTGGCAGCAAGCGCTGTCAGACCTGGATCCGATCCAATCTCTGCCCGGAGACTTTGTTCGCCCGGCGGTACAATCACACTGTGGCCGGGTTTATCGTCAGACCCTGAGCCCATCCTTGGCTGTCGGCATCCAGGCCCAGTGTGCCAGCCAATCGGTTACGCCATTTATGTGGTTGCTCAGCAGTTTTATGCTGTTTGTTGGCCGGTTAACGCAAAATGAGCAGGTGGTTGTTGGTACGCCTGTGCTGGGGCGCGACCACCCTGAGTTAGCGCCCTTGATTGGCCTGTTTGTGAATACGCTGGTGATCCCGGCCAAAGTCACTGAGTCAATGCGCTTTAACGACTGGTTACAGCAACAAAAAGAGCAAATCCTGGCAGTATTTGAGCACCGGGAAGTGCCGTTCGATAAAGTCGTTGAGGCGTTACAGTGTGAGCGTGACATGAGCCACCATCCGCTGGTACAGATTTTGTTTACGCTGGAACAAAATACATCGGCACATACTCTGAATCTGCCTGGTTTAAGTGTGGTAGAGCAAACAGCCAGCAGTGACAAAATCGACATAAAATGTGACCTGGAGCTCAGTGCCATTCTGGACAATGAGACCCATTCACTTACGCTCAACTGGAAGTACGACAGCGATCTGTATCGCAGCGAAAGCATAGCGCACTGGGCTGAGAGTTTCGCGGTTATGCTGGAGCAGCTGGTTGACGCGCCGCAAACGCAGGTTGGGCATGTTGCGTTACTCAGCGAGCAGCAAACTGAGACTATTTTGGCACATGCACAATACACAGACACCCATTGGGATACCAGCCAGACGCTGGTGAGCCTGTTCGAAGCAAAAGTTGAGCGCTTTGGTCTGCGGATCGCCGTGGTCGATGAGCTGGAACGTTTGAGTTATCAGGCGCTGAACAACCGGGCAAACCGGCTTGCCAGAGTGCTGGTGAAATGTGGTATCACACCCCAAGCCATGTTGCCCGTTAGTGTCACTCGCTCTGTGAATATGGTGGTGACTTTACTGGCGATATTAAAAGCCGGGGCAGCGTATGTACCCATTGACCCGGATTACCCCAGAGACCGGATTGAATACATCATCGGTGATGTTGGCAGTCGCTGGTTGATTTGCGACAACTATACTCAGGCACGCTTTGACACCTGCGCTGAGCAGCTCATCAACATTGACGATGAAGCTCTTTACGATGGCGTTGCGATTAGCGATAACTTAGCACTGGATATTGAGCCACATCACCTGGCTTATATGATTTATACCTCAGGTACCACCGGCCGTCCTAAAGGCGTGCAGATAGAACACCGTCATGTAGTGCGCCTATTACACGTAGAACCTGCTTTATTTGACTTCGATGAGCATGATGTGTGGACTTTGTTCCATTCATTTTGCTTCGATTTTTCGGTTTGGGAAATGTATGGCGCCTTACTGTTTGGCGCAAAACTGGTGGTGGTCAGCAAGGCAGTGAGCCAGGATACCCAGGCCTTCGCTCAGTGTTTACTGAACGAGAAGGTGACAATACTCAATCAGACACCCGGTGCGTTTTATGTCCTGCAATCAGCGATGTGCGCACTACCCGAAGCGGATCAGGCGCGCTGTCAGGTGCGCTATGTGATTTTCGGGGGAGAAGCTTTGCAGCCGGGCAAGCTCAGGCCCTGGGCTAACCGATTCGACATCTGCCAGTTGATAAACATGTACGGGATCACCGAAACCACAGTGCATGTGACCTTTAAGCGACTCACGCAAGCGGATTTAGCGCTGGGAGTGAGTAATATCGGCCATGCTATTCCAACCACGTCGTGTTATGTCCTGGACAAACATCAACAGCTGTTGCCAATGGGGGCGGTGGGCGAGTTATATGTCGGTGGTGAGGGGGTGTGCCGGGGTTACTGGCAAAGAGAAACGCTCAATACTGAGCGCTTTATCGCCGATCCGTTCGCCGCATCAAGTGACAAAAAACTGTATAAAACCGGCGACCTGGTGCGTTTTCTGCCAGATGGCGAGCTGACATACATTAGTCGGGCCGACGATCAGGTCAAAGTGCGTGGTTATCGTATTGAGCTCGGAGAGATTGAAAATCAGCTGCGCCAGCATCCACAACTACAAGCTGTCAGCGTATTACTCAACCGCAATGACCAGCAAGGTGCGCGGATCAGCGCGTTTGTGGTTCCGTGTCCCGGTGTTGAGCTGGCAGAGCCGCTGACTCAGCTGCAAGCGTATTTGCGTAGCTCACTGCCCGACTTTATGTTGCCCACCAATGTGGTGGTTGTCGACACTTTACCCCTGACCAGCAATGGCAAAATAGACAAAAAGGCGCTGCTGGCACTGGACGTTTTGCAGCAAGAAGCGGTGTATCGTGCACCAACTACGGATACTGAACATGTAATTGCTGCGTGCTTTTCGAGTTTACTGGGGGTGGAGCAGGTCGGCCTGGATGACCATTTTTTCCGCCTGGGCGGACATTCTTTGCTGGCCACGCAACTGGTAAGTCAGCTCAGGGAGCATCATAGTCTGCCTGTCACATTAAAAGATGTGTTTCAGAACCCGGGTGTTGCTGAGCTGGCAAAAGTGGTCACTCAAGCCGGTGATCAAAGTGCTTCGGCGTTTGATATTCCACGTACACAGACCACGCAACCTTTGCCCTTGTCTTTTGCGCAGTCGCGACTGTGGACAGTCGAACACATGACGCCTGACTCAGCGCAGTATCACATGCCCGCGGCTTTCACTCTCCAGGGCCCATTAAACCTGGTTGCATTTAAGCAGGCCTGGCAGGCTATCATTGAACGCCATCAGGTGCTGCGCAGTAAAATACTGCTCGATGACGCGGGCAGACCACAGCAGGTGCTTAATTCCGACTTTGAACTGCCTTTGCACTACATAGATGCACGCGCTCTGGCACCAGAGGCGCAGCAGCGACGTTGGCTTAGCGCACAGCGCGACGATGCCATGCAAACCTTTGATCTGAGTCAGGACCTGATGGTGCGGCTGACCCTGATGTCATGCAGTGATAGCTTGCATCAACTGCGTGTTAATTTGCATCATATCGCAGCGGATGCACACTCTTTGGAGATTTTAACTTCGGAGTTGGCGGCATTCTATCAACACTATGCCACGGGGCAGCCACTACCTGAGTTGCTGTCGCAACCTTTGCCATTGCAATACGCCGAGTATGCACAATGGCAGCGCGAGACCCTGCAAGGTGAAGCTTTGCAGGCACACAAAGACTTTTGGTTAGCGCACCTGGCAGATGCACCACCACTGCATCAGTTGCCACTGGATCGGGCCAGAACCAATGCACCGGATACGCATGGTGCAGTACACATTGCACACCTTGACCTGTCGCAGCTCGAATCTATTGAAGCCCAGTGCCACCACAACGATATCACCTTGTTTACCTGGTTGCAGACTGCGTTTGCATTATTTGTTGGCAAATACAGTCGTTGCGACGATGTGGTGATTGGTACGCCTTTTTCGGGAAGGGAACATAGCCAGTTGCAGCCTTTGGTAGGGTTTTTCATCAATACCTTGCCAATTCGTACGCACTTTACGCCACACATAACTTTTGGTGAGCTGCTGAATCAGCAAAAAGCACTGATGATAGACATTCAGGCCCATCAGGCAATGCCCTTCGAGCAGATCCTCGATGCGCTTAATGTGTCACGCGACCTCAGTCATCAGGGCGTGTTTCAGCTGAGTTTTTCACTCAATCCCCGGCTGGACACACAGCTGCAACTGGCTGATATAGAAGTGTGCCCGGAGCAAGCGGTGTCCGTGTCAGCTAAGTTCGATATCGAACTGAGTGCGGTACAAACTGCGGACGGACTGCGTCTTAGCTGGTGTTACAACACAGGTTTGTTTGATGCCGCCAGTATTGCCCGCATGAGCGAGGCGTTTAACGTGATGCTCAATGCACTGGCGAATAACACCGAGCTTCGCATCGCCGATATTCCTTTGACACTTCAGCGATACCAGGCAATTAACGGGCAGTCGCACAGTGTATCCGAACACACCACGCTGGTTGAGCAGCTCGCTCGGTTTGCCAGTCAGACACCCAATAAAGTCGCAATTAAGGATCCCGCAGCGGATAGCATGCTCACCTATAGTGAACTTGATGCACGCGCCGGCGCGGTGGCCAAATATCTGGTCGGCCGGGGTCTGGAGCCACAACAAAGAGTATTGGTCAGCTGCGATGCTGGTATCGATTTAGTGGTGGCCATGCTGGCGACCCTCAAAGCCGGTGGGGCCTATGTGCCTGTGTCGCCGGATTACCCCGAAGCACGCATCAGACACATTGTCAGCGACAGTGACAGTCGCTGGTTGTTGACGCAAAAGCGCTTTGCCAGTCGGTTTGCGGCATATCAGGACTGCCAGCAGGTATGGCTCGATAGTCCTGACCTGAACGCGCAGTGTGCCATCTATGCACAAATGACGTTACCAGCAATCGATGCTGGTCAGCTTGCTTATGTGATTTATACCTCGGGTACCACAGGACAGCCCAAGGGCGTCATGATCCCACACCGTGGGCTAACAAACTTGTGTCACTGGCATCAGCGCTCCTTTGCACTGGACCAGCACAGTGTCGGCAGCCAGACCGCCAACATCGCGTTTGATGCGGCTACCTGGGAAATATGGCCCTATCTGAACGCCTGTGCACAGCTGGTGTTTGTTAGCAGCGCGCATCTGAATGATCCGCAATTATTGTCAACATTGTTGACCGAAGAGGGAGTAAGCCATTGCTTTTTGGCAACGCCCATTGCAGAAGTCATGCTGGCAGACTCAGCCTTTACACCGGCAAAGTTAAAATATTTGTTGGTTGGAGGTGACAGGCTGAATCCGGTCCGAGGTCAGTATGAATTTAAACTAGTTAATAACTATGGACCCACAGAGGCTTCTGTAGTGGCAACCTCGGGTCAAGTTGCGTGGCATAGCGAGCAGCAGCCGGACATTGGTCTGCCGGTGGACAATTGTGCGATTTTCATAATTGATGAGCATGGTCGCAGTGTGCCCGACGGCATGGTCGGAGAGCTTTATATTGCAGGCGCAGGCCTGGCTCTGGGCTATCTGAATAAGCCCGAATTGAGCGATGAAAAGTTCACTGAACTGACACTGGATAACGGTGAATGTGTGCGCGTTTATCGCAGTGGCGACCTGGTTCGGCGGCTTAATAATGGCCGCATTGCGTACATAGGGCGTAATGATGCGCAAGTTAAATTACGTGGTTATCGCATTGAACTGGCTGAAATTGAGCATCAATTGCGTGAGCAGGCTGGTGTTGCGGACTGCGTAGTATTGATAACGCAAACGCACCCAGGTAACAAACAGTTGACGGCATTTGTGGTGCCTGAGGCTGCGCAATCTGGGCACGACTCGGGTGAAGTTTGGCGTGCTGCACTTCGTGCTCATTTGCCAGATTACATGGTGCCAAATGCATTTATCGTTTTGCAGGCGTTGCCATTGACTGCTCATGGCAAGCTTGATCATCGTGCATTGGCGCAGCTGGCTGCGCAGTCTGACGTTGAAAAAGTCGCACCGGTTGAGATGAGCGGCGCAGCAAACGCTGAACACAATCCGATTTTAACGCTAATGCGGTCACTGCTGAATACAACGGACCTGCAAGCCCAGGATGACTTTTTCGCCAGTGGCGGTGATTCCATTTTGGCCATTCAGCTTGCCAGCCGGGCCAGAGCTGCTGATATTGCCATCTCTGTGGCTGATATTTTTACACACAGTACAGCGGACGCTTTGGCAGCAAACTTTATCACTAACACTGCGCAATCCAGCATTGCCGAGTGTGAATGTGAGCAGCAGCATTTTGTCGGCAAATTGACCCCACATCCAATCCAGCACTGGTTTTTCGAGCAGGCTTTTGCGGTGCCCGAGCACTGGAACCAGGCGGTCATGTTGAGCATAGATAAGTCCGTTTCTTATGCACATTTGTGCGATGCAGTCCAGGGGCTGATACAGTGTCATGATGCGCTCAGACTGTCTGTCAGAGAGGGTGAACAATTACACATCATGGAGCAGCTAGACAGCGCGGATGTGTGCCATGCTTACGACTTTAGCGCCAAAGGCAGTTGCTGGCGGGATGCTCTGGCGGAGATCTGTGCGCCGGCACAGGCGGGGTTTACTTTTGACGGTTCACCCTTGCTGCACATGTGCCATATCGTGACACCAGACACGGAACAAGCTGATCGGCTACTGGTGATTGCTCATCATTTACTCATTGATGGCGTGTCCTGGCGTATTTTGCTGGCCGATCTTGAGCAGGCCTGCGCTCAGGTTCAAAGCGGACAGGCTGTGCAGTTACTGCCAGCCAGTGCTTCGCTGGATGCCATTGCGTTTTATCTTCAGGACCGCGCTCAGGAAACCCAATATCTTGCCAGATGGCAGGATGCGGCGGCGGTCTCCCGGTGCCAACGCCCGCTGGGCGCAAGTTTTACGGGCAGTCAGCTGACCACGGCCATTATCAATAAAATACAGTTCAGCCAGTCTCAAACACAGCAGCTGCTGAATGAGGCAAACCGGCCGTACAGAAGTAATATCCAAACCTTATTGCTCAGTGCGTGGCAGTGGCTTGCGATACGTCACTATCAGTGTACAGATCAGGTGGTGATGCTCGAAAGCCATGGTCGTGCACAGCTGCAAGGTGCGCTGGATGCCAGTCGTACCATTGGCTGGTTAACCGCTTTATTCCCGCTGCGTTTAACTTGTGGCAGTGTTGTATCGGGGTCGGCACTGACCGAGGTTATCTGCGCTGTTAAAGAACAACTTGCCTGGACCACCCGCCATGGCAGCGAATTTGGCGCTTTGCGCCATGCCCACCCGGAGCCTCAGATCAGGGATTCATTGAATATAAATACCCGTGAACAGGTCTTTTTCAACTATCTGGGGCAGCTTGATACGGTCTTGCAGCACAGTGGCTTGCTTGGTGACGCCGCTGAGCCCACAGGCTTGCTTCGTAGCGAGCTGGATAACGTGTTCGGGGCATTACAAATTACCGCGGCGGTGACGGGCGGCTGTTTGTCAGTGACGCTGGAGTGCGCATCTGATTATTATTCTGAACAAGATGCCAGGCAGCTGAGCACGCGTTTTGAGCAGGCCATTGAAGAAGTACTTGCGCATTGTGTCACGCAGACAGAGCACTATTTCACACCCAGTGACTTTCCTCTGCTGCCGCAGCTCGACAAACTACAACTGGATCAATTGCTGGACAAAGCAGGGCAAGGTGTTGCCGATATCTATCCAATGACGCCTCTGCAGCAAGGCATGTGGTTTCATGCACAAGGTGCTGACAACAGCGCCTATCTTGAACAGTCAGTGATGTTACTGGAAGGGGTTTTAGATACAGAGGCTTTTGCCTATGCCTGGGCGCAGCTGGCAGCCAATCATTCAATTTTGCGCACGGCATTTTTTGTCACCCCACATCAGCCTGTTCAGGTGGTATTTGAGCAGTGCACTGTGCCTTTGCAAATTGATGAGCCACAATCTTACGACGGTACAGTTGAAACTTGTCTGACGCAGGTGGCTGCACAGGAATATCAGCATCCCATTGATTTACAAGGTGCGCCTTGTATGCGCCTGAGGCTGGTGCCGTTTGGCGAGCATTGTCACGGGTTTGTCTGGACGTATCATCATATGATCATGGATGGCTGGTCCTTGCCCGTGTTGTTCGCTGAGCTGGTTGAGCACTATCATGCGAGAGTGCAAACCCGGATGGTGAAATCTGTCATGGATCCGTTCCGCGACTATGTTGAATATCTTGAAAAGCGGGATATTCAGGCAGAGCAAGCGTTCTGGCAACAGCAACTTGCAAAGGTCGATACGCCAACGCTGGTGACAGAGCACCTAGCCATCAGCGATGGAAAAAATCACAGCGTCAGTGAGCTGACAGAAACCTTGAGTACTGACTTTACCGCCCAGCTCAGTGCATTTGCGAAGCAACGTGGACTGACGCTCAACCAAGTGGTTCAGGGGGCGTGGGCCTATTGGTTGCGTACCTGTTGTCAGAGTGATTACGTGTTGTTCGGTCAGACTGTTTCCGGGCGTCCCGAATCCTTGCCTCGAGTCGCAGAGCGGGTTGGCTTGTACATCAATACTCAGCCGGTGTTGATTCATACTCCAGGGCACTTGTCGGTCAATGACTATCTTGCGCAGATCAAAGAGTTGCAGGGATCACTGGCGCAACATGCACATACGCCACTGTCACAGATCCAGCAATGGAGCCAGATTGACAACAGCAGTGATTTGTTTGATGCCCTTTATGTGTTTGAAAATTACCCTAGTGATCCGTTGGCTGAAAACACCGCGCCGTTTAAAGTCACAATATGCTCGGAGCGGGACCAGACGCATTATCCAATAACGCTTGCAGTTGGTGTTGCAAAACAGCTTTCACTAACGCTGTGCTACCGTGACGCGATGTTAACCGCGCAGCAGGCGCGCCAGAGCCTGAGCCTGATAGCGGATTTACTGACTGCCTTCATGGAGGCACCGGATAGTACGCTGGCTCAGTTGCCGTTGGTGAGGCCAGACCAAACTACCCAGCTACCTTATTTCGAGCTGCCCGGTGCGAGCAAACAGGCTGTTCATCATCAGACGTTGCAGCAGGCGTTTGGTCAGGTTACAGCCAGCAACAAGCAAAACACCGCTATTCGCTTTTATCAGGCGGGGACGAAGCTCCCCGTTCAGACACTGACCTACGGCGAGCTGGATGAGGCCGCCGGTCGACTGGCAAATTACCTGATGTCTCGGTATTCACTGCCCGTCGATCAGGCTGTGATTGCGATATGTCTGGAGCAGGGCCCACAATTGGTCATTGCGATTCTGGCCGCACTCAAGCTTGGCGCATCCTATTTACCGATCGCACCAACACTACCTGAACAAAGGCGTCAGTACATGCTCTCTAATGCAGGAGCCGCGTTGTTGATCAGCACAGATCAAGACTGGCTTGGAGGTATGCCCGCTTGCCCGGTAGTTGATTTGGCAGCCTGTGAGGCTGATATTTCAACTGAGTCAGGCGATTGTGTACAGCACACGTGCAATAGCAACGCTCCTTGTTATGTGATTTACACCTCAGGCACTACGGGTGAGCCAAAAGGAGTACAAGTTGCTCATCGCAGTGTACTCAATTATGTGGCGTGCTTGCAAAGCAATTACGCTATTACACCGGCCGACAACTACCTGCAATTTGCCAGTTGCAGTTTTGATGTTTTTGCAGAAGAAGTGTTTTGTACTTTACTCAGTGGCGCAACTCTGGTGATGGCCGAGCAGAAACAGTTGCTTGATAGTCAGGCGCTGGCCGAACTGGCGCGTAATGCCGAGCTGAGCCTGATGAGTTTGCCAACGGCTTACTGGCAGCAGCTAGCGGCCAATCCAGTCGATTTTGGTTCACGCATGCGGATCATTACAGTCGGCGGTGAGCAAATGCAAAGTGCGGCACTGCGCGCCTGGCAGGGCCATTATGGCTCGGCTATTCGAGTTATCAATGCTTATGGGCCGACTGAAACCACCATTTCTGCCACGCTTCAGGATGTGACGCGTTATCAGGGCGAATCCGTGCCAATTGGTCAGCCACTGGCCGGCCTCAAGGCACATGTGCTGGACAGCGAGTTCAGACCCTTGCCGGATTACGTTGCCGGAGAGCTTTATGTCAGTGGCGAGGCACTGGCACTTGGCTATTTGGGTGATAAAGAGAAAACAGACAAAGCTTTTGTGCTCAACCCCCGTACTCAAGTGCGTTGCTATAAAACCGGTGATAAGGTGCGAGTGATTGACGGAGCGTTACACTTTTTAGGACGTCTGGATGAGCAGGTAAAAATTCGCGGCTATCGCATTGAACTGAGCGAAATAGAAAGGGCTTTGTTGGCGCAGGAAGCGGTGTCTGCCAGTGTTGTAATTGTGAAACGAGATCAATACAACGGCGATCAGCTGGTGGCCTTCGTTGAGTCTGCGCTTGAGCCTGATGTTTCGGGGCTTAAAGCGGCACTGGCTGAGCATTTGCCCACTTATATGGTGCCACAGTGGATAATCGTCCGCGCACAGCTACCCCATAACCACAACGGCAAGCTCGACAGAAAAGCACTTGCCAGTGAGGCTGACACACTAATGTTGGCCGAGCCTGAACAGTATGTTGCCCCAACCACGCCCCTGGAGCGTCACTTATGTGACTATCTTGGCGAACTGTTGCAGTGTTCGCAGGTGGGGCTCAATGATGACTTTTTTGCACTGGGTGGCCATTCATTATTGCTCATGCGATTGCATACTGAACTGTGTGATGTACTTAAAGCCCAGGTACCCATAGCCTTGCTGCTGCAACATACCCGTATTGATGCGCTCGCGCAGGCTTTAAGCGATTTTCAGCAAGCCAGTCAGCAACATCCTGCGGAACTTCAAAGTTTGTTATGCCTGCAAGCTGGCAGTCCAGGCGTTACACCTGTGGTGTTGATAGCCGGTGCAGGTGGTCTACTGATGGCCTTTCAGGCATTAGTGCAGGGGTTAGATAAACAGGTCCCTGTCTATGGCCTGCAGCCAGATCTGATTGCACATAACCCGGATGTTGTCGGGTCGGTTGATGCAACGGCGCAGCATTACTTGTCAGCACTCGGGAAGGTGCAGATCGGTTCTGTGCATCTTATTGGTCATTCGTTTGGCAGCTTTATCGCACTGGCAATGGCGCAGCAGCTGGACAAGAACTCCCTGCCTGAAGGACAGGCGCAGAGTGTCGCTGTGTCGTCAATAACCATACTGGATACACCAAAACCAACGCATAGCTCAGTGTCGATTTCGGCCGCAGAAGCAGATCAGTTGATGCTGGAGAATCTCAATGAATTCTTTGGACTGAGCTTGAAAGCCGAACAGCTTCGCGTACTCAGAGCTGAGAATCTTACACAGCAAACCATAAGCCTGGTGGATGTCATGGCTCAGTCAGGTTATCACTTTACAGCTGAACAGTTATCACGCCTTCAGGCCGTGTTTCGTGGTCAGTTACTGGCAGAAGTGCACCTGGGGTCAGAGCTAAGTTGTCCGCTGACCGTGATCAAAGCCAGTCAAACCCGGGAGTTTGAAGGCCGAAGGCTCTCAACTGATATGGGCTGGCAAACCTTGTATGCCAATGTGAATGCCCATGAAGTTGAGGGCACTCACTTGTCGATTTTGCAGTATCAGCAAGTCGATAGGGTTATAGGAATAATAGAGAGTTACTACAATTTGTAGTCTATTGTTTAGCAAAGTGTTTTTAAATTGTTTTAATTTGATGTTGGTTGTGCGTAAAAAACAAACAATAAATGTCAAAATTGCGATGTAAATTTTATTTGATACCTAACGAGAAGGATGGGAATAAAATGGATCAGTTACTATCAACAGACATGGATCTCAGTTCCGCCGAAACAGATCAACGGATCCATGATCTCTCAGGACAAAAGCAAAGTGGTCTTGCCTGGGTCAAGGCGAATGTGAAGGAAATTAATGCCTGGGTAGACCGCGATGGGTTTGCGTTACTTCGCGGTCTCAACATCGTCAGCACCAACCAGTTCAGCACAATATTGGAAACGATTTTTGGCGAGCAGTTGAGCCAGTATATCTATCGTTCTTCCCCTCGCACTGCACTGCGCAACAACATTTACACCACCACTGAATATCACGCCGATCAGGTGATCCTGCAACACAACGAAAATGCTTATTCAAATTGCTGGCCAATGAGAATGGGCTTTTTCTGTGTCGTACCGGCAAAAACTGGAGGGGATACGCCACTTGCTGACAGTCGTGAAGTTTATAAACAGCTACCAGAAGCGTTAAGAAATCGCTTTGAAGAGCGCGGCATTATGTATGTGCGCAACTACGGCGATATAGATTTGCCCTGGCAAGAGGTGTTCCAGACACAAAGTCGTGACGATGTAGAAGCGTACTGTTGGAAGAATGACATTCAGTGCGAATGGTTTGACGATGGCAGGTTGCAGACTCGCCAGTTCAGACCTGCGGTGATGACGCATCCGCAGACCGGTGAAAAGGTTTGGTTTAATCAGGCACACCTGTTTCATTGTTCTGCCGTTGACACCGAAATGCCCGACAGCATAGGTACTGACTATTTACCGCGTAACGCTTATTACGGTGATGGCAGTGAGATTGCGAAACAAGATATTGATGTTATCAACCAAGTCTATCGCGATCTGACGTTTTCCTACCCCTGGCAGCGCAACGATATTTTGCTGCTGGACAACATGCTGTATACCCACGGCCGTCAGGCCTACACAGGTACTCGTAAAGTACTGGTGGGAATGGCAAAAGCTGCGCGTTAAGACGCGCATAATGGGGTTTGTTAGTGGTGCTGCGGTTGACAAACAGAGTAGTCAAATTTGAGGAATTCAAACAATGAAATGGTTAAACCCTTCAAGGCTGAATATCATGGTGATGTGCCTGATCAGCCTCGCCCTGGCATCGTGTCTGCAAAATAAAAGTACTGCGAAAGATACTACGATCACCGCATCGCAAATTGAAATGATAGATACGTCTGTCAGGCAATATTGTGATGCCATGGTGTTTTTCGGGACTATTTATATCACTTCTGTAGACAAAGTGGTTTATGAATACCACTGCGGTCCGCAAAACATGCAGTACAACGTGGATAACACGGTTAAATCTAAGTACCGGATTGGCTCAAATACCAAAGCGTTCGCAGCTGCGATCCTGATGCGGATGCTCGAAGGAAAGGACCTCAGAGTGGAAACCGTCGGCGATCATCTGCCCTGGTATCCTAAAAACCAGTGTGCGGACGTCACTTTGCACAACCTGTTGGCCATGTCGTCGGGGATCCCGAACTACAGTGACAACGAAGAAGTCTATAACGACTGGGGTTGGCGTCCTTATTTGTACGACGAAACCCTTAATCTGAACGGCCCTGAAGGGTTTGGCAATCGCTTTTGTACCTGTGAAGAGCAGGGGGGACAGCCGTCTTTCAGCCAGGGTAGCAAGTACGAATACAGTAACTGTAACTATTACCTGGTTGGCAACATCATTGAGCAGCTTGCAGCGGGTACTCAGGGTGACATCGACCGCAGTTTCTGGTTCAGCAATATCCTCAAAGAGCAGATCCTCGATCCGCTGGACATGAGCGAAAGCGGCTCATTTAGTGCCATTGGTATCTACCCAGATATGACGACAGGATACATCTACAAAGATAACCAGTATCTGCCACTGGCCAATGGGCGTCCGCCAGCGACTGGGGGCCCTGCGCCGTATGAAGATATTCTGGTGAACCCTTACAGCAATCCGCTCGTGCTTTACTCAGCCGGTGATATGTATTCAACCGTGGAAGATATGCACAAATGGGATCAGGGTTTGTACACCAACAAAATACTTAATGAAGCCCAGAAACTGGCTGCATTTGCACCTTATTCCAACACCGGTAGCTCCTCATCGTGTGAATACTATGGTTATGGCTGGTTTGTGACCTATATCGACCCAAATCAGTACGGCAAAGTGGCCGATTGTCCGGATGACCCAAGTGAAACAAATCTCAGAAAATACGAAAAATTCTTACAGTATTCAGGCAGCTATCCGTACTCGTGGGTGACCAGTTTTAACCGTCTGTTGGAGCGCGACCAGAACGTAATGGTGTTCAGTAATTACGTTAAAACGGGCACCGAGTCGGATTGTATTGCGCAGGAAATTCGCAACATTATCTTTTATAGCGATAAACACCGTACCGAAGCCTGTCAGACGGTATTGGATGAAGCGTAAAAGTGAATGTGACCGATCAGGTGTGACGACTTGGATTCTACTAAGACACCTGCACCTGATGCGGGATTTGCGAACAGGCTATGCGTATAGGAAGCAA
Organism: Pseudoalteromonas sp. McH1-42; assembly: GCF_022347845.1. Taxonomy (NCBI): domain Bacteria; kingdom Pseudomonadati; phylum Pseudomonadota; class Gammaproteobacteria; order Alteromonadales; family Pseudoalteromonadaceae; genus Pseudoalteromonas; species Pseudoalteromonas sp. McH1-42. The sequence goes on along the minus strand of NZ_JAKRFU010000001.1, from coordinate 307,866 downwards.
TGAAATCAGAACGATGATGTCATCGCTAAGAAAAGATAAAAGCAGTGGTTAACGGCGGTTTTGTATCGTATCCATTGCATTTTAAACGAATTTACTTGCTGTGTTTTAGGACATGGAAAGTGAAAAAGGGCAAGTTAGGGTCTAGGCTTTACCTGACTTGGTGGGTTTAACAACTGTTTATGCCAACTGAATTTTTAATGACGTTGGTACAATTCCAATCATAGAGGAAAAAACATGACAGCGACAAAAACAGCGAAGGATGACAAGGCCACAACGGCTGCTGGCGCTGCTCCACAGCAGGAATCAGCAAATGTTGAGGTTGAGAATCGCGAAGCCGTAGCGCGCATTATTGTCGACAAGTACACCAAATGGTCTTTCGGTACGGGTCTGATCCCAGTACCGGCAATCGACTTGGTGGCCTTGACTGGGGTACAAATCAAGATGATCAGTGAGATTGCTCAAGTATATGGTCAGTCTTACAGCGACAATAAGATCCGCGGTACGGTAAGTGCGGTGATTGGCGGCTCATTCCCACAGTCTTTGGGCGGTGCAGGACTTAGCAGTTTCTTAAAGTCGGTACCAATCATTGGCACGCTTAGCGCACTCGCATTTATGCCAGTGGTATCCGCTGCATCTACAAATGCAGTAGGTTCTACGTTTATCCGACACTTCGAAAACGGCGGCACTTTGCTAGATCTTAATCTGGCAAGCATTAAGGGAGACATCTCTGAAATTGCAGCTAAGTATCGAAAAGATAAAGGCAACAGCACTCAAGACAACCAAGCTACAGCGTAAGTTGAGAGGCTAAAACACAAATAAACCAACGGCGTGTCTGTTGGTTTATTTGCTCATCGGTTAATTGGAACTGCTAGTCAGTTCAGAGGAGCAAATCATGTTAGTTACTTTGTATCTGGTGTTATGTGTACTTTCTGGTTACTGGGGACGCAATACCTTTGCGGGTCCAGTTGGGTTTTTCTTTATTGGCCTAGTATTTACGCCACTGGTGAGTTTACTGGTGTTATTACTGGCTAAAACACGTCTGGCAGAGCCAAGAGAAGCGGAGGAATAACAGAAAATCCGGCATTGCCTAAATTCACTATTTGATTGTGACCAAAAAACAGGCAAGCTGAAAACAGAGGATGTAGATCCTCAAGATAAGATAACAAGGATTGCAGTTCTGACTGCGTCGTAGCGCTCAGTATTATGACCAGTGGCGGACTTTCAGGCCACTGGTAACACAATGAAAAGACAATAAAAATGGTATTATACGATTTAATAAGTCGAAACATTAAAATTAAAAAAAGGACCTTTGTATTACTCGGTTGTATCTCTGGCCTTGCCAATGCACTGGTGCTTGCTCTTATCAACAACGTGGCAGAAAACATTTCTGATATCCACAAGGAAAACCATGTATTTTACTACCTGGTGCTTTTTACCCTGACGGTGTTGATCTACGGATTAACCCAGCAGAGGTTAATGACTAAAGCCGCTAAAATGGTTGAAAAGTCCATTGATCATATGCGGGTTGAGTTATTCGAATCGGTTCGGCATACCGAACTATCGATGCTTGAAAAAATTGGCAAGGAGCGGATTTTCAATACGCTCAGTAAAGAGCTGCAAACCATTTCTCAGTCTGCTCAGCTCTTTGTGATCATTGGTCAGTCTATCAGTCTGGTGTTTTTCACCTCATTGTATATTGCTTATCACTCGGTGATGGCGTTTGTGGTTTTGAGTGTACTGATCATGTTGGGCGGCAGTATCCACCGCTTACGGGCCAATGAAATTCAGCGTAATATGGCGCAGGCATTTCAGAGCGAAAACCAGCTTATCCAGCGCTTGTCGGACTTGCTCGACGGTTTTAAAGAAGTAAAACTGAGCGCACCGAGAGCAGACGACCTGGAACACGAGTTTTCTCTATCTTCTGGCAAGGCGCGGCGCGCACAAACAGTGACCAAAACGTTGTTTGCGACCGACTTTGTCCTTTCTCAGATAACCTTTTTCGCTGCAACCGGTGCAATGGTGTTTTTCGTGCCAGTGTTATCAGATGTTTATCCGGAAGTGGTCATCAAGGTGACGACGGCCTCGTTGTTTTTAATCGGCCCGATCACCAGTATTGTTGGTGGTATTCCAGTGTTCACGACGGCGACGGAAGCGGCGCAAAATGTACTGACGCTCGAGGCAGACCTTAAACGGGAGCAAGCTGAAAATACGGTACGGCGCAATACCCAGGTACAATCCATTGATAGCTTTGAGGAGTTAAGGCTTGAGGGCGCGTATTATCAGCATAATCGTAAGCCTGGCGACAGACCTTTCTTTGTCGGGCCGGTCGACTTAACGGTTAAAAGAGGACAAATTACCTTTATTACGGGTGGTAACGGCAGCGGTAAAACCACGTTTATTCGTATGTTAACCGGTTTATATGAGCTTCAGGCCGGACAAATCTTCCTGGACGGGCGGGCGGTTCACGATGCCGATCGAGAGAGCTTCCGCAGTATTTTTACCTCAGTCTTTGCGGATTTCCATTTGTTTAAACAGCTCTATGGGATCAAGACAACGTCTCAGGAAGATATCGATGAATGGCTGACCTTTTTAGAAATGAACGCAAAGGTCAGTGTGATTGATGGAGAGTTCAGCACCATAGACCTTTCTTCCGGGCAAAGAAAACGCCTGGCACTACTCAGCACCATACTGGAAAATAGGCCGATTTATATTTTTGATGAATGGGCCGCCGATCAGGACCCAATATTCAGACGAAAATTCTATGAACAGGTATTGCCCAGACTCAAGGCCCGTGGCAACACGGTGATCGCAATTACACATGACGACGCCTATTTCCATCTGGCGGACGTGCATTTGAAGATGGTAGAAGGACAACTAATGGAACATCATGAAGTAGAAACAGATGGAGTACCGTCATGAATATTATCCTGCCTCCTGATCTGGCACTCATAGGGCTGGCAGGTGCCTGCCTGTTGATCCTTATTGCCAACTTGGTAATGCGGGCACTCAGGCGTTACAAGCCGGCCTGGCGTAAACGCATATTATCCTGGCGCTTCAGAGCCGGTTTAACCATATTGATCTGTTTGTTTCTAATCGTGGCATTGGTGCCGTTTATTTTTATCCGGGTTGACTCTGGTGAGGTCGCTGTTTTGTGGAAGCGCTTTGGTGGAGGTACGTATCTGGAACAGCATTTTAGTGAAGGTACTGTGCTGGTTATGCCTTGGGACAAGTTGGTAATTTACAACGGACGTTTTCAGACGGCACATGAGAGCATAGATGCAATCACCAGCGAGGGTCTCAGAATAACACTCAATGTCACGGTCAGGTATCGTCCTGTCATTGAACATGTGCCTTATCTACATCAACTGGTGGGGCCCAAGTACCTGGAAGAAATGGTGTTGCCGGAGGTGGCCTCTGCGGTACGCATGATAGTGTCAAGATATCGTGCTGAGCAGGTTTACAGTCATCAACGGATAAAAGTGCAAAAAGAGCTGCTTGAAGAAGTGCTGCATGAGTTACACCTTCAGGAAGAGACGATTTTAGAGCAAACAGGCCACATGAAAGATGGTCATACCTTAGTTAATTTAGACGATATGCTGATCAAACGGGTAGATGTGCCGGATAAAGTACATGAGGCAATTATTTCTAAGGTAAACCAGAGCTACCTGAATGAGGAATACGCAATGCGTCTTGAAGTAGCAAAGAAAGAAGCACAGCGTAAGAAAACGGAAGCTCAGGGTATTGCTGATTTTCAGGAAACCGTAGCTGGCGGTATTTCTGAAACTTACCTGAGGTGGCGCGGTATTGAAGCCACCATCGAGCTGGCAAAATCGAACAATGCTAAAGTGGTTGTGATTGGTAGCGGCAAAGACGGGCTGCCATTGATCCTGAACACAGAAAGCAGCTTGAATGGATCTGTACCAAACCTGGTTCAGGACTCGGCCAATTTGGTTAAAGCGGAGGAAGCGACAAAGCCTGTGCCTGACTACGTAAATAGTGTAATTAAACCAGGTGAGCCTATGAGTACACATCATATGAGCTCAGCAAAATCTGGGGAACCATTGCATAAGTGATAAGGCCTGAATCGTCTTTGCGTCGTCAATGGAGCCCGAGTTGAGCACGGGATGACGCAAAGCGAGGTCGGGCCGTGGCAGGCTTGAGCGCATTTACATACTGTGAGCCTAATATGTTTGGCCAATCTGGTCTTTGAAGCGATATTGCATGTTAAATGCGCCTTCACTCGACATGAGATCAACTAAGTCGCCTTTCAACCACCTTGGGTGTGACAGGTGTCGCCTAAGCTATTTACCCCGCCGTCATCCCGGCCTCCGAGCCGGGAACTACCTACAAACCGCTCGATACGCCAGATACCCATAGAGATTTCGTTGCCTATAGTTCTCGTAAAGGGGCTTTACATTTTTCTCAGGCTCGATCAGGTGTGTAGAGCTGTGAGTAAAGGGCTATAGAAAACGGCAAATATACGTTTGTTCTGAGTGGGGGGCAGAAATGGCCAGATAATGTGAGAGGTTCATTTGGCTTACTGTACAGGGCACTCAGAGTGCCCTTTTTTACCTGCTTATCGAGGGATACAGGTATTCACTGGGAAATAAGAAAAATATGGGCAACCTTTCTGTACTCGGGTTGGCGGAATCGCACTTGCCCCGCCGGCGATCATTGGCGTTTGATCTGAGTCCAGTGCATTTTTATTGCCCAGGTTTTTTAGGTTCTTTTTGCTTAGGTGTAACTTCATGGGGATTTCCTTCTTCTGTTTATAAATTGTTCGGTAATATTCTTTGCACAAAGTTTACTTTGTGTAAATTGAAAGAATCTAATGTGTTAAATTTGCGTTCTGATATGAAGTGACAATCCATACGTTGGGTTTCAACGTAGCAAGCAGTAATTCTCTGTTTTTTTGTATGATTTTTATGCTGTAGCCTTTGCGTAGAGTAAGTTTAGTACAGAGGTTTTTTTGTTACATCCATATTTTGTTCTCATTTCTTGGTTAATCTTTCGGGACGGTCTGAGGGAGCATTGTCTACTTATGAATTGAGCTGTTACCAAAAGCAATCACTTGTGTGAAGTTGCTTGGTTTGGTTGGGAATATTTCGTATTTTTATGCGCCAGAAAGTAACGGTTCGATAATTTATTTGGTCTTATTCCAAAGAGTAAATAGATTCAATAAGTATAGTCGCTGGCCAGGGTAGCCTGAAAAGGTGGTCAGTATAAAAGACTGTAATTGAGAGTACTTGTATTGAGGCACACAGGATGTGCCTTTTTTACCCCAGTGCACCTGCACTAATATCAGCCGCCATATCTTTTTAGACAAAACATAATGGACTATTCGCGTTTTACCTATAAAGCACGCCACTATGTTTCGAATTTTAATGTCTGTACTCCCTTTTTGGGGAGTTATCATCGCCGGTTTTCAGGCGTATATTCTCTATGCACTTAAACAGTCAGCCGGATAACAAGACAAGGCTCAATAGGCGTTCTCATCTTGCTGTAATTAGGCACAGCTGGCACTAGCGCACAGGCAATACCACAATAAAAATTAGGGGCTTTGGCATAGCCATTATATCGCCGTGTTTAGGAAAGGCCTGACATGCAAGCAGACGATAGAAAAATAATGTCTCAAGACATAGAGCAAAAATAACCATAGCATGCACGAAACTTGTCCTCAGCAAGTAATACTATAAGTGATCAAGTTTGAGGCGAAAAAATAGGGTCGATAACACCGCTCCCGCATCCTGCTATCGCTGAGGCACCTACACCCAAATAGGCGAGGCAAAAATTTATAAGCTTATACCTTAGGTAGCGGTTCTAAATGGGAAATTTTATCGCTGTTAGCGTCCTATTTGCTCCTTCAAATAGGCCAGGAAATTAAGTGAAATTGGTATACTACCTGAGCCCTTGGATATCATCACACACCAGTCATGCGGATTAGCCGATGGCTGAAATAAGCATTTTATTTTGATATGTAAAGCCTGCAACATATTAGGTGTACTTGTAGGGAACTCCGGGCTTTCCCGGGAGTCGAAAGCTTACAATAAGCAAAGTGTTATAACGAGTAATAATGGTGCTTTGAAAGCCAGGTTCAACCGGGGTACTGGCACTTTGTTGGTTATTGCGAACTGTGATTTTGCCGCGGAGCAGCAAAAGTAATTAACCAGCCAGGATGTTTTCTCAGGATTGAGCATTAAGGATCCAGCTAAGTAAATTGAGTGTCAATAAGTAGGCCAACCACAGGGTACTTCCTTTTGGTTGGCCTCTTTTTTATGGAATGAGCAAGCTTTGTTTTGCTTTGAGTACTGCCTCTGTTCTGTTTGCTGCACCCAGTTGATTAAGGATCTGGCTGACCAGCTCCTTAACTCTGTCCTTAGATACCTGCATCAGTTCAGATATTTCAGGGTTAGTCATGCCCTTGGCCATATATAGCAAACACTCGCTGCTCTTTGGCGTTAATGTTGGTCGCAGAAATAAATAGTCCGGGCACTCTTTGATAATTCTGGGGATCAGAGTGAGTGTGATGTCACTTAATATTGTACTATGCTGATAATATACAGATTTTATCTCATCGTATGATTGGCTGGAAAAAAAGTTTACCAACACAATCGCACCGCTATAGTGGACTGGTATGACTATACCGCCATTGATGTTTTCCTGAGCCAGAAGATTTCCCAGAGTTTTTGGGGCAAGCGATGCATTGTGATAGTCATGAGTGCTCCAAAAGCGCGGCGCCAGTGTTTGCTGGCAGTAGTGGATAAGGTCATCAGAAAAACAATACCCATCCGTAAAGTAGGCGCGAAGGAACTGTTCGGAACACGTAGAAAGGTACCTGAACACTGGCTCGGTGCCATTCACCCCAACAATGAGAAACTGGTCCATGCCCAGAGGTTCTGAAAATCGGCTTAAAGAGGTAGTGATGGCTGTCTCCGGATACAGTGCAAACGCATCCGAATGGCTGATTTTGTTACCTGAGTAATCCATATAGACTCCTGTGTGCTTTTTTGTTTTGTCGCAGGTTCCGTTTTTTCGTTCTGCACCTTTAACATAATGAGTTTTTTGATATATCAGTTATGAGAAAAGCGACGCCTAGCACTGTAAAAGCGACACATTAAAAATATTAGCAAATAAAACAATGGGATATGCTTTTCAGTGTTGGCGATATGGCATGTCTTTTTGGTGGTTGATTATTGTGCAAATCAAAAAGCTCATCTTTTTGGATGAGGGTTGTTGGCAAATTTTTAACAAATTTGTTGACTGTACCTGTTAAAGGTTATAGAAAGTAATTACGCATTTTACAGGAAGGACGTAAGCGCAATAATGCTAAAATGGAGCCTGGTAATTATATTATTCGTTATTATTCAGTGCCATGTCCAGGCGCGCGAGGTGTCCCAGCTCAGGCTGCATCTTCAATCCATCGACAAGCTTGATATGGTCACCATCATTAACTCCGTTTCACAAGACAGTCAGGGCTATTTGTGGATCAGTGGTACGTCTGGTGTATTGAGATTTGATGGTTATCAGTCCATATTCTACCCGCACCCGCTTGCAAGAAAAGTTGTGGAAGATGCTCAGGGACGCAGGTGGTTGCTGACAGGCCATGGTTTGTATCTGCATAATGACCAGCAGGACAGTTTCATGCCTTATATGGACACGTTGCGGCAACAGGTTCCTAAGGGCACACGTCTGTTCAAGGATAGCTTTCTTTCTGTCCGCACCATGGATAATGATGCTTTCAGACCGGCTGCTTTATATCAGGATAGCCAGGATAAGTTTTGGCTTGTGGGCGATGATGGTCAACTAGTCCATTTTTCTGCTGATGAAGATGCCTATCAGTTATATGACCTTCACAGCTCAGGGGTTAAACACAACCTCCGTTTTAGTGTCACTTTGTATAAAGGTGCCCCTTTATTTATCTCTAAACTTGGCGAAGTATTTTGGTTTGAAAGATCGTCCGGAACTTTTATTAAACTATGGCAAAACAGGGGACTTGCCGATACTAGAATCGTTACGACCGGACCTGATAACGCTTTGTATGCAGTATCTGAACAAGGTTTTTTCAGGCTCGAACAGCCTGACTCCAGTCAGCCTTCTCTGATCCATTTTAGTGATATTGATCACCATGCGATTACTTCTGTGCGTTCAGGAAGACATGCGGTTTACCTGGGAACTGGCTCTGAGCTCATTGTATTAGATTCTAATGACAGAGTGAGCCGGGTTAGCAAGTACCATTCTGATGCGCAAATTCAGCAAATATTTCTGATAAGTAATGTATTTGATGATCAAGGTACAGTTTGGCTCGCAACCAATCGCGCCATATTTGAAGTAGAACTTAAACATTCCAGTGACTCAGCCAATGAGATTTCTGCGGTAACCCAGCAGCCTAATATCGATGGCCTGCAGTTTGATGAAGGCGATAATCTGTGGTTTGTGAGCCTGAACCGTGTATACGTAAAGTACAAAGGCCATGCAGAATCCAAACCTGTATATCTGGATCCAGCTCAGCCGGAACTCGATGTTCACACTGTTTATGCCGGGCGAGACGGAACACTGTGGTTTGGTGCATCATCTGCCTTATACCGACTCGAAAAGGGCGCGTCCTTAGCAACCAGGGTCAGTGTGCCACCCGTCAATGCGGGTAACGACTTTGAGATAAGAGATATTGAACAATCGGAAAATGGTCATTTATGGTTGATGACCTTTCAGGGGATCGTAGAATACGACCCCTACACTGAGCGGCGGGTGTCCTTTTTACCTGGGCATTTTAAAAATCTGAAAAAAGGCAGTAATGACGAAGTTTTGGCTTGCGGCTTTGAAATCTACATATTAGGTCAGGGCGTACCGACTAAGGTTGAATTACAAATACCGAAAAGTAATAAAAAGCTTGCTGTTTATGACGCCGATATTGACCCTAAAGGGCGACTCTGGGCAGCAACCTCTTATGGGTTGTTGCTCCACGACTTGCAAGCCAAGCGCACACAACAGCTCGACCTGAACGGTGTATATCCCAATGTATTATTTGCATTTATTTACCGGGATCGCGCAGAGCACATGTGGCTGGCCGATATGGCTAATTTGTACAAAGTCTCGTCAGACACGCTGCAAGTGCTGTATTCAACTCCATTTAAGCGCCTGAGTATAGGGGCAAAAACATATGACAGCGCGTCTGAATCCGAGGCAGGAACCTTATATCTGGGTGGTATAAATGGGATTGCCGCATTATCAAACACACAAGCCCTGGCCCCTTATGGCGTGCATATAAGCAGAGTAAATGTTCAGGGCGAGCCGTATGCGGTATACCAGGATGAACAGTATTCAGAAAATACAATTCTGCCAGGCAGGTGGTTCAATAGTACCCAGAGGAATTTTAAGTTTGAGTTCGTTAATATCAAACGGGACCGGAACGTTGATGTGTATTATCAATATCGTTTGCTGGGCTTTGATAAGGACTGGACGGAGGCAGAACAAACGCAACGCAGCGCTACTTACACTAACTTGCCGCCGGGTATATACAATTTTGTGATTAGAAGCAGGGCGATTTCGAGTGACTGGACTGAATCGCGCTTTGAATTTGAAATCGCAACGCCCTGGTATTTAACTGGCTGGGCTTTCACACTTTATGCTTTTGGCTTTGTGATGTTGATTGGTCTTCTTCTGTTTGCCAGAACATACCAACTGAGGCGACGTAATCTGCACCTGGAAGAGCTGGTACTGTCCCGCACCAAAGAAATAGATCAAAAGCGTGCACAAATTACCAGCTTGATGGAAAGTAAAAATGTGTTTTTTGGCAATGTATCCCACGAGCTGCGAACGCCGCTGGCCGTGATCATGCTGCCAATTAAAAGCATGTTGAAGCAAGAAAATAATGACGGTAATAGCAAATGGCATGCAGCCTATTCACAGGCCCTTAGGCTGGAAAAACTCATCGACAATCTGATCCGCTATGCAAAAAAAGACGATGTCTCCCCGTTTGAAAATCATCACTTTACTGCCAAAGAGGTGCTGCTAAAGCAGGCTCATGCATTTGAGTTGCTCGCCAACGAAAAACAGATCCACTATAAGGTTACACATACCCTGGATGCACAGGAAGTTTTGCTGAACGAGGCCGACTTTGAACAGATAATTACAAACTTATTGTCTAACGCTGTGAAATATACGCCTGAAGAAGGTGAGATTTTTATAGAAGCGCACCAGCGTGGCGGATTCCTGAAACTTGTGTTTACTAACTCCGGGCCCGGTATTTGTAAATCCTTACAGGCTGATGTGTTTAAACGATATGTGCGGGGCGAGCACAGTGAAATAAGCGGGCAGGGGATTGGTTTGTCTGTGGTTCATCAGCTAATCAGTGACTGTGGAGGCGATATAGTGCTGAGCAGTGAGCCGGGACAAGGGTGTCAGTTTACCCTCATGCTCCCTCTTTACAGTGAAGCCATAGCGAACGATCCAGACTGCGGAGTACAGACAGAGACTGAGTTTCAGGTGACTGATAAAGCTGAGTCTAATGCCCATGTGTTGATTGTGGAAGACAACCCACAGCTAAGAATGATGCTTAAGGAGTCCTTGTCTGAGTGGTTTGATTGCACAGTTGCCTGTGATGGAGAACAAGGCCTGTTGCAAGCAAAATCTGAGTTACCTGATCTCATTATCAGTGATGTGATGATGCCCAAAAAGTCAGGGCTGGAGATGCTGCAAGAGATCAAGCAGGATGAGACAACGAGCCATATTCCCGTGATATTACTGACAGCAAAAGAGGATGACGATAGCCGAATTTTAGGCTTTGAAGCAGAAGCAGATGATTATATAGGGAAGCCTTGTGATCTTGATGTGCTAAGGCATAGGGTTGAAAACCTGATCAAAGGGCGTAAAAAACTGGCGCGGCTATTTGCTGATCAGATCTTAGGTAGTAAGCCCCGGGTGGGAGCGCTCCGTGATACAAAACGGCTCCCCTTTATTGATAAAATTCAACAAGTAATAGCGCAAAATTATCAGGATCCTAAATTCGATACTGAGAGCATGGCGAGCCATGTGTTTTTGAGTGTACGACAACTGCAACGCAAAACCCGAAACCTGACAGGGTTGTCGCCAAATGCGCTGCTCAGGCAATACCGTTTAGAGCAAGCTCGTACGCAGTTACAAGCGGGTACTTTAGTCGCTGAGGTTGCTTATCAGGTCGGGTTTTCATCCCCAGCTTATTTCAGTAGTTGCTTTAAAGCCGAGTTTAATATGTCTCCGCAGCATTATACGAAGCAGTATGAGAAAGAATCTGAGCGACGAGAGTGAACCAACGTAAAAAGGCACATTGTGTGCCTTTTTTATTTTTAATTAATTATATAGACCAACATGCGCCTTTGTTTACCACCAATTTGGATCACATGTGGTAATATTTGAGCCTGTTGCATGTGGCTTGCTATTTGGTTGGAATGCGCCTGCTGCTCCCCCTTGCACGCGCGGTGTTAACTGTGCCTGTATTGCTTGATTACCTGACAGATTCTTCATCTTTTTTGTTTTTAGATTAAGTTTCATAATGGTCTCCGTTTTGTTATGTCACCGGGGATCACTGTTACATTTTCGGAGCCGCATGTAAATGGTTTTGTTGCAAAAATGAGTACGCCTTCCTCCCCCCATCTGGGGAGTGTTTTTACAAAGAAAGACTGCTAAAGAACAAGGCAAGTTAGGTGTAGTTTGGTTCCCTCAGACGCGCTGTGATGGACTCTTTAGTCAGCTATTACATACCGAAAATGTAATGTGGTTATATTTTGAGTGATGAACTTTTCTTTTTGGGTGTTATTTAATGATTTATTGTTAATTTTTATTTGATTATGGCCTTGTTATTACGTCTTTACTCTTGTTTAATGGCCGTGAATTTGTACTGTTTAGGTACAAATCATAATAAAAAAGGAATAACAATGAAGACAAAAGCAACAAAAGCCCTGATAGCAGGGTTATTACTTTCACCTGTGCTTAGTGCACACGCAGCGCTTGACCCAACCAAAGGATATGCTGATCCGTTTAACTTCAACAATCATGGTAAGTGTAGTTTCAATGATTCAGGCCCGAGCTATTCAGATGACTCTGACTATAACTACGACACATATATCAAAAACAAAGTCTCGCCGTATCACCACTTGAATACCACCCTGAATGAACGTTTGCTGCGCGGCAGTTACTATAGTCTGGACAATCAGCTGTTCTATGTGGGCGGACAAAATGTGCCTAAGTATTCCGGCCCAGCATCGACAGGCTCAGCCAAAGCGGCACCGATGGCCGTTCAGAGCGGCGACTGGACTTATTACATCATCAATGGTGCTCACTCAGACTGTGCCTTGAATGCGCCTGCGCCAAATAAAGGGTATGAACGTTTGGTGTACGCAGTGGGTGCCTACAACCACAAAACGGGCATGATCAAAGAGCCTGTGATCGTGCATGTTAAAGACACCAGTGATTTTCATGATACTGCAGTCCTAAATGTTGACAGCCAGGGCTATGTTTATGTGTTTATCTCCGGGCGTAACTCAACCCGTGGCGGCCTTATTTACCGCTCATCCAATAAACATGATAATTTTTTTGCAAACTTAGGCTCATTCAAACTGGTCGATGCAAAGAACGAACGCGGCCTGACACTGGACAGAGATCATAACTGTACTGACAGCACTAAGAGTTGCTACAACCTAGGCTTTACCTATCCGCAGGCATGGTGGGTTAATAATAAGTTTGTACTGCTGAATACCCGTTATATCCAGGCACCTACTGAGATGACCAATAAGTACAAGCAAACTGCGCGTCGCCAGCTTTATATGACGGAATATCTGCCACAGTCGGGTGGCCTGACGGCTTTGACAAGTAAAAAGCTGGTTGCACTGGATGATAAACTGAGCTTTGGTCACTATTCAGTAAGTACTGAGCGCAATGGCGTATTGGCTATGGCCTTTAATGTGCATATGCCAGACAGCTGCACATTGAAAACTGGTGCACGAAGTGAGTGTCTCGCGCTTGGTAAAAATGGCATAAAACAAAACCGACATGTCCCTAACGACAACCGTACTAACCTGTACTTTATGTATTCCAGAGATGGCGGTAAAACCTGGAAAAATGCCAAACACAGGACACTGATTGACACAAGTCGTGGGCAATACATTAATACCCTGAATAAGCTCAACGAAGCCTTATTGTATCAACCAGATACCAGTGTTGATATCGTGAGTGGCTACCATCCCGAAAGCACAACCATTAAAAAGCGTATTTACGTTAAAGATCTGGACATTACCACGAATGGGTATGGTGGTTACCTGACCTCTTTGAAAGTGCTGGTCACAGAGGCCGATGGTATTCACGGATTTGTACCAAAAACATCTGCTGAGTCTCGTCGTATGATCCGCGCATTGGTAATCGATCAGAATGGCAACAAAGATTATGTTGGCTGTTACAACTCAGCTGATTGCTGGGCTGATCACGCTTATTCATCTGGTACGGTGATCTCTCATGGCCAAAGCGGTTACAGCGAGCTTGCTTTCCCAATGTCCAGCGGTGACAAGCTGGCCGGTGGTAAAGTGCACCTGTATAACAGCAATCTGAAAACAGCGGGTGACGTGAAAGTGTGGAGCTATATGGGCGCACAACACTACCGTGATCCGAACGATGTAAACTATATTCGTAAGGTACACGACGCTAAATCTGTAACGGGTCAAGAGCCTGTTTACTTCTGGGCACAAAGCGCCAGTAATTCGCGTGTTGATCTGGTGCTCTCTGGTCGCTACGGTCAGCAAGTTCAGTTGACAGGCAACTTTGGTACAAGCAAGAAAATGGCCTGCCCAACGGCCTATGTGTTTAACCGCTGTACAACGGCAAATAATGTTATGTAAGTAAACATCACAACACCGACTCTGGTAAATACGCCAGAGTCGGGCACGGCCTGATCTTGTCACCTTTCCAACAAGTTCCATCTCACCCTGCCCAAATAGCTTATAGTGTCATCCTGGCTAACGAGCCCGTAGCGTCATTCCGGCAAACGAGCCGGAAACCACCCACCGAAGACACTAATAGCTTGCGCTATTCACATTGAAGAAAGCGCCATTCTCAGTGTGTAATAACCTGTAATAGCAATAAAAATCGCCATGAGTTACTTTTAAAGGTTTTTCAAAATCAGGGTAAAGCTGCCTTGAGAAAAACAAACTGGACTCATTATCTAATTTGTAACCAAAATTTGAACACTTGTATTAAAATCGCTAATAACGGCGGACAAAAAGCTACTCAATCAGACAAAAGTGTTGTAGATTATTCTTGTGTCTGCACCAAATATCGGACTACGGTTTCGGTATCAAAGCAGCACCAGACCGCTAACAAGAACAGTTAACAAGAATAGTTTTAAAGTGTCGCGCAAAGGAAGTTGTAACCGCCGAACAACAGGCAACGAGCCGGGAACCCCCGAATGCCATTACCTGTCCCACTGCATCATCTCCTTACCAGCTACACCACAGAGTAAACGGGTGAGAGATGTCTGACTCCACATTAGAATACTATAGCCGCAACGCAGTCAGTTTTGCCGAGGAAACGTTCGCGGTAAATATGCAGCCACTGTACGACGAGTTTTTACCTGCCATACCCAAAGGTGGAAAAATCCTCGATGCCGGCTGCGGCTCAGGCCGCGATGCACTGGCGTTTAAAAACCTCGGCTACCGGGTCGATGCCTTCGACGCCTGCGCAGAGCTTGCCAATATCGCCAGCTTCCATCTGGAACAACCCGTAGGTTGCTTCAGTTTCGACGAACTCAGAGACCTCAACACTTATGACGCCATATGGTGCTGCGCAAGCCTGTTACATGTCCCCATGGCAGAGCTCCCGGCGGTTTTTCAGTGCCTGCAAAAAGCACTCAAACCAGAAGGCATCATCTATATCTCGTTTAAATACGGCGAAGGCGAACGCACCACAGGTGGCCGCGCATTCACTGATCTCACAGAGCAGAGCCTCAGTACCTTACTTGCACAAAACACCGGCCTCAAAGCAAGCAAAACCTGGCAAACCGGCGACCAACGCCCCGGCCGCGAACACGAACGCTGGCTTAATGCTTTGTTGGAAAGGGTGAGTGGTGAATAGTTTTAGTCAGAGCACCGTATTGCAAAATAGCGCACGTCAGCTGACGACAGGTGGCTCTGACCCCTTATTGCCAAAGCTTGTGCATGCCATTAACCATGCCGACGAAATAGAAATCACTGTATCTTTTATTCAACCAAGCGGACTGGCGTTGTTGTTCGACCCCCTGCTTGAGGCATTACGCAGTGGCGCGCAATTAAAACTGCTCACTTCTGATTATCTGGACATTACCAGTCCAGTGGCATTACGGGAGCTAATGACCCTGGTTGAGCGCGGCGCTGATATTCGCATCTATGAAAGCGATAAAAGCCAGAGCTTTCATATGAAGTCGTATATTTTTGTCAAAACGCAGGAAAACAGCGCAGAGATTGCAGCGGGCTGCGCTTTTGTCGGCTCAAACAATATCAGTAAAAGTGCGTTAACGACGGGGCTTGAATGGTGTTTTCGACATGACTACACCCATCCACCAGGCAGCAAAGGTGCCTGCGAATTCAACCATATTCGCCAGTCTTTTGCTGAGCTGTTTTCTCATTGCAACGTTAAAACACTCAGCCATATCTGGATTGAAGCGTACATACAAAGACGAAAAGCGCCGCAGTTTATTGTCGCTGGTGAGACGGAAGACGCCAGCGATGCAGAGCCCATAACACCGCGCGCCGACCAACAGTTGGCACTGGATGCGCTGGCAGAAACGCGGCGTCAGGGCTTCAGGCGGGGGCTTGTGGTGCTGGCAACCGGAATGGGTAAAACCTGGCTTTCGGTGTTTGATGCGCAGCAAATGCATGCAAAGCGAATTTTGTTTGTTGCCCATCGTGAGGAAATCCTGACTCAGGCCCAGCGCACATTTGCGCGCCTGTTACAATGCAAAACCGGGTTATATACGGGCAAAAAGAAAGATGCGGATGCAGATTGTCTTTTTGCATCGGTCCAGACGTTAGGTCAAAACCACCATCTACAGCGGTTTGCTCAGGATCATTTTGATTATATCGTGGTGGATGAATTTCATCATGCCAGTGCCCGGGTTTACCGTGCATTGCTCAATTACTTTACACCACAGTTTTTATTGGGCCTGACTGCCACGCCGGAGCGTACCGATCAGGCCGATATACTTGGACTGTGCGACAACAACCTGGTGTTTGAACGCAACCTCACTCAGGGGATCGGCAACGGCACACTGGTACCATTTCAGTATTATGGCATTTGGGATCAAGACGTTGATTACACCGCAATTCCCTGGCGCAATGGCCGGTTCGACCCGGATGCACTGGAAAATCAGTTTGCCACCAGTAAACGGGCGGCACATGCATTAAAAGAATGGCAAGCGCGTAAGCAGCAACGCACGCTGGCATTTTGCATTTCTAAGCGCCATGCCGAACATATGGCCGGGTACTTTAATGATGCTGGTGTTAAGGCGCTGGCCGTACACAGCGACTCTCAGGTACGCCGTAATGATGCGCTAAAGCAGCTTGAGCTAGGGCAGATTGAGATTTTATTCTCCGTTGATTTATTTAACGAAGGCACCGACTTACCCAGCATTGATACGGTATTGATGCTGCGGCCCAGCGATTCCAAAATTCTGTTTTTACAGCAGCTTGGCCGGGGATTACGTACCTGTGAAGGCAAAACCCACCTCACCGTGCTGGATTTTATTGGCAACCACCATAGTTTTTTGAACAAACCGGCGGCGCTACTTGATGCGCAAGGCGCAAAAGGGGTCACGCAAGCACTGAGAGATCCGAAATTGCCCGAAGGGTGTTTCATTAACTTTGACCTGAAGATCACTGAATTTTGGCAGCAACTGGCCAAAATACAACGCACCACAGCACTGGAAGATTATGAGCATCTGGCGCAGTTGCTTGGTCATAGCCCGAGTGCAAGCGAGTTTTATCGTCACTACGGCGACCTGAAAAAAGTAAATAAACAACACGGCAGCTGGTTTGCGATGCTGGCCGATATCGGTGACCAAATCAGCGCTGACTGGTTAGCGCCTTACGTTGATTTTCTGTTTAATGCTGTACAGCAAACCAGTATGACTAAGTGCTTTAAGGCCATTTTATTGCAAGCTTTTATACAGCTCGACGGCTTCAGGGCCGCACCAACCCTGATGGAATTGGCTAAAGTCAGTGCGGCAATTTTAGCACGCTACCCGCACCTTAAAGCACACGACCTGCCTGAGTCTAAACGAGCACTGGAACCAGACAGCCAGACCTGGTTCAGTTATTGGTTGGGTAACCCCATTGAAGCCTTCACCGGACTTAAAAAAGCAAAACAAGGCACTGTCTGGTTTAAGGTCGAAAAAAACGGCGAAGATTTGAAAACAGCCCGGCTGGTTGCTCAAGTGAATATTGGCCAGCTCCCGGACCTGGATATCGACAAGCTGGCAGATTGCGTTGCAGAGCTTATTGAACTCAGACTGGCTGAATATACCCAGCGCATCGAAAACAAGCGTATTTCAGAGCCGCAAGCAGCAACCCCTGAGCCGGATGGCGAAAAAGAGCCAGACATAACAGAACAGCAAAGTGAGCCCGAGAGCACCAATGTGGTTCAGTTGCCGTATTTCCCCAATCTAAAAATTGCCTGCGGCCACTTTAAAACTGGCGACGACAGCGACATGACATGGCGCCCGGCACCTGACCGTGCTGGCAGGGTAGATCCGGACAAGCACTTTCTGGCCCATGCCAGCGGTAACTCAATGAATGGCGGCAAAAACCCCATTCTGGATGGCGATTTATTGGTACTGGAGCGCATCAGCAGCGACAACGCCGGTTCAATCACAGGCACCACTATCGCCATTGAACGATTTGACGAATCGGGCGACGCCCAGTTTTTACTACGCGACGTGCAAAAAGAATACAACGAAGAGGGCGAAGCCAGATACCTGCTGGTCGCTCGCAATCCGGATTACACAACCATAATCGCGGACGATAGTTTAGTGACGTTTGCGCGGCTAAGAAAATCCTCCATATAAAGAGAAAATTATGCTTGATATTTCCGATGAAGAAGTACTAATAAAGTTGGCTGAATTGAGGGAGGATGACTTAAGCAAGAGCATATTAGTTCCGTTATTTCAAATTATCTATGGCTGTAGAGCTGAGTTTGTAGGTGGGAGAGAGGAAAAAGGTCGTGATATCATTATCTACAGGAATGATCCAATTGATGGGGTACATCCATACGCTGTACAAGTAAAAAAAATAAAACCTACTTCGAACTCTCAAAGTAACTCATTTCAACAACTGATAACTCAACTCCATCAAGCTTCTTCGGAAGAAATTATTTGTCCAGAAAGTCACGTAAAACTGCAAACCAAAAGGCTGATTTTTGTTACTCCTTTTAATTTAGGTCAACGGGTAATGGATAGCCACTATGGTGCTCTAAAAAAAGCTAAATTGGAGGGCGTGTCAATAATTGATGGAGCTAAATTGTTATCTCTTTTGCACAGTAATGCTCCTGATCTCTTGCGTTCTTTAATGAGAGATAATGAAATTCTGAAGAGTTATATTAATCCAGAGCTTACAAATGACTCTTTAATGAAGGCTATTAATCTTGGTGACAAGAAAAATGTATTTGATATTTATTGTGAAGTTGACTTTTCTTTCTTTCTAGGTGCAGGAATAGAAAGCCCAAATTTTAATTTTGTCAATGAAGGGAAATATATAACGAAATCTTATAATTTGGAAAGGTTAAGGGATGTCATTGATAGAATTGAGAAAACTAAAGAAACTACAGGGTTTATGTTAGTTTCTGATGGGGTATTGCAGAAATTTTTAAATATAACAAAAGGAGTGGATGAAAGGAAAAGTGAAATTTCTCAGTTAGATGTTGCTATACGAGAGGATAGAATGCAGCTCGCGGAAGATCTATCGTCTCTGAGTGGTAATTATTACAAAAAATTTAGAGCAAATGGCATTGTTGATTTTATTAAGTACTTTGAAGGTGAATTTGATTCATTTTCAAGTTTGAACTCTAAGCTTTATGACTCATCATTAAGCAAGTGCTATAACCTGAGAATAAAAAAGACCAGATATGACGAATTGTTAAAGCTTATGGATGAAGCTTCCTATACCCTGGAATTTGACCTGGAAGAAGTTACTAGAGCTCTAAATTCAGCGTTCAAGTCAATGCGGAATTTTAACTTTAAATCTGAAGACTTGGATGACTATTTTACGCTAATTGATAATGCTAACAGTACACTTTTTTGGTATGGAGAATTATCTAAAAGCATTAATATAGTAGATGTTGAAAAAGTGCAGTGTATTAAACCACCTATAACACTAAGTAAAGTCTTTAACTCCAATAGAAATATTATTATTTTAGGGGACGCAGGGTCTGGCAAAACTACTAGTCTCCAGTTTTTTGCAAAAAGCCTTTATGAAGAAAAACAAGGAGGTGTGGTTGTATTTTGCACTCTTCACAAGATTTGTTCATTCGGGGAAGCGGATAAAGAGCGTTCACTAGCTAAACTAATATCCCGTTACCTTATTTCATTGGGTATTAGGAAAGGAGAGCTAGAATTAGAGGAAGTTTTAAAGAATCAGAAGGTAACTTTAATTCTTGATAGTATAGATGAAGCCTGTGTCACGTTCCCTTGGGTTATTGATTCTTTGATCGTGCTAGGTAAGCATGTCACTAATGGGCAGGTTATTACGTCTTCAAGAAAATCTATAGAAGATGTAAAAGAGCTCGGTTTTATGTCATTAACATTGTGTCCATTTGATGAGAGACAAAAAGAGCTGTTTTTCTCAAAGTGGTTTAATAGCAGTAACATGGCTAAAGAAGTAGTAAGGCACTTAAAGGAAAACCCCAAATTAAGTGAAGTTGTAACTAACCCATTGTCGGCAACAATCCTGGCAACCTTGAAGGAAAATAACATTCCCCTACCTTCAACTGAGTCGTCTTTATACCAAAAACGATTCGATCTATTGAGTGGGTTGTTCGACAGGTTTAAAGGTGTCAATCGTTCGAAATTCAGACCTGAACTTTTAATTGAGTCAGCTCAGTATTTGGCATTTGAGTTTCATATTAATAATCAACGTAAAATGTTAAAAGCAGATGCAGTTGTTACTTTATCTGAAAGTTCAATTAATTTCGGGTGTGATAGCCCAAAAGAGATTGTATTGGAGTTAATATCGCCATGTGAGATACTTCTACCAGAAGATAAGGGGATGTTGAGTTTTGGTCATTTAAGGTTCCAGGAGTACCTGAGTAGCATAGAGCTTGACAAAAGGAAGAGTTTACCTTTACACCGTATGCTTAAAAATAAATGGTGGCATGATGTTATATATTTATACTCACAGACATCTAGAGATATTAGTTGGCTTATAGATGATGCAATTTCAAATAACTATACATATGATGTCAGAGATTTATTTGAGCGAATTATTGAATTAAGAAAAGGTAAAGAAAAGGAAACACTTAATCAGCGAGTGGTTAGTGCTGTAGAGGTAGAAATGGATGAAAGGGGAATTTCCCAGAAATACGATGACTTCGATTATCTTTACGATGAGTGAAAACTCCTACTCACCCCACCGCTAATTTCCCTGCCTCATGCCAGATATCATTCGGCATGGGGTGGTGTAATTTCCAGGTGATATCCATAGGTTGGCTGCCTTGGTGCTGAACGTAGCTCACCTCGCCAAAATTGACAAACCCCATGGTTCTGCCGTTTTCGTCTTTGTTTTGTTCGCGAACAAATAAAAATAATCGTTTTCCTGTTTTTTTATGCTGGATATAACTCAGCCCCTTTCCGCGTTCCGGGCGGGCTGTGTTCTGGCTTTGCCAGTGGAAAAGGGTAGGGCTGATGGCGTAATCATTGTATAAAGTTGTGGGTGAGTAAACTTTTTCGCATTTATTTAGAGTAACAAACAAAATCTCAATATTCAGAGACTTGAATTCTTTCACGCCTTCGCGTGATGATGAGCGTTTTGCAAAGGTGTGCTCTCCCATGGCCGCGAAGATCTGTTCTCGAGTGTATCGGCTATGTAGCTGTAGTGCTTTGTTAGGCAAAGATGCCAGTGGCTGTTCTAAGTGTTCGACACGATTGATTAAAATAGATAATACGTCTTTTAGCTCAGCAGTTAGAACGGGATGATTTAGTGCTCTAAGGCTCGCGGCTACGGATTTCGAGTTTGCCTGATTTTGTGGTGTTTCCCAAAAGTTGTAAAACGTCATCATAGCCAAAGCATCCTTTGTTTTGCTATCAAACTGTTTGACTTGTGATACATCGAACTGGTTGTCGCACAAAGCATGCAGAAAGCTCAGATAGGTAAGTGAGTTACACACCAGTAGTTGCGTATTGATTGCACGGTTATAAGCTTTAATGAGTAATAGTTCACGCTCAACCAGTTGAGGTTGAGTCAGAATGTGCCATCGGCTTATGCCAGATTGTGTGGCCTTATAGGTATCCTCAAGCGTGACACTGGGATTAACCTGTAGAAAATTGGCCAGGGTTAAAGGCAGGTTGGTATCCTGCGCAAAGCGGTTAATTAGGGCTCTTAACCTGTTTAAGTTATTCTCCGCTTTACGAATATTATTGAGAATAACTTCTTTGCTTTGTTTTTGCAGCTCAATGCGACAACCCAGCGGCAAATGTGGAAAACCGTCTTTAATTTCATTGCCGATGGCGGTATTTGTTTTGCCAATCAGGCCCCTGAATTTGGTGGCGAAATCGTATTCTGGCCTGGCATTGCCGACAAAATCGAGCACGGTACAGCACTCTTTTTCATCATTGCTAAGCCGCAGGCCCCGACCTAGTTGTTGTAAGAACAATGTCAGGCTTTCGGTTGGACGTAAGAACAGCAATGTATCAATTTCTGGAATATCGACACCCTCGTTGAAAATGTCTACCACACACAAAATATTGATGTCGCCGCTGCGTAGGGCCGCTTGCATTTTGTGTCTTTCTTGGGTGTTATCGCTGGTTAACACATTTGCGCTGATGCCATTTAAATTGAATTGCTTTGCCATGAAATTGGCATGCGCTTTACTGACACAGAACGCCAGCGCTTTGATGTGATGCACGTTGACGAGAATATCCTGCATACTGGCGATAATTTTTCGCGCTCTTTGGTCGTTATGCGTGTATAGCTGTGTAAGCGCGGCTATATCGTAGCGTCCTTGTTTCCATGGAATAGTCCGTAAGTCAGTCTCATCATCAATAGCAAAGTAATGGAATGGACATAAGTGCCTTTGGTTGATCGCTTCTGGCAATCGTAATTCTGCCGCAATGACCCCATCAAAGTCGTTTAGGATATTTCCGCCATCCTGCCTTTCAGGTGTAGCTGTCAGGCCCAGTAGTATTTGAGGAGTAAAAAGCTCTAAAATATCTCGATAACTACGCGCTGCTATATGGTGTACTTCGTCTATTACCACGTAGTCAAAGTAATCGGCTGTCAGGTATAGGGAGTCAAGCTGGTTGTTGAGTGTTTGCACTGATGCAAAGAGCTGACGATAATGCTCTGGCTTATGGTTACCAACCCAAAGTTCTCCAAATTGGTTGTCCTTTAAAACGGCTCTGAAAGCGCTTCTGGCTTGTTTTAATATTTCTTCTCGATGTGCAACAAATAGCAATTTGGCATCTGGCTTGTCTTTGATAAATTGCTGGAAGTCGAAAGCGGAAATAAGTGTTTTACCTGTACCGGTTGCAGCGACTACCAGGTTTTTAGTGCGATTGTGGAGTGTTCGTTCAGCACTGAGTTTATCAAGTATGGTGCGTTGATGAGGTTTAGGGGCTAAGTCAAAATAATAGTGGCTGACATCTGAGACCTGATCTTTATCGTTTGATAAAGCTGCTTTGAGTTTCTGCTTACAGGTTTCCTGACCGGTGTATAACTCAAATTCATCTGATTCCCAGTAGGTTTCGAACGTACTGAGCGACTTTTTGATTATATGAGGGATTTCCTGACTCGTGATCTTTAAGTTCCACTCAAGCCCGTTTGATAGTGCGGAGTATGAGAGGTTGGAAGAGCCGATATAGCCTGTATGAAACCCGTTGTTACGCATGAATAAATAAGACTTGGCATGGAGCCTTTCATTGCGTGTGTTATAGCTGATTTTGACTTCGGTGTTTGGTAAACCTGCCAAAAAGTCAATGGCGCGTTGATCTGTAGCCCCCATGTATGAGGTGGTAATGACTTTTAGCTTTTTACCACTTTGAGTAAATTCGCGCAGCACCTCTTTGAATATGCGGATCCCTGTCCAACGGATAAATGAAACTAACCAGTATATTGTATCTGAGGACTGTATTTCTCGCTTTAGCTCGCTCTCCAAAGACAAGCCCGCATTAGCACCAGAGAACAACTCGCTTTGAGTAAGCCCGGTTTGAGGAAAGATGGTATCACTATATTGTGCCAGGTCAGCTGCTAAAGGGTTACGTTTATCGAACAAGGCTGTGAGTATTTTACCTTGTGTATTAACTAAGTTCTCTTCGATGCTTTGCGCTTCACTTAGCTGATCTTTAAGCCAAAAAACAAACTTGTTAGCGAGCTGGATCTGCTGTTCCAAACGGTTTTTTTCACCTGCTGGTATGCTGTCGATTGCAAGTTGCATGAGCTTTGACATAAAACGTGATAGCCAAATGGCTGCTTCATCACTTTCTAGTTGACGTTCGCCAACATAAAATCGTTCTCGATCAAGTTGTTGCTCTACTACCTGTGTGATTAGTTGTTCATAGATGCCAAACTGCTGCACGGGCTATCCTTATTGTTTTTATGTGCTTGAAACGTCTTTAGTTTAAATCCTTTGTGAAGATCATTAAAGCATTGAATACAGTTCACCCAAATTTTGGTAACTCCTTATTCACAATAATGAAGCAAAAAATCAATCAGTACATTTTATCATCAGGCTGGGTAATAAATTACTCGTTAATAAAACTCAAAAAGCAAGTAAAAGGATTAAGAAAAGAAAAAGCTGATTATTGCTGTTGCACTTAGCACGTGCGCTTTTTTCTGCGGCCAGATAAGTGGTGTTACATAACGCGGGTGTTTATGCCAACAGCTCAGTAAAGCTGGATGTATGGGCGACTGCTTACAATGCGTATGGTTATTGCCATATCAATGGGTTTGATGATGCGGTTCGTTTTACCACTAAGTGTGGTGAAGACGAGTCGACTTTTGCTCGCTATGCCGGTGGCACAAAGTGGGTTCAAAAAGACAGTGGCTCAAAAAACCGCTGTTATGAGCTAATTGAAACGGTTACTTGCACAGATAATTAAAACAGCCTGTTGGCGGCATCGTCCGCTGACTGGATTTAAGTGATTATTCTAAATTGAGCTTTTGGCTGCGTATGCGGCCTTTTTTTATTCTGCTCTTTACCTTCCCTGTTCTGGGAGGTATGTCTTATAAACCCCTCACTCAGATGTATCGAGTATTGCGACTCGTTTCGAATACAGGTCGCCTGGCTGACATGAATAGTGTGCCTATACGACCAAAATCTAATGCTGTCAGGCTTTTGCTTGTACCTTTAATGTGGTTACATTGTAATCGTCTGTAATTGCTTTTGCTGTGGATGATGTGCGACTGTAGTGCCTGCCAACGGCGTGGTACCCAATTTAATGTACTGACGATAAGCAGATTACAGGTCTGGTTTTGCGAATACGGGATTACTACGCACTTATTTTTGGCTGAATGACAGCGATGTCTTTGTGGTTGTGAGTTACACAAAGCTGAGCGTGTATGCTCACCGCTTATGCGATCTACGCCATAGGTATTTTTGACAAATCGGGTGTTTGTTGATTCCGGTCTCATGTGAACCATCTGGATATTCAGATGGCCTTTATAGCAATGCCAGGCTCCCTGTGTGGCATTGCTTTTTTTATGTCGTACTTTGTCGTGGTTATACAAGGCTAGCCATCTTTAACGCTGTATAAGTGCATACTTAATGAGCGAACAACCGGTTTTTTTGTATAACAGCTGTTATTTAATGGTTAATGCCTTTACCTTCGCGCTGCTGGGCGGTATAACACACTAAACTCATGCAAAAACAATTTTCTATGTCTATTCAGTTGATTAAAAAAGCTGTAAAAGCCTTTTCGGCAAATAGTGAGCTCCAGCCAGATATTCTTTACATTGAAGGATATTTAATGGGGCTGGGTGTTGCGTTGCAGCCCCCTTTGCCAAGTGAATGGCTTGAGCACTTATTTGGTCACTACACGCTTGAGCACGCTGAGCAATTAGAAGCCGTGATGGATTTTCATACCCTGTGCTTTCGCAGAATAGCGCGAGATGAAAATACCTTACCTAAGCAATGCGTAGTATCTAAAACGGATCCCGAGGATAGTCTGGGCAACAGCAAACCCTTGCCACTGTATTGCATGGGCATGTTGCGTGCGCTTACCTGGATAAATACCGAGCATATTAATGCCGAGCAGCGTCAGCAGTTACAGTGGCTGAAAGAAATTCTACGTGGTTTTACCAGCTATGAGCAGGCCCGACGAGAATTTGATGACGACAGCGGGGATTTTACCAAAGTGCTGTTAAAGCAACGCCGTATGATCCCAACGTATGTTGCCAATACCGCTTACGCCATGCGTTTTGCGGATGATATGGTGGAAGTGTTGGGTGAATATGGTATTACCGATGAAGAAATGCTTGAGCAAGCCCACGAAGTGTTTAACGACATGCTGGAAGAAGTTTTAGATCGCGACGACGAGGATGCCATTGCGGAGTTCGACAGTCTGGTTAAGCGGTTTGAAGAGAACATGATCACCCCTGATTATAGAACAGAAAACATGGGGGTTTTCTGGAAAATGCATGAGACACGGCCCTATATGATGCTGCGTGCTAAGCGCGCACATTTGAACCTGTGTTATGGCAATCCTGATAAAGCGGCTGAAGAGCTTCAGGATCTGCTTAAGCTGAATCCCAATGACAACCAGGGTAACAGGTATTTATTACTGAATTGTTTTATTGTTATGCAGGACTGGGCACAGCTAAGAGACTGTTTGGGTCAGTTTAGCGAGTACTCAACATTTACTCAGGCAGCACACGCTCTGATGTTATATGCCACAGAGGGAGATACCTCTCAAAGCCGCGAAGCCAAAAAGGCCCTAAAGGATCGTAACAGCCATTTTCAGATGATAGCGACCGGGCAGAAAAAGACGAAGACTTGTTTTGATACTTATGCACCCGGTAGTGAAGAAGAGGTCGATTATTATCTTGAGGCGGGCGGTAAAAAAGCCTGGCTGAGTGTAGAGGGAAGCTTATTCTGGCTGCGGCAGAAGTAACCGTCTGATGTTCTCTCCATTGATTACAGCGCTGGTCAATGTGTTTAAGCCACAGCCAAAGCGTTGGGCAGAGCAGCCTTTTGAGCATGTGGTGGTCACAGAGTTTTATAGTGCTCCTTGTGTAAAACGACCTTTGGAAACAGGCGATCCCCTACTCACAATGCATGAAGAGGGTATCTTTACCATAGGCCATGTGCAAAAAGCACCGAATCATTGTTTGAATAAGGCACGTAACTACGATTGGCGTGAAGATCCTATTAATCTGTCTTAGTTATTTTTGATTGGCATGGACAAGGTCCTGAGTGCGGGCACTGTCTAATCAAAGAGAACTTCACTGTCCCGTTTATTCGCCAGCTTTCCCTAATTAGCAGCTCACTACCATTCCATCGCTTTTGATAACCATCAGCGTATGACAACCTACTCATATTCAGCTGCTGAGCGGTCTGCAAGTAGTTCCCGTGTCGGAGCTCGGGGTGTGGATGGATCTGGTAATGAGATGACATCGGGAGGCGTTATTTTTGGCGTTAACTTGGTGGTAGAGTCATTCTTAGCCCCTGTACCTGATAATCTTAGTATTTGGCTTGAAGGGGGGATGAGTGAATTTATGCTAGACTCAAATTTGGGTTGAGTTATCGAAAAGGTTCGATTGTTGTATGCGTGAGCGCTGTAAGTCTCTGACTGGTATAGCCATCATTTCATATCTGTTGCTGGTTAGTCATGCTGCATTTTCTACAGAGTTAGTGGTAGGGTTTGGCCTGAGTCGTCCACCCTATGTGGATGAACGCAGTGGCTCAGGTATCAGTGTTGAGCTATTTAAACAGGCAGCAGAGCCTCTGGGCTGGCAATATAAAACGTTATTTGTATCCATTAAGCGGATGCAGCGTTTACTCGAACAGGGTGACATAGATGTTGCAGTTGAAATGTCTCGCGCCCAGCCTGGATTGTATTATTCCGTGCCTTTTATTTCTTACAGTAATTATGCTATTCACAGCCGCGATCCAGGATTCACTCTGACTTCAATGCAGGAGCTTGCCAGGCACAGTATTTGCGCGTGGCAAAATGCGTCAGAACACCTTGAACTCACTGAGATTGTGGCTGGCAAAGAGGATTACCTTGAGTATTCAAAGCAACGGGAGCAAGTGATTGAGTGGTTAAATGGCAAATGTGACGTGATCCTGATTGATGATACTTTACTGCGCTGGCATTTGTCTGAACTCAACCAGTCATCTTCGGTGCACATTAATAATCAGTGGGGGAAAGTGTTGTTACCCTTTGAGAATAATCCGCTCTGGTTTTATGTTGCGTTTACAGACAAACAGCTCAGAGACGAGTTTAATACCAGCCTCAAACAACTGGTTCAGACTGGTCGCTATCAGAAAATCAGAGAACACTGGGCGACCACGAAGAAAAACGAATAACACGGACTTAGCAGTCATAACTGCTACGCTATCAACCTTCTATCTTGATACTTCAGTCGCCAAGGAGGCGGACAATGAGAGACTGGAAATCGAACTTGGCACTTTCAGCGCTCGTTTTACTGGCGCTTTATCTTAATCGGGAAATAGTTGTTGAGCGTTTGGGGCTCGAACGGTTCATTGAACCGGATGCCTTAGAGCAGGAGCAACATAATACGGCCAGAGAGCAAAGCGCGAGCACCGCATCAGAGCAGATCGTTGAGCGGGAGGCGGACCATAACATATGTGGTGCGCCAATACAGTATCGTTGTAACAGCGCGTCGCAGGGTAAAGTGAAAATACAAAGTGCTAATGGCATCTATACCTGGCAGGATGATCGGGGTATTACGCACTTCAGTGACAGGCCTGCGCAACAAGGGGCGAGTGAATACCAGTTTAAATCGAACCATGCACTGGACTATTTTGACCTGGAACTGGATTATGGTGTCCTCGGGCAGGCGTTTCGCAACCGTCTGGAAGCCAGGTTAAACGCCGTCTTTCGTACTTATACGGGGATCATTGGCCTTGAAGCAATGCGCAAGGTGAAGCTGCGTATTGTGATTGCCAATAATCGCCGTGCTTATAAAAAAATGTTGGATGTTCTGGGCTCCAGTGCGGCAGGAAATCAGGGGATTTACAAAACCGCCCATAATATTGCCGTAGTTGAATTTCGTAGTGAGTCACAAGCCATGCGCACAGCCATTCATGAAGCGGTTCATGCAATTAATCAGGCGGTGCTTGGCAATACACCTCGCTGGTTTAACGAAGGCACTGCTGAATATTTTGAATATATCGAAACTTCTATGAATCTTAGCCAGTTAAAACCTAATGGAGCCTGGGTACGTAATGATTATTTGGTGGGAGGCTTGCTGCATCCAAATAGTCTGTTTGAAGCTGCTGGTTCATGGCAAGGTAAAGCGCAGAGCGTGATGTACAGAAGTAGCTGGGCATTTGTTTATTATCTGATGAGTTCTCAGCGCGGTCGCTCTCAGCTCAAACATTATATGCGTCTTGAGCAGGAAGACCCATGTGATCTGCTTGGGTTGACTCAGATCCAGTTTATCTTTGAAACCCGCGAAGGTCAGTTTGCTAACAGTTATGCTCAGGTAACGCAGCAAAAGTTAACTGCACATCGTTTTTAACACTGCAGCTTTAAAGTGCATATGCGAAAAAGGATCGGGTGGCATCGATTAGGTGTTAATCGGGTATTTGAAGCAAGGTGCCGGGGAGGCTGGAGAGGTTCTCAGGAGTCCATTGCAAGGACTGGATGGTTGAAGTGAGTAGGCACGCGGGCTCTGAGATTAGCGAGTGACACTTTTGTCCTCTGTATTGTTCACGCCATTCCAAGTTGGGGCATTGTAGCTGGACCTTCGGGTATCACTTTTTGCTGTTTTATTCTACTTGAGTAAAGCAAACTGCGTTAGGCATTGAAGGTTGTAACTTTGTTACCTGCCAGGCAGAACGTCAGAGCAACTCACTTCTAATTATTCGGGCGATGGAGGTCAGATCGGTCTGGCGTTGCATGGCCTCACTTTTGCTGATCCCTTTAATCGCCTCATAATCATCCAGAAAAAATGCACTATCGTATTTACTGGAACGACTACATTTGACATAAACCAGCACATAACAATATTGAAATATTTGGTCTAATGAACGAAAAAAGTCGATATCACTGGCGCTAATGTTTGGCTTTACCGTTTCGTTAAGGCGATTGAGATAAACATGCTTGATATATACTGAGCGGCCATTGCGAGAGTACTTGGCAATATCATGAACACCCTGATTAAACACGGTTTTAATTGTTACATCGCTCAATGGGACTAAGTTTGAAGTAAACATATCCGTGCCGGATTTATGAGCAGATGTAGCCCACGACTTAAATTGTTCAAACATGTCTTGGCTCCTTCAAGTTTTATTATTCAATAAGTTATCTGTACAAGCTGCAATTTCCTTTGGCCTTACCTTCATTCAGGTAAGTGCATGCACCTGTTGTTTTCATGTTAAATAATAGCTCAGGTTAATATTAATGTGTTCATTATTTTTAACTTATTTAACGGTAAAATTACTACCCATTTGGGTAGGGAAGCGAAGTGCGTAGTTCAGGTTAGCAAATTGTTTATTTTTTCTTGGCGGATTTCTGGTCAGTTGAGCGACGTTGTCAGGGAGTGAATCTAGCGGTTTTGGTCTGAACTTGTTATCCAGACGCTCTGAAAAAGCGGCAACGTTTTTATTGTGCTGGAGTTTTGCAAACAGGCAAAGAAACGGACTTCTTTATGCAAGCTGTTGTATATATTATGAATTTCATTATGGCCTCCGCGCCTTATGGCACTTTATATGTTGGTGTAACTACACACCTTAAACAACGAGTTTGGCAGCACAAAAGTAGGGTTGATCAAGGGTGCTTCACAGCCAGGTATTAGATCTTCAATCTTGTGTATTTTGAAACTTGCGAGTGTATCTCTTCTGCAATTAGACGTGAAAAGTTGCTCAAACGTTGGCGCTGAAGCTAGAAGGTAGACCTGATAGAAAGAACCAACCGGGACTGGCGAGATTTATACTCATCTATCTAGTTGTAATGAGAAGTGTACTTTTTGGGCGTTTATTTTTGCATGAAGCTGATGTAGCCACTTTCTACTTTTTCCTGCTCAGTTTTAGCTGTGTGTTTATAACTCGGGCTCGTTCTAATTTATTGACCTAGCCCTTTTCTCCGTCATCCCGTGCTCGACATGGGATCTACTCACCCACGATATCAATGGTTTGTTTTATACGGTTTGCCTTTAGTTCCGGGATGTTACTTCGGTAGTTGAGTGGTTTTTGAGTAGTTCCCGGATCGCAGGCCGGGGTGACGGCAGGGTTTTGTTGAAACATAAAGCACATGAAATACGTAGGTCGGCGTTGTTTGGTTATAAACACCTCAGTGTTGAAGGGGCTGGAGCAAAAAACGCGTATCTCACTTTGTTTGCTATTCATCAAAGCTGTGTGATTTGGAGAATTGTTTCTGTGGTCAAAATTTATCAGTGCCCTAGAATTGGTTTATTCATCAGGTGTTGAATTAATCGCCTTCTTTATGTTCGATTTCAGGATATGAGCAGGCGCAGACAGGAGCAATATGAAAACCCGAGGTCGTCCCGATAAAAACGATGAAGATGGCAGAGCACGTCTGGTGCTGGCCGCCCGGCGCTGTTTTACCACAGCACCTTATTCGCAGGTAACCACACGTATGCTGGCACAAGAGGCTGGTGTGGATGCGGCGCTGATCCGCTACTACTTTGAGAACAAAGAAGGTCTGTATAAGGCGATGTTTATGGAAGTCACTGGTGAAGTGATTGCCGGTATTGAGCAGGCCATTGACCAGGACAGAGCATTCGATGTGGAAGATGTCTTTCACATCTTTTATGACGTGATTAAACAGTCTCCATCATTTCCAATTTTGATGTTCAAAGAAATCGTGCTGGAGCAGGGCATTTGCCGCGAGTATCTGATAGACACGCTACAAAACAGTCGCAAGCCTTTTTTCTTTAGCATGCTGGCTCAGTTTAAGCAGCAGGGGCTGTTAAAAGAAGAGCTGGACGACAGGTTACTCATTTTAAACCTCATGGGTTTGTTGATTTTTCCCTGGTATATGCGTGAAGGCATGGCCAAAGCCATGGGCATAGAGTTTGACGATGAACAACTGGCAAAAATGGCAACCCATAATGCCAACATGTTTAAGTACGGGTGTTTTAAAGAGCGAGAGAAACATGAAGATTAACTGGCAACAAAGGCGCTGGTTGCTGATATTACCAGCTCTGGGCATTTTGATTTTAATCGCCCTGGCATCGGGCAAAAAATCACCTCAAAAACACAGCAATGGCACAGATGCATTATTGGTTGAGACCGCAGAGGTTAAAAATACCCCAATTGAACCCTATGTGACGGGGTTTGGGCGAGTGCGTCCTAAAGAGCGCTGGCAGGCGCTGTCGGAGGTCAGTGGCCGGGTTATTTATCGACATCCTAAATTGGAGAAGGGCAAGGCGCTTAAAGCCGGCACTGTGTTGCTAAAAATTGACCCGATAGACTATGAGCTTAAGCTGGCACAGGCCCGCTCCGATTTAAATTCAGCCAGGGCCGAATTGTCCCGTACCCAGCTTAATGATGAAAAGCTCGTTTTATCACTGCGTCTGGAAGAGCAGCGCCTGAGCGTGTTACAAAAAGAGCTCAAGCGCAAGCAAGGCCTGCTTAAATCAGGTTCAGTGTCAGTCTCTACGGTTGATGCCGAGCAGGCGAATGTCTGGGCTCAGGAACAAAAAGTGCTTGATGTTCGCAATGCCGTTGATCAGCATCCTGACAACATGGCGGTGGCAGAGGCAAAAGTGAAGCTGGCACAGGCCAGATTGAGTGAGGCAGAGCGAAAACTGGCAAAAACCACCATTATTTTACCTTTTGACGCGCGTATCGCTGAAGAAACGGTGGAAATGCAACAGGTGGTGGCCGAGCGTGAGAGCCTGGTGACAGCACACCGGACTGATCTGATGGAAATTCCCGTCCAGGTTGCACTGAGTGATATGCGTCACTTTGGCCAGTATCTGTCACCTCAGTTAATTGAAGGTGAATTCCCGGATGTACAAACCTGGGACCTGAACGCTGAGGCCAGCTTATATATTGGTAACAAGCAGTTTAGCTGGCAAGGCAAACTCACCAGCGTCGGTGAAAGTATCGACCCGCAGGGAAATACGGTCACTCTTATTGTTGATGTTGCGTTTGACTACAAAGCTTTTGAGCCGGGTAAACGACCGCCTTTGATCAGCGATATGTATGTACAGGTAAAAGTAAAAGGTGCTGCGCGACCTTTATTGTCGGTACCATCTGATGCGCTGCACGGTAGCAGGCTTTATCTGCTGGAAAACGGCAAACTGGTGATCCGCCATGTTGAAGTCGCATTTGAATCCAATGGCCGTACTGTGATCCGAAGCGGTGTCAGCGAAGGTGATGTAGTGGTGCTGAGTGATGTGATCCCGGCGGTCCCTGGCCGTGCACTGCGTACTCAAGCACAGGCGGATCAGGAGCAGGCGTTATGATTGCTTATTTTGCCCGCCACCCGACCGCGGCCAATCTGCTGATGCTGGCCATCATTGTGCTTGGGCTGAGTGCGCTTCCCCAGCTAAAACGAGAAACCTTTCCTGAAATTGCGCCCAGCCAGATTCAGGTCAGTGTGCCGTATCCGGGTGCTAACCCGGAAGAGTCTGAACTTGCTTTATGTGTGTCCCTGGAAGAGGCTATGGATGGGCTGAGCGACATAGAGCAGATCAGCTGTGAAGCGCGCGAAAGCATGGCCAAAATGGTTGTTGAGATACAAGAAGGCGGTGATATCACCCGGCTGATGTCGGATGTAAAAACCGAGGTCGATGCCATAGATACTTTTCCGGACAAGGCCGAAAGCCCGGTGATCAAAGAGCTTGGCCGGACGGAGTCACTCATTACCTTAGCCATCAGTGCGGACCTGCCGGCAGCAGAGCTTAAAGACTACGCTGAGTCGGTAAAGCGCAAACTCCAGAGATTGCCCGATATTTCTCTGGTTGAGATCCACGGCTTTTCAGACCGTCAGCTCAGAGTTGAACTGTCTTTGTCACTACTACGCCAGTATGGGTTGTCGATAAACGATGTGGTTAATCATATTGAAAGACAAAACATTAAACTGCCCGCTGGTAACTTAGAAACCAAAGGCAAAACGCTGCAAATTCGCTTTGATCAGCAAGGGGTGACAGCCAAAGAGCTCGGCGAGTTGGTGATCGCCAGTACTCAGTCAGGTGGGCAGTTAAAGCTTAAAGACCTAGGGCAAGTTATAGAGCGCTTTGAACTGGACGAAGCGAAAGTTGAGTTCAATGGCAAACCCGCCGCGTTGCTTAAAATCAAGAAAACCAAAGCGCAGGATGCACTTGATTTGGTGGAGCAGGTTTATCAGTTTGTTGAACGGGAACGACAGCAAATTCCGGCTGGGATCGAAATGGCACTGACCTCAGATCAGGCCAAAATTGTCTCGGACCGTTTAGCCATGCTCAGTACCAATTCATGGCAGGGCTTTTTACTGGTGTTTGCCGTGATGTGGCTGTTCTTTACCTGGCGCTATTCATTCTGGGTGTCGATGGGGCTGCCTATTTCTTTTCTCGGCGCATTTTGGTTGATGACAGTGCTCGGGGTCAGCATCAACATGATCTCTATGGTTGGTATGTTGATGGCCATCGGAATACTGATGGATGATGCGATCGTAATTGCTGAAAGCATTGCCAGTCATGTAGAACGAGGTGAAGACATTGATGAGGGCGTTATTAAAGGCGTTAAGCAGGTCGCGCCGGGTGTTTTGTCTTCCTTTTTAACTACGGCCTCGGTGTTCGTCGGCTTGGCATTTATTGCGGGTGATATTGGTCAGATCATGAAAGTGTTCCCACAGATGTTACTGGCGGTATTGGTTGTGAGCCTGGTTGAGGCTTTCCTTATTCTGCCTAATCACTTGTTGCATTCTTTACACAACAAGCAGGATGAAACGGCATCAGGATTCAAAATGCGCTTCAATCAACGCTTTGAGCGTTTTCGCACTGAGGTGCTGGTGGAATGGGTTGAGCGTGCCGTAACTTATCGCTATGCCGCGGTCGGTGCGGTGCTGGCTGTGTTTTTTCTGAGCATTTCATTGATGGCGGGTGGGTTTTTGAAGTTTAAGGCATTTCCTGAGTTGGAGGGAGACATTCTTGAAATGCGACTGCTGATGCCCCAGGGCACGCCACTGTATGAAACGGAGCAGCTGGTTACCCGTGCAGTGCATGAACTGAACGAATTAAACCAGGAGTATACACCTGCGCAGCCACACCAGCAGGCGTTGGTCCAAAACGTCATTGTTGAGTACAACAGTAACCAGGATGCCGGTGAAGAGGGAACACATGTTGCTACCGTGCGTGCTGATTTGCTTACGGCCGAAACCCGAAGCACCAGCCTGCTTGAGTTACAGGACCGCTGGCGCGATGCGGTTGGCGAGATCCCCGGCGCGTTGGCACTGGCATTTAAGCAGCCAGCTGTGGGCCCAGCCGGGCGCGCGATAGAAATCCGATTATATGGTGATGATCTTGCTATGTTATCGAGCGCGTCATTTGCTATTCAGCAGGCACTGGCCGAATATGACGGTGTGCAGAACCTGATGGATGACCTGCGTCCGGGCAAAGAAGAGTGGATGGTGCGCCTTTTGCCCGGAGCAATGTCGCTGGGCGTGGACGGCGCAACCATAGCTAATCAGCTGAGAACCGCTTTTTTTGGTCAAAAAGCCGATGAGTTTCAGCGCGGCGATGAAACCATCGAGCTGGATGTACGACTCAGAAAAGAAGATAAATCGTCCTGGTGGCAGTTACAGAATTACCCCATCACCCTCGCTGACGGCAGACAACTGCCATTATCGGCCGTCGCGGAGCTTATTCCGGCGCGAGGCTATGCCCGCATTAATCGGGTAGATGGTCAGCGGTCAGTCACCATTATTGGTGATGTGGATGCTGCGATTGCCAATACCGGAGAGATCATTGCGGCAGTCGACAAAGCTGTGGTTGCCCCTTTACTGATTGAATATCCTTCGTTATCTGTGAGTTACGAAGGCGAAGTGAAAGAGGGTGGCAGCACAGGGTCGTCAATTGGTAAAAAGTTTCTGATGGGGCTGGTAGGGGTTTTTATTATTCTGAGTTTTCAGTTCAGAAGTTATATGGAGCCTGTGATGGTTATGCTGGCGATCCCCCTGGCGCTGATCGGGGCACTCTGGGGACATGTATTGCTGGGATATGACTTTACCATTCCAAGTATGATGGGGTTTGTCTCGCTGGCCGGTATTGTGGTGAATGACTCCATCTTGCTGGTGACTTATATCAAGGAACATCAAAAGCAGGGGCTGGATGCGCATCAGGCTGCGGTGCAGGCGGCGAGGGAACGTTTTCGGGCGGTGTTTATTACCACAGCGACGACCGTTGCGGGTATGTTACCATTGCTGCTTGAAACCAGCTTGCAGGCTCAGATCTTACAGCCTCTGGTGGTGAGTTTGCTGTTTGGTATTGCAGCGTCGTCTTTTCTGGTGTTGTTTATCTTACCGTGTCTGTATGTGATCCTCGAAGACAGAGGTCTGGCGGCACAACATCACCTGACTGAGTCACAGGCTAAGGCTTAGGCTCACCAGACGCCCCTGAAATGATGATTTTGGGGTGCCTGGCAATAGAGTTTCCTCATGTGGCTGATAGACAGAACCTGTCAGCCATCTTTTCATTTCGCATCTTTAATACAGGTACCTCTCTACCTCCGTCATTCAGTGCTAAATTCGGGATCGTTGACAGGGATGAAAATCAGCCCCTATTTCGGCATGGTGCTGATTATGTATTGCCCTCTTTCAAAAGTTTATATCAAAGTATTGACCTAAAGTTATGTTGAGGTTCTATTCTCGGTTTTCTTTCAGCGTGATATCGCGTTGTGACGACCAAAAAGGAGAGAACATGAATTTAAATCAGGTAACGATGAGCGTCCATAATATGCAGCAGGCCGTCGAGTTTTATCTTAAACTGGGCTTTACCCAAATAGTCGATACGCCCCACTATGCTCGTTTTGTTTGCCCCGAAGGAGAGGCGACTTTCTCATTGTCTCTGTGTGAGGACGATATTCTTCACAATACTACGATTTATTTTGAGCACGAAGCGCTTGAGGATTGGATTGCGATGATAGAATCGCGCGGCATCAGTTTATTACAAGCACCAACCGACGAGTCTTACCTATGGCGTGAAGCCATAGTGGCTGATCCGTCCGGTAACAAAATCAAATTATACTGGGCTGGTGAGAATCGACTTAACCCGCCCTGGCGGGTTGAAAAGCGTTATGTGGGTGAGTAACACAAGTCGCCGTGTCTTGCTTGTGTAAAAGCAAAAAATGTTTTTTACTGGCGGTTCAATATCGCCGTAAACAGGAAGAACAACAATGATAGATTTCAGGTCCGATACCGTTACCAAACCGTGTAAATCCATGCTTCAGGCTATGGTTGAGGCAGGAGTAGGCGATGATGTCTACGGGGATGACCCTACGGTTAACTATTTGGAACAGTTTGCGGCGCAGCGTCATGGGTTTGAGGCGGCGGTGTTTGTCAGCTCAGGCACTCAGGCTAATTTACTGGCGATACTGGCGCATTGTGAGCGCGGAGATGAGTATTTATGCGGGCAAAGCGCACATAACTATCGGTATGAAGCTGGTGGCGCGGCAGTGCTGGGCTCGGTTCAGCCGCAGCCTGTGGAGAATGAACCCGACGGCAGCCTGGATTTGCAAAAGATGGCCACTTATATCAAGCCCGATGACTTTCACTTTGCCCGCACCAGGCTGTTGAGCCTGGAAAATACCATTGGCGGCAAGGTGCTAAGTTTGGACTATTTAGCTCAGGCTCGTGCATTTTGCGATCAGCACAGTTTGCAGCTACATCTTGATGGTGCCCGGGTCTATAACGCGGCAGTCGCACTGGAAGTCGATATTCGGGCTATTGCAGCGCATTTTGATTCTATGACAATTTGCTTGTCTAAAGGTTTGGGCGCGCCCATTGGTTCTTTGCTTTTGGGCAGCAAGGCACTGATTAACAAGGCAAGACGGCTGAGAAAAATGCTCGGTGGCGGCATGCGTCAGGCAGGGATTCTGGCGGCTGCTGGCCAGTATGCGCTGGAAAACAACGTCGAGCGCTTGCGTGAAGATCATGACAATGCGCGCTATCTTGCACAGCGTCTTAATGAAGTGAACGGATTTGATGCGTCTGCTTACCCGGTTCAAACTAACCTGGTGTATGTGGATGTTGGCAGAGAGGTTGATATTCAGCTGATGGCCAAGAACTTGCTCGAACAGGGGATCCAGATCACACCTGGCTATCAGGGGATGAGACTGGTCACTCACCTGGGGGTCAGTCGCTCAGATATCGATACGCTGATAAACGCGCTTAAAGCACAGTAATCATTAACGTAATAAATATATTTTTTTCAATTTGTTGACATGCTCAGGTTTGCTGTGTTCATAATTGAGTTTTCTCTATATAAGGAACATTGTAATGAAACTGAAATTAAGCAAAAGAAAACTCAAAGGCCTGACGGCGGATACCAAGGCGTTACCAGGAGCAATGACGCCTAAGGTTGCCGGCGGCTGGTGGTATACGCAAAATGCGATTCAGTGCTTACCCGAGCTAACCGATGTGCAAAAGGGCTGTCCGACTTACGATTTCTAACTGCCTGGGTGACGTCGACATTTGTAAAATCAGCAAAGCCAGGTTTTATCCTGGCTTTGCTATAAGGCCAGCTTACGCCTTATTTCGAGAGCGAGAGCCCTTCAAATAAGTACAGGCGATTACCATCCACTTGTGTTTTGCCGGCATCGAGGTATTTCTGCTCAAGCATGCCATTAGTGGACCAGGTGGCAAAGTCGTCATCGTTCAGTACACCCAGTCTGGAGTTATCAATTAACCACATACCTTCAAGTTTATCGTGCGGATAGCTAATCTGCTCAACCAGATCGAGCACCAGAGATTTGCTCACAGGCACGATCCCTGCGCCGTTTAAAGCTTCCCAGCCTTGTTCCAGGACGACCTCTTCCAGGGTCTTGCCGTTCATCACTAACCCGAGCTGTTCATCCTGCATCAGCTGTGGTGAGGAGTCGATTTCTTCCAGATTAGTGGCATCGTTCAGGTTGATTTTATAAATGCGCTTCATCGCGTCTGGCGTCGTGTTATAAAATGCACCATCGCGTTCAATGACCAGAAACTCTGACGCTGACAGGGCGACGATCCCTGAATTTGAGTTCTGATTTTTTTCCTGCTTATATAAGTATTGTCCTACCGCTTTGGTTTCCAGATTAACCGTCACAATACGAACAATATCCAGGTCTTTCACGGCTTTTGACGGGTTATATAAAGTCGATTGCATCACACCGATCAGGGTTTTTTCGTCCGGTGTAATGGCCAGGCCTTCCATGCCCCGGTTTGCACGTCGATTAGCAAACTCAGCAGGCAAGTGCAGCGCTACGCGGTCATCTTCAGCGAATGCATTGATACGGGATAGTTCAACACCATTGGCATCGTAATGAACGATATGTGGGCCATATTCATCACTGATCCAGAAACTGCCATCCTTTAGGGCAACAAGACCTTCGCCATCCAGCCCATAGTCGTCAAGTTTGAGCGGGTTATTCTGTGCATCATAAGGTTGTGTGTTATCAACCAAAATGGGTGCGCCGTCTGCATCGTAAGGGGTTTCACCTGTCCCGCCGAGATCTGAACTGTTTGGCAGGCCTGTGATTGGCGTGCCATCGGGACGTTTGAGCAAGATCTCTTTTAGTTTAATTATCTGGCCATTATTTTGTAGCTCAAATAAGCCGATACGGGGCGTGTAGTTTGGGGTCGGAAACTTTTTACCTTTGCCGTAGTCACCTGTGTAGGTGGCATTGGGGCCACGATCGGTCAGTGCATAGAATTGGGTATTATTGGTGGGGTGAGCAACCATGTCTGAACCATATCCGCCGTTGCGTACTTCAAAGGTACTGCCTGCAATATCACCATTTTGCAGGTCGCTGCGCATTGCTGTATAAGGCAGTGGCGACCCCTGATTTGTCATCGGGGAGGGTTGGCATACATAGTTGGTTTGGCTGATCTCAGACTCGCTCAGCGCGCCATCACTATCCTTATCGATACCTGATTGCAGCGCAACGCCACCAAAATAGCAGTATTCATTGCCCATCGTTAAGCTTGCCTGGTTCACCAGGCTGATCAGCCCGTCAGCACCATCAGAGCCTTTGTTGCCTGTTTGCCCAGCATTGCCGTTTAGACCATCTGTGCCATTGGTTCCTGCCTGGCCGTCTTTCCCGTCATCGCCATCACAGGCTGTCAGAGCGAATACCACAGATAATGCCAGCAGACTTTTTGTACCACATTTCATTGTTTGATCCTTTCTAATTATTGTGGCCAGAGCACGCAATACAGAGGTGGCGAGCTCTGGCTGATTAAGCATGAAAACTGCGAGGACTAATCTAAACGGGTACAATAACGAAATGATGACACCGTCTGTTGGTTGTTGTCGTCTGTTTGAATATGCTGATTAAGGTAATAAAAAAGCTGCAATTTATCCGCTACTTGTGAGAGTCTGAGGTAACAAGTATGAGAACAACAGGACAGACAAAATGAAGACAATCGGCCTGATAGGTGGCATGAGTTGGGAGTCAACTGTGAGCTATTACTCCTTATTGAATGAAGGAGTCAAAGCTCAGCTGGGAGGATTGCACTCTGCGAAAATCGTTTTGGTTAGTGTTGATTTTGCTGAGGTTGAAGCGCAGCAGCACAGAGGGGATTGGCAAGCTGCTGCCGACTTGCTGGCAACTGCAGCGCAATCTGTTGAAGCGGCGGGCGCGGAGTTTGTGCTGATCTGCACTAATACCATGCATAAAGTGGCAGACGAAGTACAACAGGCCATCAGTATTCCACTTTTGCACATTGCGGATGCGACTGGTCGGGTGCTGGTGCGGGACAAGGTCAAAAAAGTGGGGCTGCTCGGGACTCGATTTACGATGCAGGAAGCCTTTTACCGAACCCGTCTGGAGAAAAAGTTTGGCCTTGAAGTGTGTGTCCCCAACGAGTCTGATCAGCAAAAGGTACATGATGTGATTTATCAGGAGTTATGTCTGGGTAAAGTACTGGATAAATCTCGTGAAGATTATTTACGGATCATTGCTTCATTGAAGGCGTCAGGGGCCGAGGCGGTGATACTGGGGTGCACCGAAATAGCTTTACTTATTCGTGACTCAGATACGGACATACCGGTTTATGATACGACGCGCATCCATGTACAGTCCGCTTTGGAAGCGTCGTTAGAATAACGCTGGGAGCCATGTCGCGTAACTAAGCGTAATTGCTATTTTTACCATATTGAGCCAAGCTAACTTGTTGGTTATTAATATAGAAAGAGTTTGGTTATGCTATCAATAGAAAAGGAAAAGCTGAGCTTTTACGAGCAAAATGGGTTTGTGCGCTTTGAACAGGCATTGTCGCAAAATTTGTTAGCGCGTCTGAGAGACTTATCGGTCAGGTTGGAAGACTCGGCAAAGGCTGACCTGGCAAAAGGCGCGCTGCGCAATCAGTATTTTTTATCTACGGAGTCGGACGAACCTAAGCTGTTTCGTTACAATGATCTGCTGTTTGACGACCCTGAACTGGTACTGGAACTGCTGGCCAGCCCAACAATGATGGCCATCTGCGAAAAGATGGTGGGGTTAGGCTGTGTGCCTATGCAGCTTGATTTGGTTTACAAGTATCCGCATCCACATCCCCATATTGCCTGGCATCATGGCGCGCCACACCCGCGTAACTACCCTTATTTAAATGTAGGTGTGTATCTGGACGATGCCGATCTGGATGATGGCTGCTTAAGATATGTGCCTGATACTCAGCATAAGGTGTTAGATATTTATGAGCTGTCCAGTCAGCACGGCTGGGATATTCCGGGTGTTGTGCAGCAACCAGCCAAAGCGGGTGATATTTTGGTACAGGATATGATGATATTGCACAGCTCTGAGCCAAAAAGAAGTGAAGGCCCGCGCCGCACAATTTACATTGAACTGCGGCCGGTTGAGGGTATAGCCGAAAGTGCTATGCAAACAGCGCAATGGGCCGAACTCAGAAAACAATGGATGGCCCATGTGATCAAGGCGGCAGATCCTCAGGACGTGCCCGCAGGCTGGCTGGAATACTATGGTGAACCAGAGTATGACTTGTCAACTTTGGTCACTATGATTGAAGAGAAGCGCGAATCACCTATCCCCGCTGTCTGGTCGCATCGAAATGTTGAACACCCGGATTACCCCACACCGGCAGATTTACGCTAACACAACGCACTCGAAACTGACCACTGAGTAAGGTGGAAAGGGAACTATGTTTCCCTTTTCTTACTTTGCTGTTGCCTTTTTAGCTAACCCCCAGCTGAACTTTGTTACCTCCGGCACCATGGTGTTTAGCCAGTTCATAAATGTTAAGCACTTGGTTCTTGTAAGACCGTTTTCTGTTGAATTTATATACTAACCAAACCGGGGTTGCTCATTTAACATTCTAAATTACTTAATTTTTATGAATTTTTTATGCTTTTATTAAAGATTTCATATTTCAATTATGTGACAATGCTGATGCAAAATTAGTTAAGGAGTAATTATGAAGTTAAAACATCTTGCCTGTGTTGTTGCAGTGGCAGCAAATACTCAAGTCAGCGCATTTACCCAGTTAGGCGGCAGCGGCGTTATGCCCATTGGTCACGAGTGGCTCACCAGAACCTCCGCCCTTGAGCTGTTGTCACAAGACACTAAGGTAGAAGATGCGAATGATCCCCGCCTGAGCTGGGGTCAGGGCCTCGCGAAATCAACGGAACTGAATATTGCTCAAACGGAAGTGGCTAAAATTCTCGCTAACCGTCGTAATGACAACACCTACTACTCTGAATATGATGCAATTTTCGCGGCCATTGTCGGTGAGCGCTGGGTTGATATCGCCGGTTTTAACGTCACCAATGCCAGCATAGATCCGACC
Organism: Pseudoalteromonas sp. McH1-42; assembly: GCF_022347845.1. NCBI lineage: Bacteria > Pseudomonadati > Pseudomonadota > Gammaproteobacteria > Alteromonadales > Pseudoalteromonadaceae > Pseudoalteromonas > Pseudoalteromonas sp. McH1-42. The sequence goes on along the minus strand of NZ_JAKRFU010000001.1, from coordinate 265,532 downwards.
GGCCCAAATTGTTTTAACGCCGTGGCTCAGGAGCCTGCCGACTTACAGCAGGATCACTTTATGCGTCGTTATGATGATGTAGGGGGCGCAGGTGGTGTGGATGCGGCTAAGCGCGGACAGGCACGTTTTATTGATCACTTTGTTAATGCTGCCATGGCGCAAAGTAAGCAGATCAAGGTGTGGGATGGTGGCGGTTACGCCAGTGCTGTCACCGTAGACCATAACTATTTCCTGTTTGGCCGTGCCGTGCATCTGTTCCAGGACTCATTCAGTCCGGAGCACACCGTACGCCTGCCTGAGGATAACTATGAAACAGTCTGGCAGGTAAAGGCTTATTTATGTTCTGAAGGTGCTGAGCAGCATACCCACGCAACGGGCGATGCAATTAGCTATGAAAGTGGCGATGTGATCTGGCATCCGGGCACACGCACAGATGGCAGCTGGGAGGGTTACCGTCCCAGCAACATGAAACCGGTTGCACTGGTGGCGCTGGAAGCGAGTAAAGATCTGTGGGCTGCGTTTATTCGCACTATGGCAACTCCGGTTGAGCAAAGAGAAAGCTATGCACGAGCACAGGCACAAATGCTGGTTAACGCCTGGCTATCTTTCGATGAAACGGCCATGCGTCAATGGTATGACGATGAAAGCCGCCGTGATCACACGTATGTGTTGGCACCTGGTGAATCTGGCAAGGGCAAGAGTCTGGAGCAATGTATGGCCGAGCTGAATGTTGGCACGGTTAGTCAGCTAGAGCGTGTTGCCCAGTTAGACGAAGAGCGTCGTCAGTGTCTGTATAATGTTGAAGCCGTCGAAGGTTACGAAGACCTAAACGATCCACTGATGGATATGCCGTATAACTGGAAATGGAAGTCACCATTTTGGAAAACTGCTCCTGATGGCTGGACAGCGCCAGATTTACCAGCAGATGCTGGCCAGGCGATGATCCTGAAAAGCGCCGAAACTGGGCTTGCTGTATCGAGTGAGTCAGGGTTAGAAAATAACGCAAGACTAAAAGCCAGTGGTGCACACCCTTTGGCATTTGTGGGTGTAACAGGTAAAGATCAGCAAGTGTATTTTCGAAGTCGATACAATGCTGAATTGTTCCTCAGCTACAGCGCTTCTTTCAGTGGTTACGTAAAATTGTGGGATTCTGCCGAGGATTCTGGGTTCTCGTTGATAGATCAGGGCGGTGTATGGAATCTCAAGAACACGCGTTGGGATCAGTACGTCTGGCTCGACACCAGCTCACAACAGTTACACCTAAATCGTTATGGCAAAGCGAATAATAATAACGCGAAATGGACGATTGAATATCAATAAGGTCTGAGTGTGAGTGCCTGAAGGCCAGGCACTCTGGCAGGCTGTGATAACACCAAAGGTAGCTGGGTCGCGAGTCCTTTTGGCTTTCGTGTATTCAGCAACCTGCTTGCCTCACGTTAAGGCTCAGCTTTTTCATTGATTGACATGGCAGCTTGTGCGCAAATATCGTCAATGATGTTATCCGTATAAATGATATTTGGATAGAGCTTAGGGGTTGTATGTTGGGCTATGAGTGATGGCAGCTGTGCATTGGCTTTATTAGCGGCGTTGCGGATTGACTCTGCGTCACCGGAGAGCAGGCAGGCAACAACTTCTTCAGCGCCCTGTGTCAGCGTCCATGACAGTAAAAAGTACCCCGACTGGCTTCTGACAGATTCCATTTTGGCAAATTGATCGTTTACCATTTTGGTAAAATCACTGGTATCGGCATATTCGTTGTATACCTTGAAGTTGGCATAAGGATAGAAGCCTTTCCCCAGGTAAGTTCCGAGGTCGACGTTATCTGGTTCAACGATCACGATGACTTTGGCTTTGCCATCTCCAATCATGCTATTTAATGTAGACTGACAGAAATTCTCATCCGGGCTGGTGATGTAAAGTGCCTGGAGTTGTGCCAACGCCTCAAATAAGCCATTCCACTGAGTTTGCGTAAATGAAGGATAATTTTCATTACCACTGTCGGTGTCCATATCGTGAGACAGGTTTAAAATAACCAGCTCTGCATGTTGTTCCGTAAACGCGTTTATCTCGTTAACAATGTTCTCAATCGATTGCCCTCTGGATCCTTGCATTGAGTCACCATACAGGGGAATTGATATTTTTGAATAATGCCCGGTGTAATAGTCACCACTGCCAATGATAGGGCGAATGTCGAAGTATCTGGCACCAAGTGCCAATTGTTGACCCACGTTATAAGTTTGCGTCTGGGTATTACATTGATTAGAGCCAACTGTGCCATCCTGGATCAGGCTCATTCCAGAGTCATGTGAACCAGTAATACAAATGTCGACAAGCTTGCGATTGCCAATCAAGGGGAGGCTATTTTGCATCCAGTCGGACGCATTAAAATCGTTCATTACATTTATTCCTTTATCTTTGCGTATTTATTGTATACGCATTTAAAATTCAGGTTGAACCACACCTTAGAGAGGTGGTGCTATAGAAAATATGCAAGCAAAACCTCACTAACTAACTTGAGTGTGGTAATTTAATTTGGTGGATATGTTTATGTCTAAACCCTCCTTTGTATTTAGTTTGTTTTCTTGTTCCTAATTTTTGAATTTGTCTCTGTATGAATACTTGTTCGCAGTATCAAGCTAAATCTAATCAACTTTAGGAGAAAATCCGGTGTTTTCCATTACACCTTATTACACCTGGTTTTACTTGAATGAGAACGTGCTTTTTTAACAAGTTTTGGACTGTTTTTTGTTTGTAGTCGTTGGTTGTCAAGTTATTGATAATAAATTGACTTCTCTCTTTGCTTGAGTGTTAGTGAAAGATTTTTTAAGTTTTCTTTAATGTTTTTTGTTTTTTAACTGGCGAGTGTTAAATGAGAAGCTATATTAATTAACGCTAGGTTATTAACTAGCACCACTAAACCTAAGTTTAAATAAAGTTAATAAGGAATGTAATCATGAAAAAAGTAATCGAACTTCAGAAAATCAATGCAGATGCAGGTACTTGTCACCCTTCACAAATCAGTGTTTGGTAAGTTCTGCTATTAGATAAAAGCCAACCAAGTCTGAGCGCAGTTTCTAATGTATTACTTTGCTTTATAAGCTGCGTTTAATATTGGTTGCTTTGCTCTATTATGTACAGCAAGGCTTCTGAAGAAGCTTTGTTGTACGTCTGGTGTGGTTTGGTTTTTTAATTCCATAGCCATGGTATTTATTTTTATCGATTTTTTATTTAAGGAAGAATATGGGTGATGCAATAGATAAGCGGATATCTGTAAGCGACCTGCCGCACTTTTTATTTGGTCAATCAAAGTTCTTTACTAAGGTGCAGTCTTATGAAGTCAAAGATAAAAGTTACCTTAGTATCGCTGAAGGAATATTAGGAGATAGCTGGGAAATCAGGCGAAGAGAGGCCTGGTATGTTGCTAAACCTCATTCAGTTGAACTACCCAGGCACGGATTTAAGATCCATATTTCATTGATATCCAGCCTTACCCCAGAGGCACTCGAGAATATTCTTCCTGTTCTGGCCGAGTTTGGCGTGGCATTTAAATTTTTGGTTGATGCCCATGTCCAGGATTTCTTTAATTCACAAGCTTGTAATAAGGTGTCATCCGGTAAGTTTTTAACTGCCTATCCAGCCAGTCAAGTTGAGTTTGAGGCCGTTATAGAGGCGCTTTTCACTGTGACGGAAGCGTACTATGGACCTTATATCTTAAGCGATCGTGCCTATAAAGAGAGCCGCTGTGTGTTCTATCGCTATGGCACCTTTACTGGTAATAAAGAATGCGATGTGACTGGTGCTTCGAAACCTGTTGTCATTAATGAGTTGACAGGAGAGACTGATCTTCGTTTACCTTATTTCCGTCTGCCCGAAGGGATAACGGATCCATTTCCTTGTCCTGAAGATGAATCAGAATCTGAGTTGCTTAATCAACGCTATGAAGTCGTCGATGCGTTAGCGAGTCACTCCAGCAAAGGTGGGGTATATCTTGCCAGGGACAAAAAGTCTGGTTTGACAGTCGTTATAAAAGAGGCGCGTCCTCATATTAATCGCAGCCTATTAAATGAGCACGACGCAATTTCCGGCTTGAACCACGAAGCCCATATTTTGCGACGACTTGAACACACAGGTGTGACGCCTAAAGTCGTCGAGGTGTTCAAAGAGTGGCAGCATCAGTTTTTAGTGCTGGAACATATCCCCTTTGAAACCCTCAATTATAGAGATTGGGAAAATCACAACATTTTGATAAATGATCAAGGTGAGCAGGCGCTACAGCTCTGCCAGCGCTATTTCTTATTATTAGCTAATATTATCAAAGCGGTTGAGCTGGTTCACCAGACAGGCGTTATCATTGGTGATATTGCGCCGCAAAATATCCTGATACACCCAGAGACGTTAGAGGTTAAGTTGATTGACTTGGAGGGGGCATATGATCAACTTAACGAACAATTTTACGCCAGGATAACCAGTCGTGGTTTTTCCGAATACGATAAAAACAAACGCAGAAAACCCACCGTGGATGAGGACTGGCAAGCTGTGAGTGCATTGTGTGTTCATTTGTTGCATCCGGTGTGTCCACTTTTTGCCTTAAACCCGGCGATCAAGAACACATATTTAAGCGCGTTGGTTAAAAGCCATGGTTTACCTGAGTGCATGTCAGAGGTTGCTATGCTGCTACAGGCTGCGCAAGTTGACAAAGTGAAACAAGTGATAGCCACTGCGTTGGGGCAATTAACGGTGCCAGCCGCTCAGACAGGCTTATTTGAACGAAAAAGTCTGAATCTGGATGAGGGCGAGTGTAAGCAATTATTGAAAAAGATGGCCGATGGCCTGGCCCATTTTATAGATAACCCAGTTGGAGAAAGCACTTTTCCTGTCGACTATCGGGCCTTGAACAGCCACCCCTATAGCGTATCTTATGGCCAGTTTGGGATTTTTTACTATCTCAGAAAGTACACAAATATCGTAGCCGAACCTTTAATGCAAAAAGCCATTGTTGAGCTCATGGCTCTGAATATGGCAAACATGCCTCCGGGCTTATACTCGGGTCTGTCTGGCATTGCCTGGGTGATGTATGAGTGCGGGTATCAGTCAGATGCGACCTTTTTAATGAAGCAGGTACTGAAAAACGACCTGCGTCATGATGCCTGTGATTTGTTTTACGGTGCGGCAGGTTGGGGATTAGCGTGCTTACAATTTTACAGCAAAACTCAACAGCCCGAGTTTTTGCAGGGTGCAAAAGAGGCTGCAGAGATAATCACCAATCAGCTAAACGAGCATCAGGGCACCTTGTATTACAAAAATCTGGACGGTCAGCCATATTCCGGTCTGCTCCATGGTAATGCCGGTATAGCACTGTTCTTTTTACGCTTGTACCAGGTTACGCAAAATCAGGAAGACTTACGCCTCGCTACACGTTGTCTGCAGTTTGAAATTGACAGAGGAGAGCGAATTAATAACGAACTGGTCTGGCGCAAAAACTACAATGAAAAAACCACTTATCCATACTTGCAGTTTGGCTCGGTTGGTGTGGGTTGTGTGTTGTTACGTTTTTACAGTGTAACTCGGGAGGTAAAATACCTCGCGCTTGCACAAGAGATTGCACAGGCAACCCAAGGCAAGTTTTGTATCTATCCAGGCGCTTTTGTTGGCATGAGCGGCATAGGTACATTCTTTCTGGATTTATATCGGGTAACCAAAGATGCGCAGTATCTCAGGGAGGCGAACTCAATTGCTTACAGAGTGAGTTTGTATCAGTGTGCAGCAGGAGAAGGGGTTGCGTTCCCGGGTGATAAACTGGCCGGACTCACCACAGATTATGCAACCGGAACGGTTGGCGTCGGCTTTTTCTTGTCTCGTTTACTGAATGATGGACAAGGAAGAGAGCTATTTCTTGACCCCGACTTTTCAGGTCTGGAGACCTGCGAACAGGCAGCAAAAGCGCAACTGGACTCGATGGAATGATGCTTAATAATTTTATTAATGTCAGTCAGCAGGGTGGCTCGTCAGAGTTTGAACATATGGTGAGTGCATTGGATAGTGCATTTGATTTTACGCATACTGAAGCGTCTCAGGACTTTACCGGAGGGGCATTTGTCCAACTGTATGACTTGACAAAGGGCTTTTATCAAACGCATTTTGAGCATATTTATCAGCACTATGTCCCATTGTACTTTTCTCTTTGGAAACTGAGAGTCAAAGATACGATAGGGCTGGAGAATATGCATCAGGATGGTGGTATTCATTACTTCGCGAGCAATGGGTATCAATCGAGAATGATCACGCTCTGGACTGCACTGCACAAAGATCCTATGCCGAGTTTATCAGCAAGTGATTTGGGTTTATTTGTGGTTGATAGTGAAAACCCGAGCCACTTTACACTCTATGAGCGACTGGCACAGACTAACACGCATTATTATCGCAGTGCTCCCGGTCTGTTGCGGGATATCAGGCAGATTGGCAATTCATCGGTTTGTTATGATGAACACACACTTGAGCGGCAAGTGTACGATTATGTGAATGGGACAACAATACAGTTTAATAGTCATCTGTTGCATGGGACGAATAGCATTGCTGAGCAGGCACATCTAAGTCGCAAAGAATATGACTGTTTCAGAGCCGCTTTGACCAGTGTCTGGATCCATCGGGATGATTTTAATCATGCGATTTTGAATATGCATCTGGAGGACTATGCGCAATTATACCTTGCCGGAATTGAGCCACAATACTGGGCTAAAATTAAGTGTCAACAGGCGCACTTATGCAACAAGGAGATTGGACGCATAGAGACGATTACTCAGTTGGCTCGTCATCATCTGAGTAACCCGACTTCCCTGGAGGCTGGCTTATGATCCCGCTGAGCGTTGATATCTCCGATGCATCTCACTTTCATGAAAACACCACTTTAACTGGCTTATCTTGCTCATATGATGGTCGTTACTTTTTGCTGAGTTCAGATCAATCTGGTTGTGCGAATGTATATCGGGTCGCCACTGAGGCCAACAGAATTGAGCAACTAACCCACTTCGCGACTCAACCGACGTTTGCCATTAGTTATTTCCCCAGGGATAGCCGATTTTTATACCGCCAGGATCAGTGTGGAGATGAACTTGATCATATTTGGGTCCATGAACCAGACGGGCAGCGTCGGGATTTAACACCCGGTGACGGTCTTAAAGCCAGCTTTTTACAGTGGAATGACAGCGGTGAGCAATTTTGGCTGTTGCACAACCAGCGAGACGCCAGTGTTTATGATGTCTACTGCTATTGTGCGGCTGATTATACAAACCAGCGTGTCTTTACCAATTGTGATCAGGTTAACGTCTGTGATATCAGCCGGGATGGGGTGTGGCTGGCGTGTGAAAAAGAATTAAACAGCAGAGCAAATCAGTTAGTGTTTTATCGCTTAGACACATCGAAAGGTAAGCGTTGTGAATACCAGCCCGGTTATTGGGTGGGTAAAAACGATATGCAGGCGCGACACATGATAATGAGCTTTGCCCCGGATAGCCAAAGTGTGTTCTATACAAGCGATCTAGATTGTGAACATAAGAATGTGTGGGTGTTAGATTTGGTGACGGGAAAAACCGCCGAATTGCTACGGCTTGGCTGGGATGTGACCGCATTTTATTTTTCGCCTTCGGGGCGTTATCAAATCTGTGAAGTGAACCGGGATGCTAAAACCTGCCTCCAGGTTACAGATACCAATACACAGAAGCCCTACTTTTTATCAAACGAGGAAGACGCCGCAACTGGGTTGTGTTTTTCGCCCGATGAAAGCCGGATTGGTTATTACACCGAGAGCTGTATTTGTCCTGCCAATTTGCATATTCACCACATTGGTGGGAGCAATAATCGGCTAATTCAGGCGCAAAACCCTAAGCTGCCTCAGCAACGTCTTGTGCGGGCTGAAGTCGTTCATTATCGCAGTTTTGATGGGCTATCTATTCCTGCGTTGTTGTATCGTCCCAGTGAAGCAAGTGCTGATAATCCTGTTGCGGCCATGCTCTGGATACACGGAGGACCTGGAGATCAATCACAGCAAAAATTCGATCCTGTGATTCAACATTTGGTGAGTAATGGTTATGCGGTGTTGGCTGTGAATCATAGGGGGTCAACGGGCTACGGGAAAACCTTTTTCCATATGGCAGACAGGCAACACGGTGATGTTGATTTAGAAGATTGCCTTTATGCCAAACACTATCTTGGTGATCTTGATTGGGTGGATGGTCAGCGCATTGGCATTATGGGCTGCAGTTATGGCGGTTTTCTGGCTCTGGCGGCATTAACATTCAAGCCGGATATATTTGCACTGGCGATTAATATCTTTGGTGTGACAAATTGGTTGCGCACCTTAAATAGTATACCTCCCTGGATGGGGGGAGTTCGCAAGCGAATTTATGATGTTATGGGAGATCCTGCCCAGGATCATCAGCGCCTTAAGCAGGTGTCACCTTTGTTTCATGCTTCGCAAATTTGTCGTCCTCTGTTGGTAGTACAGGGAAAAAATGACCAAAGAGTATTACAGATTGAGAGTGATGAAATTGTGCAGGCTGTGAAGCGCAATGGTGTGCCAGTGGAGTATTTGTTGTTTGAAGATGAAGGGCACGGGTTTAATCGCAGAGCAAACCTCATTGCAGCATCCAATCACTATCTTAATTTTCTTAATCAGTATTTGTAGCGACGAATTCGCAGTCGTCGAGACGTGTATATATACAACTTAACTCAACCCAATTTGGATGGATATGACCACTTTACTATTAACTGACCATCACATTTATCCCAGGTCAACCTTGCCCGGGCGCGAGCGTTGGCATATTGAGGGTCTATTGAACCAGCCACTGCTTGCTAAGCATCTGAGTAGTTATTTGAATAAGCAGGCCGGAATGGTGCAAGTGACGGCCAATCCTCTGACAGGCAGAGTTTTATTGTTGTTTGATCCGTCTTGTTGGCAAACGAAAACAATACGGAAACTACTAAAGCAAGCATTTCAGTACAGTCAAAAACAAACCGGTTGCGCAGAGAGTCATAGTACCCCACGTCACAAAGGGCTGGCTGGATTCAAACAAAGGCTTAATGAAAACCACTTGTACAGCTTAGTTCAACGGATTGAAGATGAGCAATGTCGGGCATTGAGGCACACGGCAATAAGAGCCAGTACCATCAACTCATTTTTTAAGATCCTGTCGCCCATTATGACAGGTTTGATGATCTCAAGTGTGCTATCACCGATTGCAGTACTAACAAAATTGGGGTTATCGCAAGGGGCTCAACTGGCATTCTTTACCGGTGCATTTGGGCTGTCTAAAGGTGCTGAGTCGATCACTGCACATCATAAAAATAAACATTGGAGCAAGTATTCCAATGAAATAGATAAAAAGATGAGTGAGCAGGTCTTTGCACACATACAGTCCTTACCTATGCCGTATTTAGACAGTCAAAGCCCTGACAAACTGCAGCATTTAGTTAGCCATGATGTGGATATTATAAAACGGTTTCTTAATTACACACCGGCTGAATTTACAGACAAAGCCACAACTATGTTGTTCAGTTCTGTGATTATACTTGCTATCTCTCCGGTGGCCTTCGCGCTTTGTTTACTTCCGGTACCATTTATCACCAGATTGAATAAACGTCATCAGGCAAGTATTCGGGAGCAGGCAAACAAAACAGGCGATCTGACAGACAGCCACAGGAAAGTGCTATCGAATAATCTGAATGGCCTGTCTACAGTTAAGAGCTTTACAGCTGAACACATTGAGTATGAGCGGTTTTGCAGTGCTAAAGATGCGGCCAGCGAACACACTGTCAGGCTTGATAGGGAAAACTCCTATTACTCCAGTATGAACGAGTTGATCTTTGTTATGGGGATTATGGGGCCGGTCGTCTATGGTTGTATGAACGTGTTGCGTGGTGGTATCGGTACTACCGAGTTTATGGTTCAGATTGGCATTGCCCCTAGCATATTAAATTCTGCGACCGGGCTGGAATATGGGAAATCTCTTTACAGAGATGCCCATGCTGCGGCGGCTCGTCTGGATGCAGTATTGAATATAGCACCTGAAGTGATTTCACGGGACGGCCAGCAACAGCTTACAGCTGGGGTTGGCAGCATAGCATTTAGCGATATACATTTTGGTTATTCGCAGCATAAGGTGATTAAAGGGGTTTCTTTTGAGGTTAAAGCTAACAAGAAAGTGGCGTTTGTTGGGCCAACCGGATCGGGTAAAAGCACATTGATCAAGCTTTTATTAGGCTTTTACCAGGCTCAGCAGGGTCAAATTTATATCGATGGTAAGAATATAGAGCAGGTAAGTTTAAAAAGTTTGAGGCAGTCAATCGCATTGGTAAGCCAGGAGCCATTTTTATTTAACGGCACCATCTATGACAACCTGGTTTATGGTCGACCCTCCGCAACTTTTGAAGAAGTCGTTGCGGCTTGTAAGATAGCGCAAGCTTATGAATTTATTGATGCTCACCCCGATGGCTTCAACGCTCAGATAGGCGAAAGAGGACACAAGTTGTCTGGTGGTCAACGCCAGCGGCTTTCCATTGCGCGAGCGGTGTTAAAAAATGCCGCAATACTGGTTTTAGACGAGGCCACGTCGGCGGTTGATAATAAAACAGAAGCTGCAATAAGGCAGGCTGTTGATTTAATATCACATACTTGTACTGTGATTATTATCGCTCATCGTTTATCGAGTATTCGGTATGTTGATACGATTTACCACATTAAAGAGGGAGAGATCAGTGAAGCCGGGACACATGAGCAGCTACTGGCAAGAAATGGCGATTATGCTGCATTGTGGCAATTACAAATTTCTGAACAAAAGAATGCACCTGCGATGAGGTAATGGGTAAACCAATGATTGATTGCTCTTTCCTGACGATTTAAAGGACCGTACTTAAGAAGACTTTTTCTCGTGATAGATATCTTCTACATCTTCAATAACACTTTCAATTACTTGTTCAATGGGTTGGCCTTTATCCAGTGCCTGTGACACGTCTTCTCGCAGACTTTGGTCGCCTGCGCCTTTCTTGGTGGTAAACTGGGTGAACAAGCTTTGCCCGGTTTTACTTAAGCAATAGGAGTTTGCTGCAACGAACAGCATTCCGGCCGGGCCCAGTGCTAATTTAGCCGCAAGCCCTGCGCCTACATGCGCCAGACCCAGTTTGCCTTTGCCCTGGGCCAGCAGGCTGACACCGGGAGTTAACAGGGCTTCGCCTGCCAGGCATGCTGTATCTTTTGCTATTTCTTTGTTGGTCCGTTTGACGCTCATTTTGATTATCCTTTCTAACGCATTGACTATTAAGTGTAATCATACTTTGCAAAAAATCCAGGCCAGGCGATGCGTATCATTTCTTTGGTGCACTTTTAACGTCTGATGATTGACGATATGCTGGGTTTTAAGAGTCAGGGATCAGGTAACGGGAGCGCGGTATCGTGATATTTCTCTGATACTCTGACCATAATAGGAACATTCAAAGGAGTACATAGATGTTTTCATTCTGGCAAAAGAAAAATTCGGTTAAATCTATTGCACGCCAGCTGCCTGTGCGATTGGTTGAATCCTACACCAGACAAGAATATTACTCTGTTGAACAGGTCGCTGAAGTGTTTAGTCAGGTTTTTAGTCATGACCATAATCAGGCCTATGCTTATGCAATGTTTTGTTCTCAGGCTGATTTTGACGCACTCCAGACTGGTCTGAGCTATGCTGAATTGCGAGCGGATGTGGGCAGGCATTGTTTTCACGACTGGCCTAGGTTTAATTTTGAGTCATTGCTTGTATATGCTGGCAGCACATACAGTGATAGTGGTTTTAGTGTCGGCGCAGAGGGCGGTGGCGGAGATGGTGGCTGTGGTTAGCTATCTGTTCACATTGATTCGAGAAAACAGGCTCTGCCAAAGACTGTGTATGGCAGGCCTTGTTTTGGATACTCTGAATTAAAAATACAAATATGAGTCGCAGTGACACTGCGGGTCATCTTTTAGCTCATCAATGTGTACTTCAACTTTGCTTTGCGAGCGCGCATCGTAAATTAATACCATGCTGTGTTGCCTGTCTACACTCAGTACTTCGACCGGGTGTTTATGATACTCCACCCATTCTCCGTCACGGACGTCTTCAATATTCATGATATTTCCCCCATTTGTTAGTGAAACGGCGCAAAGAGTCATCATCATATTGTTGTATTAATGAGTTTAGTGATAAAAATAAAAAAGCCCAAGCAAAGTGCCCGGGCTGTCTTATTTTCAGGGAGTGTAGTTAGAAACTGTAGCTGACGCTGAGCTTCACACTACGTGGCATAATGTAGCGGCCATTGGGGGCGTCGGCATTACGCGGATCGCCTTCGGTGATACCTTGTTCATCGGTGAGGTTATCCACTGATACCATCAGTTTTACCTGCTCCGTTGGCTCCAGGGTGAAGCCCAGATCAAACTTCTCGTAGCCATCCAGTACTACTGTGTTCTCATTATTACCAAAACGGTCGTCAACGGCTGAAATTGTGCCGTATACCGTGGCAAACATATCGCCGAGTTCAAACTCGTAACTCGGCGTTACCCTTACCTGCCAGCCAGGCTGACGTTGTGCTTCGTTGCCGATATTGTCCGGGCTTTCTGTGATTTCAGTTTTTTGCCAGGTGGCATTCATATTGACGCTAAAACCAGAGCTATGATTGAAGTTATAATCAACCTCAATACCCATAGCTTCATTGGTCAGGATTTCAGCCGGGTCGCCAGGCTTGCGCACGAAGGTATCGCCTTGCACTTCGTTGGCAAAGAGTGTGGCGAATAAATCGCTGCTTTCACCCATGTATTTGTAGCCAATCTCGGCTTGGGTTACTTCTTTGATCAGGCGTTCACCGCCTTGATAAGCGCCATAGTTGTCGCGGAAATCGTCGAAGTAAGGCATTTTGTAGCCTTTATTCATACGTGCGAACACGCCGCTTTGGTCATCCAGTTTAAAGTCGGCACCCAGAGTCCAGGACGTTTTGCGCTCGTCGTACGTGACAAACTTGTCGATGGTGCCATCCAGGCCTTCATCAACGGAATAGTCTACTTCGTGTTTTTCACTACGCAGGCCGAGATCTAAGGTCAGCGCATCGGTTGCGCGATAGCTATGTGTGGTGTAAAACGCCAATGTGGTTGCATCACCGGTACTGTTGATATCGTAATTAAAGCCACAGCCGTCTTCGCTGTTATTACACTCGATGCCGGTGAGCATTTCACCGCCTGCGGCGAGCACGTGATAGGCGGAATTACCCAGGCTCCACCAGTCTTTTGCTGAGGTAGTGGCTGTATAAACACCAAAGGCACTGTTAACCGACGAGAACTCTTTGCTAATGGCTAAGTCATTGGTAAAAGCCTCAATTTCTTTGAGTACGACCCAGCGGCCATAGTTTTGTACCATGGTATCACCGTCGTAAACTGTACCGGTGACTGAGCCTGTTGCACTGACGCCATCGTCAGCTACACTCGCCAGGGTTGTCGCTGCGCCATCAGGCACCAAACCATAGGTGTTTGCGTCACCGTTGGTCAGGCTAAAACGGTCAATTAACTGCCAGCCGTTAGGTAATTCGAGTTTCAGACTACCGCCTGAGATATGGCCTTTCCAGCCCCGGCCTTCACCTAAATCAACTTCCATATCCTGGCCTGCAACATGGATCACGGCCTGACGATTTAAGGTGCCTAATTGCGTAAAGCCAGCGTCGACACCGTCTACATTAAGTGGGGTTGGCAGGTACCAGGCACCAGTGTCGTCTGTTTGGCGGGTATAGACATTGAACTCACCATTATCAAATTCTTTGGTCAGGTTAATGGTGAACTGGTGGCCCTTTTCAGAGGTGAAGCCTGCATCGCGGATCCCGGAAGAGCGTTTTGCATAGCCACCAATCATGTAATAGAAGTCGTCGCTCAGTTCACCGCTTAGTACGCCGTCGATGCGCTGTAAGCCATAATCTGAAGTGGTATATTTAACAGTGCCTTCGGTCTCTTCTGAGCCACGCTTTAGATGAAAGTTGGTCGTCAAACCTGGTTGACCGTTTGAAACCACCGGGTTAGGACCGCCGCGAAGGCCTTCCATACGGGCAATGGTCTCATCTAGACGGAAAATTGAAGAGTTTTCCAGGAACGACAAAGTGGGAGCAGGGTAAATAGGTGAACCTTGCAGGCTAACGGTCAGGAATGGCGCATCTCCGCCGCCCGGAAAACCCCGGACAAAAACGTTGGCACCCGATTCACCGCCTGAGCTCTCTACCCAGATACCAGGTACAGATTTAAGTAAATCTGCGGTGCTCTTTGGCGCCAAACGTTCAATTTGGATCGCATCTACGTTGGTTACCGCGAAACTGGCATCCAGTTTACGAATACCAGCGCCGCCCGGAGTACCGGATACAATGATGGTTTCTACTTTTTTGTCTTGCTTAGTGGCTTGTTGCTCAGCCTGTGCAGCGCCCGATACGGCCATGGCTGCGGCCACCGCGGATGCGATTAAAGAGTATTTATTGCCTAGGTTCACAGGAACTGCCCCCTTGGTTGTCATATGTGTTGTCTGTGTCTGCACAGCTTTGGCTGTGCTCATTGCTATTGTTATGCGCCGCTCTGTCGTGCTCATAATGGCTCTTTCGAACTTATCAGCGCTCAGGTTGCACGCGGCGTCATTTTAAAATAGAACGTTATGCAAACGTTTGCAATAGCCGGTTTGCAACTTTTTTAGCACTTGATGGCAAACCTGTAACTGGACCGATGAGTGAAAAATCAAAAAGAGAAAAGGTAAGACAGGTTAGCAAACGCTGCGCTATAATGCGGTTAATGGGCATTGATATTGCCTTTAAAATTAATATATTCAACTCGTTACAATGGTTCTTTGGTGGTGCGTTATACATGCAGTCAAAAAAAATGAAACTCGCGGATCTGGCAAAATTAGCTGGCGTATCTACGTCAACCGCATCCCGTGCACTGAATAACAATCCGCTTATCAAGGAAGAAACCCGTAAAAAACTGCAGGCGCTGGCCAAAAAGCACAATTTCAGTCTGAATGCCGCTGCCAGCCGATTACGATTGCAAAAAACCAATGTGATAGCGGTACTGATTAACTTCGACGCTGAGACCGAGCAGTCCATCGATGACCCGTTTTTGCTCAAAGTGGTGAGCGATATTAATCTGGCGGTTAATCGCCAGGGGTATGAACTACTGCTCTCTAATTCTTACATGGCAGGTGATGACTGGCACGGTTATTTTATCGATGGTCGTCGGGCCGATGGGGTGATTGTGGTTGGCCAGGGTAAACAGCAGGCGCGTATTGAACGTGCAGCCAGTGCCGGCACGCCGCTGGTGGTATGGGGAGACCCCAAGACGGAGGGGGACTACCCGATTGTCGGGAGTGACAACTACCTGGCCGGTTGCATGGCAACCCAGCATTTACTGGAGCAGGGCGCTCGTCGCTTGCTGTTTATGGGTGATCCGGCGCATGCCGAGCTGGCTGAGCGGTATCGGGGCTTTTGCGAGCAGGTGAGTAAAGAGCCACAGGCAAGCGCTTCTTTATTGAAAATCGACATCACCAGCCAGGCCGCCTATGAGATTATCAATCAGACTTTATTGAGAGAAGGGCTAAGCTTTGATGGTATCTTTGCATGTAGTGATATGGTGGCTCTGGGGGCAATGAAGGCGCTCAAAGAGCGTTATGTCAGTATTCCAAACGACGTTCGTATGGTGGGATTTGATGATATTGCAATGGCGGACATTAGCTCGCCATCGCTGACCTCTATACAGCAGAACACCCGCCTGGCCGGGCAGGTACTGGTTGATAAACTTTTAGCGCAATTGAAAGGTGACAAGCCTGATTCCACGCAGCTTGACGTGGAACTGGTTGTGCGTCAATCGAGCTAAGTCTCATCGCGAAGGTTGGAATTAGTGCCGTGATATTTGCCGCTACGCGTGTCCGGGCTCTGTAAACAAACCGCACAATTTTTTAATTTTAAAATTGCAAACGATTGCAAAAATAAATGGTCGCGGCTAGACTGACTGTTATTGAATGGTTACAGAGTATCCTTATGAAGCACACCAGAGTCGTGCTGGCCATGGCGGCCTGCTACTTTTTGTTTGCGATCTTACTCAACAGTGTTGGCACTGTGATATTACAGGCGATTAATTCCTTTGCTGTATCGAAAGCGCAGGCTGCCAGCCTTGAGGGTTTTAAAGACATTCCCATCGCCATCGTGTCTTTTCTTGTTGCCTCGTTTATCCCGCGTATTGGATATCGGCTGGCGTTGCTGGGCGCGTTATTCCTGGTTGCAGTCATGTGCCTGCTGACACCCATGCTTGGGGCTTTCTGGGCGCTAAAAGCTTTGTTTGCCAGTGTCGGTTGTGCGTTTGCGATCGTTAAAGTCACTGTTTACGCCCTCATAGGCCAGGTTACCGAAGATGCGAAGGGGCATTCAAGCTTACTTAACACCATTGAAGGCTTGTTTATGGTTGGGGTGCTGAGTGGGTATTGGATCTTCGCGGCATTTATTGGTGAGCAGGCTGATTCCCTGGCCTGGCTAAATGTCTATTATTTGCTGGGCGCACTAACGCTGGTAACGGCATTGTTGGTTGCCAGTGCTCCGATGAAAAAGCCACACTTCAGTGAAGAGCAGCCGCTAAAAGACGAGTTCGTCGGTATGCTAAAACTGGCTTATCAGCCTTTGGTGCTGGTGTTTGTGTTGTCTGCATTTTTATATGTGCTGATTGAGCAAGGCGTAGGTACCTGGTTGCCAACGTTCAATAACCAGGTGCTGAATCTGCCAGTGGATATTGCGGTTCAGTTAACCAGTATCTTCGCCGCCAGCCTGGCAATAGGTCGTCTGTTAGCAGGTCAGTTACTTAAGCATATTCACTGGTACAGCTTACTGAATGCCTGCCTGATTGGCATGGCAGCACTGGTGCTACTGACACTCCCTATGACTGAAAACCTGCAACCTAAACAAGTAAACAGCCTGTTTGATGCGCCGTTGGCTGCTTATTTAATGCCTTTGATTGGACTGATGATGGCGCCGATTTATCCGGTGATTAACTCGGTAATGTTGAGCAGTCTGGATGAGAGACAGCACGCACCTATGACAGGCCTGATTGTCGTGTTCTCTGCACTGGGAGGAACCACAGGCTCACTGATCACAGGGTTTGTATTTGAATATATTGGTGGTCAACAGGCGTTTTACCTCTCTTTGATCCCCATGTGCGGCATTGCCATTACGTTATTTTTGTTTAAGCGACGCGCTCAGGCACAGGCCAGCGCTTGCGCACTTTAGGAGTTGTTGATGCAGTTTGAACAATCAAACTTGTTTAAAGCGGTGCAAACGCAGGGCATTTTTTCTGACAGCAAACAGTTTGCGGATGCGATCCCTAAAACTAGCTGGCAACAGGCTTGCGCATTATACGATCAAGAATCGCCACAGGACTTAGCCGCTTTTGTAGCCCGGCACTTTGAATTTGCACCGCAGCCTGAGCTCGCTACGCTGAGCGCAACGTCGGTCAAAGACTACATTAACCAGCTTTGGGGGCGCCTTGAACGCGCACCGCAAACAGGTAACGCCTCTTCATTGTTGGATTTGCCAGCCAGCTATACTGTACCTGGTGGGCGTTTTAATGAAATTTATTACTGGGATAGCTATTTTACCGCGCTGGGCCTGCTTGACGCCGGTCACACTGAACAAGTGTCAAATATGCTTGATAACTTTGTGAGCCTGATAACGCGTATTGGCCACGTTCCAAACGGCAACCGCAGTTATTACACCAGCCGTTCTCAGCCCCCTGTAACAGCACTGATGGTATCTTTGCTATGGCAGACGCATCACCAGGATCAGGCATGGTTGAGCAAAGTGACTGATGCACTGCAAAAAGAACATGCGTTCTGGATGGCGGATAGCGAAAAACTGAATGATGAGCTGACTGAAAGCCGGCGTGTTGTACGTATGCCCTGTGGTGGCGTAATGAACCGTTTCTGGGATGACAGCGCGGAGCCGCGTCCTGAGTCCTATAAAGAAGACATTGAGGCTGCCAGCATGCTGGAGCCAGAACATCGTGCAGTCTTTTATCGAAATATTCGTGCGGCCTGTGAGTCAGGGTGGGATTTCAGTAGTCGCTGGCTGGATGATCCTGCGCAGTTGTGCAGCATTAATACGGTACAACGTATCCCTGTTGACTTAAATGCTTTATTGCAGCAGCTCGAATGGCAGCTCAGTGAATGCTACGCCGCGCTTGGAGATAGTCAGCAAAGTGCGCATTACCTGAATCTTGTTCAGCAGCGAAAACGCCTGATCCAGGCCTATTTATGGGACAAAGAGCAGGGTTGGTTTATGGATTATCACATTGCTTTGCAAACGCGCAGTCAGGTGATGTCTTTGGCCGGTGTAGTGCCTATGTTTCTTAGCCTGGCAAGCCAGTTCCAGGCTGAAGCTATGGTTCAGCGCCTGGAACAAGATTTTCTTCGAGCGGGTGGGTTAGTGACTACTCTCACTGACACGGCACAGCAGTGGGATAGTCCAAATGGCTGGGCGCCTTTACAGTGGTTTGCTGTTAAGGGGATGCTGAATTATGGTTATAGTAAACTGGCTATCAGTGTCGCCAGACGTTGGTTAGTTATGCTGGAGCGTGACTTTGAACAGCGAGGCTGTTTACTCGAAAAATACAATGTGGTTGAGCCAGGTGTGCGTGCCGGAGGGGGTGAGTATACGGTGCAGCAAGGGTTTGGCTGGACGAATGGGGTAACCAGTCGCTTGTATCAATTGTTGGAAGAGTAGAGGCCTCGTCGAGTAGGTGAGGGCCGGTAACGATGTTAGTTAATATCGCTATATGATGGCCCAAATGAATGTGAGAGCTGCTAAAGTCCAGTAGCCCTCACATTTTTAATTCATCGAAGCGTCAATCGTGGTACGGGTGATACAAACGCATTGATATGCTCATAGAGCCAACAGACACCATCAGAGATGCCAACTTAACCTCTTACATTGACCACCTTTCGAAGCGCGACTGGTCACTCAATCCATAAAAGCAACACGTACGATAATGGCGCCAATTACGATAACAAATAACACCAGCTCCAGCTTATAAACGACGGAACGTGTCTCCCTTTGTGCCTTGTTTTTGGCTATGTCCTTTTTTATATTGGTACCTTCTGGGTGCCTTTTCTCATAGGCCTGGTTTGCTTTCTCAGCGAATTTTTTGCGCTTGTCAGGACTGAGCGCTTTATTTAATGCCGCGCCATGGTCTGAAACATGACCTTTGGCCGCGCGTTTTGGTGGACTAGGCATAGTGGCCTCCCCAACGAACCCCTTACGTTAAGTATAGCGCCAGATAGAGAAGACTGGCAGCATACTCCGCTGCCAGGGGAAATAAGAGACGCTGCCTAATGAACCAGTTCACGGCAAGCAGGTCAAAAGGTATACATTTGGGTGATATTTGTACATTACACTCTATTACATGAAAAACAGGCGGTGGTTCTGGTGACTCAATCGGCAAAACATCTCTTGATAGGTTTAGTTTTAATGGCTGTGATGGGGTTAGCCGGATGTGATGCGCCAATTCAAAATAGTGAAACTCAAATCGTCAGCTTGCAACAAAACGCGGTTCAGGGCCAGTTTTCAGTAGATGGCAACTTTGCCATTTTACACAATCCGGGTGACAAACTTGCGGTATACCATATCAATACTCAGACCCTTTTATTTGCTGTGGCTGACCCCTTTAGCGGGCTCGATAATGCCAAGGGTAAAATATTGGCGTTTAGTCTCAGTGAAGACAATAAGCGACTAGCAATAGGTTACCGAAAATCGGTGGAGCTATGGGATGTTGAACACGGGCTGCAATTGGGGTCAGTTGCGGTACACCCTTCGTCTGAGCTGGCAAAGGTATCGGCATTACGCTTATATAGTCGTCCCAATCTGTTATTAGCAGGGTTAAACGACGGCACCGTTAACTTACTGGATTTGGACAATCAGTTAGTAAAAACGGCGAGGTTCCATGACAGCAAAATAATGCATGTGGCGATGAGTGGGCAAGGCCAAAGTATACTGAGCGCTGGGCACGATGGCCTGGTCCTGTTATATGATGCCCGCACTATGATGACAAAGCGGCGTTTTGATTTTGGCCGCCGAATTACCAGCATCGCGCACAGTACGGATCAGACCCAGCTGTTTGCTTCCGATGCACTCAATGAACAGCGTATTTTCTCCGTATACTCAGATGCCGAATATGACGTTAATTTACACTACCCAGAGCGTTTCAGGTGGTTTAGAGCGGCTGCGTTTAGTTCAGATCTGCGTTATTTGGCAACGGGATCGACAAAAGCCTGGTGGACTTTGTGGGATGCGCAAAGCGGTCAGGAAATTGGCGCTTATGCTATTCAGGCTCAGAGTCGCGATGCCACTGTGCTTGATATGCATACTAATTCTCAAGGTGAACTGCTCACGCTCAGTAGTGACGGTTTTGTTGAGTTGTGGCAGATCAGTACCTTACTAAATCGTGAGTGAGGGCTGGTGTGGTTCTTGCTGGCGATAGCTCAGGTGTGGTGTTATCGAGATGTAATAGAAACAGGAACGGGTTTCTTCTACCCTCTGTCTTGTTAAACTTGGTATACGTTTTCAGGTGTACTTTTTACTCTCAGTTAATACACGTATAATGGCGGTTTTAGTGGTGTCACGAGTAGAGTTATGTGGTTAAAGGTAATGCTGGCGGCATTGTGTGTGATAATGTTGAGCGCATGCAATGAGGAAATCCAGCTAAGTCAGGGTAATGTTGGCAGACTGAATGACAGTGGCATTGCGATAGGCCATTTCTCAAAAGACGGGACTAAGCTCGTCACATTTGACAATCAAAAACAAATTCAGGTTTGGGATGTAGCCACACAACAGGTCGAGTTTTCAGTGCCCAAAGAAAAGACGCCTGAGTTTGTTCGAGATATAGCGCTGTCTGAAGATTTGAAGATGCTAGTGATTGCCAGTGAGTCAGAATTGGCTTTTTGGTCACTGAGTAAAGGTAAGCTAGTGACCAAAGTTGCATTTGGTGGAGTAACACCTGGTGCAGTGATCACGGCTATGGCCATATCGCCTAAAAATGATAAGGCCATCGTGGCGATGGCGGATGGCACCATCAATATGGCCGATTTACATACTCAGATAAACAACCGATTTGCGCCGCACTCGCGACCGGTTCAGCATGTGTTTTGGGATGATAAGGGCGAACTCTTTGTGACCGGCGCTCAGGATGGCAAACTGGCACTGTGGAAATTTGGCTCGGCAGAACCTATTTTTATGAAAGAGTTTGATCATCGGGTGACCAGTGTTGCAGTGCGGGATGACTTCTCTGCCTTGTTTGCGTCTGATGCTTTGAATGAGCAGGTTGTTACATCCCTGACCGATGGACAGAGTATCAGTGAGCTACAGTATATGTCGCGTTTTAAAGTATTTCGTAAAGCGCTGTTTATTAAGGGGAGTGAGCTGCTCGCAACGTCTTCGTCAAAATCGCATTTGACCATCTGGAATGCGAAAAATGGCGAGGAGCTGGGTACCTGGCAAATTAACTTTGTTCATGATGGGGCGACCATAGTGGATATGTATGCGGCGGATAGAGATACCCTCCTGACATTAAGTAGTGACGGTATTTTAGAAGCCTGGACGCTTAACGCATTAGCTCAACGCTAAAAAAGGTGGCGGTATGGTTAGATGGATTTTGGTTTGCGTGTTTATCGTCAGCACTCATGTGTTGAGTGCAGAGCCAACTTCTGGCAACGAGCCAGATAAAGGTGCTGATGTACAGATAACCAATGCCGCGTCGCACCAGGCGGATGTTCTGACTAAGGTACAACCTGATGTGCAATCTCAACCAGAGTTCACCGCGTTTAATCTGATTGCGTTGTGCTTTTTGGTTTATCTTATATGGACTGCTGCGCGTTACATTTATATGCGCAAACGTGAAGCCAATAAAGCACAGGCTGATAAGCTGAAATGGCAGGTTTACCGCAGCTTAACGACATCGCTGGACGCAAAACACTATACCATTCTCACTCGTCATTTGTATCCGGAACAGCTCGAAGCTTTGTCCTTGGATTGTGTTGTGTTGTCTCCATTTGGCATTTTTGTTGTGGTGGTGGTTGAGCAAAGTGGGTTGATTGCTGTTGAAACAGACAGTCAGGTTTGGCCTTGTCGGCATAAGAACAAGACTCACTACCTGGCAAATCCGCTCACGGCAGCGGCACAACGCGCCTCGACACTGGCTGGTGTGTTGAATACGCCATTTGGTGTACGTTGGTTAGCGGTGTTTCCTGATGACGCAGAGTTTAGCCCAACCCGGCCGACAGATTGCTGTAAGGTTAGTGAAGTTTCTCTGGATATACTCAGGTATACCCGGTGTCAGTTTAGCCATGAGCAAGTAAGTTTGTTTGAGCAGGCTGTTTTAAGCTATGGGCAAGGCCATAAGCGATTGAGTGCCTGAATAAAATCTTGCGTCAGCCCTTCTGATGGAGGTTAATCTAAGTCAATAGACTGGCTACTCACTGCCTTCAATACATTTTATTTTGATTATATTTCGCACGATCAGTGTCATTTACTAAATTTTGGACCTATTTTCGCCGAGATTTGTAGACGTAGGATACGCTATTGAAATAATCAGATTGATATTACTACTGACATTTTTGATGCGCGGCCGTTGAAATCAGGGTACAATTGCGACTCTTTATCATTTCCCCAGCTGTATTTTATAAGGCATTAAACCGCTCGAATGACCGATCTGACAACACACCAAGCGTCTCGTAATCGACTCCTTATCGCCCTTGCGCTCACATGTACCTTTATGATTATTCAGGTTGTAGGTGCCTATTATGCCAATTCATTGGCTGTGCTAGCCGATGCCGGGCATTTATTTGTGCATAATAGCTCTTTGCTCATTGCGTTAATCGCCTCGTCTGTTGCAATCAAGTTGGCAAAAACCTACAGCGACGGATATAAAAAGGCAGAGTACACTGGCGGTCTGTTTAATGGACTGCTGTATTTATCTATTGCTGCAATTATCTTGCTTGAAGGCGGTGAGCGGCTAGGACATCATGCCGAGGGGCATGACCTTAATGTGAACGCCTTCGCGATGTCGAGTATTGCAGCAGTCGGGTTCTTGTTTCATGGTGCCTCAGCATGGGTGTTATACAAGGGGCGTAAAGATAGCATCAATGTTTATGCGGTTTTTCTGCACTCTTTTTTTGATTTGCTTTCTACTATTTCTACCTTTGTTGCGGGTGTACTGATCCACCTGACTAACTGGCAGGTTATTGATATTGCCTCGAGCATGCTTATATCTGTGTTTGTGTTGTTCACCGGGGTTAAAGTGATCTATACCTGTATTCAGGGTCTTACGGAAAAAGCACAAATGCTTCCGGCTGTCGAAAAACTGGAACAGCTGATCCTGTCGACTGAACACGTTGAGAGTGTTCACAACATTACTGTCACTATGCTGGACAATCAGTTAACCGTTGGGGCGCATATTGTGCTTAAACATCATTGCACGATTGAAATGCACGATGAAGCGTGTCGCCTCGAAGTAGAACGTGCTTTGATGAACACCTATGCCGTTAAACAATGCGTTTTGCAAATAGAAAGCCACGATTGTCCGGATCACTAAACTTGGCAAAAGTCAGTTTTTCCTTTACTTTTTAACAGTATCAGTAAAAAAATTGCAAGCTAATCAAAATGAGCAACACAGGTTTTTGTGTTGTAGGTGATAACTTGTATAGCTGATCGAAACTCAGGGCCTGCGTAGTACTCATAAGGTGAGGTGCAGGTTCCTGTAGGTGTTAAGTTCAAGAGGAGCCTGAGTATTGTTCGGGAAAATAACAGCATTACCTAAGATCGCGATTGCGGTTGTGCTCGGGTTGTTAGGTGGCTTTGCTAACCTTCTGCCCCTATGGTTCCTGGATAGTTCCGAGTTTCTGCTTGGTCAGCTGTTCGTTATTCTTGCATTGATGTCGCTGGGCTGGCGCTATGCTTTATTGTGTGTCGCAATTGGTGCGGCCTTTATATTTTACCGCTGGGGACACTGTTGGCCATCTACGGTGTTTTTGTTAGAAATTGCCTGGCTACAGATCTTTTGTGTCAGACCTAACAAACCTTTATTTATGCGGGGCCTGGCATTTTGGGTGCTGTTTGGGATTCCATTACTCTTCCTGTTCGGTAAGTTTGCCCTTGACCTCAACTTACTGGTTATTATGACGGCGCTGGCCAAGTACTTCATTAATGCGGCTATATGCCTGGTTATTGTCGACTTACTGTCATTATTTTTATTCAAACAATTGTGGCAGGCGAAGCCACTGTATCGCATTTTGAATTACATGATCAGTCACCTCATTATTCTGGTGGTGCTGGTGACAACGATTATGCTGACCAATAGCCACTATGAACGTATAGAATATGAGGTGAGAGCGCAGCTGAGTGATGTTGCGAACACAACGGCGCAGCGGATAGACAGCTTTCTTGGTAATCATCGCCGTGCTTTGGCAGATGCTGCGCACAATATTGAAGCCGGGTTGGATCAACAGCATACAATCACACGTCTGGTCGAGTCCTATCCGAATATCCGCACTGCCATCACCGCGGATGAATCCGGGCTGGTTACACACTTTTACCCCGATACGCTTAGGACCAGCCTTGCTGGCGAAGTGCCGGCAGTATCCGATCGTCAGTATTTTATTCAGGCACCGTATTATCCCAATGGGTTTGTGTCGGGCATTTTTCGGGGTAGGGGGTTTGGTGATGATTCGATTGTCGCTATTTCTGCCCCCATCTATGAGAGAGGGAACTTTGCCGGGATTGTGGAAGGGTCCGTATTTTTTAATACATTTGAGCAATTTATTCCTCGTATTTTGTCGCACCTGGGACACTTGATGATCCTGGATAGCGAAAATAAAGTGGTATTTAGCTCCCTGAAATCTGACTTTAATACGCTCGATGAACTGGACGAAGCGACGTTAAATTCGCTGACCAATGATGATTTGAATCTGTATGTTGGTAAGACGGAAGAGGTGTTTTACCGTCGTGGTGTGCGTTCTGAGGAGTTTAGCTGGCAGGTCATCAGTCTGGTGGAGCGCAAGTATGTCAATATGGCGGTTGCATCGGCCTGGGGACAGTCTTTTTTCCTGGCTCTGTTTATTATTGCACTGAGCAGCGTTTTGGTTAGCAAATTAACCCGTATGCTGATCAACCCAATGCATGATCTTAGTAGTCGGCTGAACGGGTTTGACCCGGCCAGTCGTAATGATGATTTGTCTCCTCGCGAAGAAGCAACCTTTCTTGAAGTGATTACGTTGCAGCAGCAATTTACCCAGCTGGCGTTTAAGTTGTCTATGAGCTTCAAAAAGTTGCAAAAAGCCAATCAGGAAAATCAGTCGCTTAATGCTCAGCTCACCAACTTTAATGCCCAATTAGAGAGCCAGGTGCAGGAGAAAACTGAAGAGCTAATTGATGCACTCGACAGGGCCAATAAAGCGAGTTCAGCAAAAAGTTTGTTTTTGGCCAATATGAGTCATGAAATACGCACACCGCTCAATGGGATAATTGGCATGACCGCAGATATGCAGCGGCACACCCATGACACAGAGGTTGCTGAGTCTTTGCAGATCATTTATCAGTCTGCGCATAACCTGCTGCTGATCCTGAACGATATTCTTGATTACTCCAAAATTGAAGCTGGCGCCCTGGAGCTGGACAGGCACGATGTTGCCTTTCGTAAGATGTTACATTCGCTGACCACGTCCTTTTGCAAAACTGGCGTGAAGGCTGGAGTGACATTTAGCTATGAGGTTAACGACTCTATTCCAGAGTACCTCAAGCTGGATGAGTTGAGGGTGACGCAAATCATTAACAACTTGCTCAGTAATGCAGGCAAGTTCACTGAGCAGGGTAGTATTAAGCTCAGTGCCTGTTACGTCAACGAAGCCTTGCATATTGATATCTCTGACACCGGGGTAGGGATTGCGAAAGAGAAACAGAAGCAGCTATTCGGAGAGTTTATTCAGGCTGATGTTTCCACAACACGTAAATATGGTGGCACAGGGCTAGGCCTGACAATATGTAAACGCCTGGCTGAGGCAATGGGGGGGACAATTAGTTTAGAAAGTGAGGCCGGCAGAGGCAGCACGTTTACCGTGATTTTGCCTGCCAGTCCGGGTGAAGCGCAGCAAGACGAAAAACAGCATGTCAGTGCACCGGATCTGATTGGTGTGAATGTGTTACTGGTTGAAGACAACCCAATCAACCAGATCGTAGCGGCAAAATTGATGGAACATACAGGCTGCAATTTGACTAAAGCAAATGACGGCCTGGATGCGCTGTCTGTCTTAGAGGGTAACCATATGCCCGTTATCCTGATGGATTGTCAGATGCCGAATATGGATGGATTTGATTGCACTCGTCGGATCCGGCAAAACCCTGACCTATACGGTACACCTTATATCATTGCCATCACAGCCAATGCCTTCAATGAGGACAAAGTGAAATGTTTGCAGGTAGGGATGGATGACTTTGTTTCTAAGCCCATTGAGCCTGATGCCCTGTATCAATGCCTGGCTCGATGGCGTAGCGCATAACTACGTCAGCTCACGTTGGCCACATCAGGCGGGTATTGCTCAAACAAGCCCGCAGCGCTAAGAGGTTTAGAAAAATAATATCCCTGCATGTATTCGCAGCCGAGATCCCGAAGGAAACTAAGCTGCTGGGCGGTTTCCACCCCTTCGGCGATGCATGCCATGTTGAGGTTTTGCGCCAGCATATAGATGGTCTTTACGATGGAACGATTATGAGGGTGAGTTTCCAGTGTGCGGATAAAACTCTGGTCAATCTTGATAATGTCGATAGGAAAGTGACTTAGGTACGTGAGCGAAGAGTAGCCCGTGCCAAAATCGTCCAGCAGTAATGTAAAGCCAAATTTTTTAAGCTGTGCCAGTGTTTTACTGGCTTTATGCCGGTCTGCCAGAAAGCTGGTTTCTGTGATTTCCAGTTTAAGCTGATGATTGCTTAAGCCAAATTCCGCCACAATACTGTCCAAAGAGGCGGCCAGGTTATCACGCATAATATGTTGAGGTGAGAGATTCAATGACAAATAAAATGAGGCCTGCTGGTGGAAAAATGGCGTAAGTTCCTCAAGAGCTTTACGTAAGGCCTGCGTTGTCATTTGCTCAATTAAGCCGACTTCTTCAGCAATCGGAATAAACTCTGCAGGTGATACAGGCTTTGACCCCAACTGCCAGCGCATTAACAACTCCACACCTGTCAAAGTGTGGTTTGTGGTGTTCACAATAGGCTGATAGTGATTGTAAAACTGATCGTCTGCTACCGCTTCCTTGAGCGCCGCTTCTAAGCTGAGCTTTCTGCTCAGGTGCGCATTCATTTCGCTGGTAAAAAACTTAAAGTTGTTTCTGCCGCTTTGTTTGGCATGCAGCATTGCGATATCCGCATTTCGCAACAGGCCTTCTGCTGTTTGCTCGTCAAATGGAAAAATCGCGACACCCACGCTGGCAGAGATGCTCATAGAGATACCATCTATTTCGTATTTATTGCACAACGACGTGATCATATGTTGCACCAACTCTGTGACCTGGGCGACGTCTTCGAAAGTTTTTATCAGAACAATGAACTCATCGCCACTCTGACGACCCAGGATACAGTGCGCGTTTAAGGTGCTATTTATCCTTTTCGTAACGGCAATCAGGAGTTGGTCCCCTGCAGAGTGGCCATAGGCGTCATTAATTGGCTTGAATTTGTCTAGATCAATAAACAACAACGCGCACCCGGAATTGCTTTTAGTTGCATTATAAATTGCAAATTCAATGTGTTGCAGCATTAGGTTGCGATTAGGTAAATCGGTCAGGGCGTCAAAGTTTGCGAGATAACGTAACTCACTTTGTGCTTGTTTTTGCTGAGATAAGTCGGAACCAACGATGACTAAAAACTCTATTTCACCCTGTTCATCTGTAATGGCATTGATACTGAGTTGAACTGCACTTTGGCGCTGATCATCAAATGTCACATCAATTTCTAGTTTTATGTTCTCTTTAGGTTGGATGTTACGCAGTGCGTTCAGTAATTTTATCAGCTGTTGTCGCCCAAGTCGTTTTTTGAGTTCGCTGAGTGTCAGTTGTTTTTGAGGCTCATATCGGTCCAATCCAAGAGATGATGATAAACTTTGGTTGACAGACAAAAGCTGTAAGCTGCTGTCGAGGATTAATAACCAGTCCTGGATCTGAGATAGGGCCTGGGCGAACATAGCAGCGTTCAATTGGTTTGCTTTTTGCTCGGTAATGTTACTGTAGATACCAGATGCCTTTAGTGGTTCACCTTTGGCATCCCATTCGCTGACCTTGGCAATATCGTGATACCAGAGCCAGCCTTGTTGTTTGGAATAAATTCGATACGTGATAGAGAGCTGGCTGTCGGGTGAGGCAATAAAGCGTGCCCATTGGCGTTGTACCATTTCCTGATCTTGTGGGTGAACTTTGTTGAAAAATGCGTTCAAGCTGAGCTGTTTACTTTGGCTGGCGTCCTGAACATTGCCCAGTAAGGTGATTTGCTGAGTCTGCATATCCATGCTCCACAGCCCGCTTTGTGTTTTGGTAAGCGCCAAGTCGGTCTGGGCTTTTGCGTGAACTAACTGGTCATAGGTCTGACGCAGAGCAAGTTGCTTGACCTGGTGTCTGCGATAGAGCACAGTCAATATTCCTGCAATCAGCAACAGGTAACTGCTGATTGCTAACGGTGTATTCCACCAGGCATGTTTGACCTCAAAATGTAGCTGGCTCTGGATGCGTTTTTCAGTGTCACCAGGTCGGAACTCCGACAGTGTCAGGGTGTATTTTCCAGGCTTCAAGGTATTAAAAAATAAATAGTTATTTTTAACATCTTTGACCTCCAGGGTCGTGGGCCCTAACAGGTGAGCTGTGACAAAATTACGACGCACATTAAAAATGTTGAATTGGCTAAACTCAAAGCGAAAGCCCATGTCGTCATATTCAAACTGTAAAGTCTGCGTGTCGAGTTGTTCGGGTGAGACAAGTATGGGCCTGGACATCAGCTGCACACCGGAGAAGGCGAGTTGCTCTGTTTCTACTGGCAGCGTAAAGGCATTTGGGTCGAACTTTATTGCGCCGTTGGGCGTGCCAAACAGCATTTCTCCTGAGTGCAGAGGCTGACTGGCCCCGAGATTAAACTCATTGGTAACCAGCCCATTACGATGATCATAGTGATCGAGCTGTAGCGTTTCTAAATTCAGTTTATAGAGGCCATTTTGGCTACTTATCCAAAGTTGGTTGTGCAGGTCACGCTCCAGTTCGTAAAGAGTGTTGGTGCCAAGCCCCTGCTCCTCTGTGATATGTACTATGGGCTGGAAACTGTGTGTGTCGAGTGCAATTAGGCCCATTGTGTTGGTTGCCAGCCAAAGTCGGCCCTGGCCATCCTTCATCCAGTCATTTACGATAGGGTAGGCGTTATCAGGGGCGGCGTCTGCCTGCCACAAAGTATTGACCTGGTGGCTGAGACGATCGTAACTCACTAGCGCGTTGGCGGTGCTGAATAACACTTCATTGGGCTTTTCTGGTCTGCCAGGCAGAAATAACAGGGCTTGCAAGTCATCTATCTGTGCTTCCAACTCACTTAATGTGGTAATCGTTTGTAAGGCAATATCATAAAGGAAAATATTATGGTGCGTATGGAACAAGAGTGTACGCTGATCTACAAGCATAGAGCCGACTAAGTGGTCTTCTCCTGTCATTGCAACGTTTGCGTTGGTGACTTTGAGCTCAGAGGCTTGCCCGGTTGTTATGTCAAACTGTTTAAGTCCGGCTCTGGTATCAAGCAGGAGCATATTGTCTGTCAGGTAGGGGGAGCTATAGATGTTGTAGACAGCGTGGCTGCCATATGCCGGTTTGTGGCTTTGGTTACGAAAATAACTTTGTTGAAGGGTTGCCTGCTGGCCGTCGGAAAAGAGATGTAACCCATCATCGCTGCCAAGCCAAAGTGTGCCATCGTTTTTCTGGTGCACGGCCCAGATATTGTTATTGAAGTTATTGTTATGGGAGGCGAGTAGTTTAAATCGGTACGCTGAAGTTGGCCAAATAAATGCCCCATTATTATTAGAGCCCATCCATAGGTTTGCATGCTTGTCTAATAACATGACAGGGATGGTATTTTGCGGTGTCAAATAGCGGCTTTCGCTGAATGAAAACAGCTTACTGGCGCTATGATTACGGCGGTCGAGCAGATATAGACCTGAATCTGTGGCCAGGTATTCTCCATATGGCCCGATTTCATGTGCCCAGATATTGAGTTGTGGAACAAGTTCATAAGCCTGCTGGTCTATTAGCTGGCTGGCATCACCTGGAATGACAAACAAGCCTTCCACTGTGCCCACCAGCAGCCCCAACGCCTGGTCCTGTTTGAGCAGTTTTACATTGTTATTGAGCGCAGACTTGGCTACTGAGCCCTGGTGGTTCAGTAAGCTGAGTTGCTCATTTTTGAATTGAAACAGTCCAGACTCTGAACCAATGAGCAAAGTATCATGCCACGCCAGCATAGTACGAACATAGGCGTTATGTGGCAGGGTGAGCAAACGTTCCGACGCAAGTGTCTGCGTATCGACGCGATACAAGGCGTTTTCAATTGCAATCACGTATTGATCTTGATACTGCACAATGGCATTCACCGCGGCATCTGGCGCTATGCCCTGACGTCCTCCCTGGTCAAACAATTTCACCAGCGATAAAGTACGGGTGTTTAGCAGAAACGCGCCTGATTGTACTGTTGATATAAATAATTGATCATTGTCTAACAGTTGGAGCAGTAAAATGTCACTGCCTGAGAACAGTGCCTGCCCCTTGAAGGGACTAAATTGGTTACCGTCATGTCGATTTAAGCCCTGATGGGTCGCGATCCATATATATCCCTGCTTGTCCTGAACCAGCGCGGTGACACTCGACTGAGAAAGCCCTTCCTGCGTCGACAAGCGGCTGATCTGATTTGCATAATAAGGATCTGCAATCACCAAGTGGTGATATATCAATAAAAAAGACAATAAAGCTGCTTGTAGCCAGTTGTTCATTCACACGTTCCCAGGCGCACAACAGTGAACAGTCCTTTTACGCTTTTGTGCTGTCATATTCGCTGAGGCATACATTGCTCAGATTATGCTAATTATACCAAGTTATGGGCTGAGCTGAACGAGAATTCGTAAAAATGCCTCAGCTGGCAAATTTTTGGGTAAAAAAGCACTGGTTTAGATAAAACCTAAACCGTTGAACTAAAAGGTGTATCAAAAACACAATCAATGCAACTACGAATTATTCTCATTATTTCTGTTTTTGTTGTTGATAACCATTTTTGTTTAGATTAAACTTATCCGCAGTTAAGGTTATTGAGAATGGTTTTCAGTTATGTATATCTGCATTTGCCACGGTGTGACGGACAAAAAAATCGCCGAATCTATTGATGATGGCGCAAGGTCTATGCGCGATTTGAGCAAAGAGTTAGGTGTGGGATCTCAGTGTGGTAAGTGTTGTAACTGCGCTAAGAAGATACTGAACGAAAAACTAATTGATATCGTAGATGTGACAGAGCAAGTAGCTTAATCAATTTTTTCGTTCAAACCAGTTTCTCAAAAAAAGGGCTTCAAAGCCCTTTTTTAGTATTACATTTGCGTCTGCAGGTAGTTTTCGATACCGGTGACTTTGATAAGGTGTTGCTGGGTCTCCAGCCAGTCAATTTGCTCTTCCTGCTCATTGAGGATATTGTCCAACGCCTCACGACTAATGTAGTCCTGTTTTTCTTCACACAATGCGATAGCGTCAACCAGATCCCCTAATGATGCTTGCTCAAATGCCATATTAGCCGCAATCATTTCTTCGCTGTTTTCACCAATTTTGAGTCGACCCAGGTCCTGGAGGTTAGGCAAGCCTTCCAGAAACAGAATACGCTCAATCAGGCGATCTGCATTCTTCATTTTTTGGATAGATGTTTTGTAATCCGCTTTGTCCAGTTGCGAAAAACCAAAATCTTTAAACATACGGGCATGCAAGAAATATTGGTTAATGCCTACCAGCTCGTTTGCAAGGACGGTGTTCAGTGCCGTTATTACCGCTTTATCGCCTTTCATAATGATTCCTTATGCCAGCTGAGATTGCAGATAGTTTTGGATACCGATTTTTTCGATAAGACCGATTTGCTGTTCTAGCCAGTAAACATGGTCTTCTTCGGTATCAAACAGCAGCTTTTCGAGGACTGCACGCGATTGGTAGTCCTGCTCCTGTTCGCAGATCTTGATGGCCTGTTTAACGCTTTCTACCACTTCCAGCTCCAGCTTAAGATCATTTTCCATCATAGATTTTACGTCGCTACCTATGAGCAGATCGCGGCGTTTAGTCATGTTAGGGACACCTTCAAGGAACAAGATACGCTTGATTAACCAGTCTGCGTGTGTGGTTTCTTCTTCCATTTCGTGATTAAGACGCTCATAAAGTTTGTTCAAACCCCAGTCGTCATACATGCGGGAATGAATAAAGTACTGATCAATGGCTGCGAGCTCATTAGCCAGTAGTGCGTTAAATGCATCAATTACCTGTTGCTTGCCTTGCATAAGTGTCACCTCAATTCGTTCTAAATTGACGCCAGTGTACGTGTATATAATTTCATGTCAATAAAAAATCTATATAAATCAACATATTAACAACTGATTATTATTCTCATTTCAGTTCAGTTTTTGGACTTTAAATAGCAATCAGGTGCAATAGCCCAGAGGACTGGTCATGCCATAGTGAGATTTCGGTATAGGACAGGTAGATTTTCTAACGGGCTATCCCTACTCATGTGACGTCAATGCGCGCATAATAGAGGTATAACCTGCGGGTATTTTTTTATTGGGTTCCGAATATGGCCAGTACCTTTGTACGACTGGTTTTACACTGAGTCTGAGTCTCATAGAAGAGTTGATGTATGCTTTCTTCAGAAGTTTGTGCCAGGGCACGAAAAAGCCGGGATGCACGGTTTGATGGTTTATTTTATGTTGCGGTGAAGAGCACGGGTATTTATTGTCGCCCGATATGTCCGGCGCCAGCGGCAAAAGAGCACAATGTGCAGTATTACCAGCATGCGCATTGCGCGGCACAGGCCGGTTTTAGACCTTGTATTCGTTGTCGACCAGACAGTGCGCCTGGTAGCTATGCCTGGCTGGGTACTCAAACCACTGCGGTCAGAGCGAAAAGATTGATTGATGGTGGTTTTCTGGGCAGTGCAAGTGTGACTCAGCTAGCCGAAAAATTGGGGATCACGACACGATACCTGACCAAACTGTTTCAACAATATTATGGTATAGCGCCAAAAAAATATGCGCTGTTTAAACAGTGTGACTTGGCAAAGCAGCTGTTGCAGCAAACAGCCTTACCGGTTACTCAGGTCGCGTATGCTTGCGGGTTTAACTCTCAGCGTCGCTTTAACGACGCATTTAGCCGGCTCTACCAGATTACGCCATCGAGCTTACGTCGCGGTGCTGAGGTTAGTCAGCAGATTGAATTAATGATGGCCTTTCGTCCCCCTTACAATTGGCAGGCGATGTGCGAATTTTTAGCGCATCGTTTGGTAACGCCTCTGGAGTGGTTAGATGACACATCTTACGGACGTAATTTTAGATTGGGCGATTATCAAGGTTGCTTTACGGCGCATTATGAGGAGGCGCAGAACCGCTTCAGAGCAACGATTGAGATTAGCGATCTTAAAGGGTTACCTCAGGTGGTGAATAATATCCGCCGGGTATTAGATTTAGATGCGGATTCCGTATTTATCAATGCGCACTTACAGCAACATTGTAGCGACATTGTGCTTCAGGACGGGCTGAGATTACCCGGGATTTGGACACCTTTTGAAGCGGGAATACGCGCTGTTTTAGGGCAGCAAATTAGTGTTACGGCTGCCAGGAACCTAATGATCCAGTTAGTTGAACAGCTGGGAGAAAAGCAGAAAAATGGCACGTATCAATTTCCCTCAGCAAACGTTATTGCGTCATCTGAACTGGCGTTTTTTAAAATGCCTGAACGCCGTAAGCAAGCAATCATTGCCCTGGCGCAGCATCATGTGGACGATCCCGATTGCACACCGGAATCCTGGCTGGCAATTAAAGGAATCGGCCCCTGGACTGTGGATTACGCGAGTATGCGGGGTCTGAGTGCGCCGGATATTTATCTGGGAGGAGACCTTGGAGTGCAAAAAGCCATTGATAAGGTCGGGCAGATAGATGAGCCTGGCTGTGCCCCATTTAGAAGCTATCTGACTTTTCAGCTATGGCAGCAAATAAAATAACGACACGTTTATTCAGGGAGTAACTTATGACTATTCAATCCTGTCTGGCCAGTCCGGTTGGCGATATTACTTTACAGGCAACTGATAAGGGGCTGAGTTATGTTGGCTTTGCGCCTAAATCTGTGTACTCAGAAGGTACCAATGGGCACCTTAAGCGCGCTTGCACTCAATTAACCGAATATTTTGCCGGGCAACGGAGTGAGTTTGATGTTGCTCTGGACACTCAGGGCACGCCTTTTCAGCAAGCTGTGTGGCAACTTCTGCGACAAATCCCTTATGGCGAAACAAATACTTATGGTTGGATGGCAGCCAGGCTGGACAATCCGAAAGCAGTCCGGGCCGTTGGGGCTGCCAATGGCAAAAACCCAATCAGCATTATCGTACCGTGCCACCGAATTATTGGTGCAAGCGGCAAGTTGACGGGATATGCCGGGGGATTGGAACGTAAATCCTGGCTTTTAGCTCACGAAGGGATAAAAATTACCCAGTAATGTATGCTGTTCATAGCCAAGCTCTAAGGTGAGTTATATACTAAAAGAAAGCCCGACCTAAAGTCCTGTTTTAATGCGATTGACTGTAATGTCGTTGATATTTTTGTTTGTTTGCTGTCAGGCTGCTGCGAAAGTATCCATCAGACTGTGTTACGAAGATAAACATATTCCGCCATTTTTCCTGGGTAACGGGTTTGACGTGCCGCAGAAAAACCCAGGCGCAACGATTGAGATACTTAGACACCTTGAAACCCAGGTTGATGACGTGCAATTTAAGTTTGTTCGCAAACCCTGGCAACGATGTCTGTACGAGATCAAGCGCAATCGTGTTGATGCCGTAATTGCCAGTTACCGACAAGCGCGTCAGGCCTTTTTGTCTTATCCACTTAATGAGGATGGATCCCCAGACACACTGAGCTCTATCAGCCGACTCGGTACTTGTCTGGTCGGCATGACACAACTAAAAACGGCGATTCACGAACGTAGTTACCCCATCAATCTGGCTGTGCCAAGAGGGTATTCAGTTGCCGATTCAGTAGGGAGTGATAAATACACTATCCTGAACACAGACTCACAAAGTGATGCTTTTGAGTTAGTGCTCAAGGGCAAGGTACATGGCACATTTGGTTTGTGCCAGGTCGATGGTAAAGCGGTCGAAGCCTTTCCTTATCGACGACAGCTTGCTGCGGTTTATCCGCCACTGGATATCAGCTTTGGTTACCTGACGTTTTCGAAGCGATTTAAAGCGCTGCATGCGCCAACAGCAAAAGCCTTATGGTCTTCTTTAAGCACCTCAGAGCTGCACCATATCTACATTGCGTACATTAATCGTCAAAGTTATCCAGGTGATACCCAGGACAGCAGTCGGAGCCCCATAAAAGTGCCATGGCAGGTATTTGACTAAGCTGGCTTAATTGTCTGAGTTTGGGTAGACTATCGCGAATTTTTTAGCGGCAGATACGAGCATATGGCGCAACTTTATTTTTATTATTCGGCGATGAACGCCGGAAAATCTACCACATTATTGCAATCTGCATTTAATTATCGTGAGCGGGGTATGAATCCGTTTATCCTGACCGCTGCGCTTGATGACCGTGCCGGCGTTGGCAAGGTCGCCTCTCGTATCGGGCTTGAAGCGGATGCACATACTTACGAGCCAGCAACGGATCTGTTGCACCTAATCAACCAGTCGCATGATAAGCAAGCGTTGGATTGTATTTTGGTCGACGAAAGCCAGTTTTTGAATAAACAGCAAGTCTCTCAGCTAACCGATGTGGTTGATCTGCTCGGGATCCCGGTCTTGTGCTACGGGCTCAGAACCGATTTCCGGGGAGAGCTGTTCGAAGGTGCTCAGTATTTGCTGGCCTGGGCGGACAAACTGATCGAATTGAAAACGGTCTGCCATTGTGGCCGCAAGGCGAATCATGTTCTGCGACTGGATGCGGCTGGAAATGCAATTGCTGATGGCGCCCAGGTTGAAATTGGCGGAAATGACCGTTATGTGTCGGTCTGCAGAAAGCACTATAAGGCTGAACTCAATAGACTTTGAGCTCAGCCTTAGTTAAAAACGCCAGGCGATAAAGCGGCTGACCTTTTGACCCTGTTGCATATCAATGACTTTTACTTCACTTGCTTTGACGGCTTGCAGGGCTTTTTTCAAAGCCGGCAGGTTATCCTTTTTCGATACAAGTGAAGTGAACCAGCCAATTTGATCTGCAAAGTCCTGACTTTCGTGGACCATGGATTTAATGAACGCCAGTTCACCGCCCGGACACCATAGTTCGGGTGCATGGCCACCAAAATTCAACTGCCCGGATTTTTGAGCTTTGCCCAGGTTGCGCCATTTTCTTGCTGTTCCCGCTTGAGCTGCCTGTTCACTTTCATGGAAAGGCGGATTACACATCGTCAGATGGTAGCTTTCTTTTGCACCAATGATACCGTGGAAAATGGCCTGCTGATTTTTTTGCTGCTTTATTTTAATCCCCAGTCCATTCGCTTTCGCGATGGTTTGTGCCACCGAAACGGCCATAGGGTTGATGTCAGAACCAGTAAACTGCCAGCCATATTCAGCTTGACCGATCAGCGGGTAAATCAGGTTTGCACCCGTGCCAATGTCGAGACAGCGGATCTGCTTCCCCGTTGGGATTTCGCCCTGATTGTCATCGGCCAGTAAATCTGCCAGCGCATGAATATAATCAGCCCGGCCTGGTACAGGTGGGCACAAAAAAGGTTCTGGCAGTTGCCAGAGTTTGACCCCATAGTCGCTGGCAAGCAGTGCCTGATTTAATGCAACCACTGC
Organism: Pseudoalteromonas sp. McH1-42; assembly: GCF_022347845.1. NCBI lineage: Bacteria > Pseudomonadati > Pseudomonadota > Gammaproteobacteria > Alteromonadales > Pseudoalteromonadaceae > Pseudoalteromonas > Pseudoalteromonas sp. McH1-42. The sequence goes on along the minus strand of NZ_JAKRFU010000001.1, from coordinate 228,392 downwards.
ATTGCGATCGCTAAAGTCTATGGTGTTGTCACCATGCGGGTTGTTGCGCAGGTGTTGCGTGAGTGCCGGATTGACCCGGCATAGACGGGCGAAGTCATAGCCCTGTTGGTGTTTATTTCTGGGGTGCATTAAATGATTGTTTTCTTACTTCATTGATACACCATTATATCGAAATTATGTGTTTTGCGCTGCCTCTTTCCCTGCAAAGACCGAATGAGCCCGCTTGCGATGTTAAAATGTCGCTGGTACGATGAGTTTAAAAAATGACGTAACAATCTGACATGATCATACAAAACTCGCTTTATGTGCCAGTTGGGGAAGGGTATCAGCTGCATCTTCGCCATATTTATCAGAAACAGAAAATGGGCCCTGCAGTGCTGCTTATCCATGGTGCAGTTGAAAATGGCAAGATCTTTTATACTCAGAGCAATAAAGGCCTTGCCCCCTTTCTGGCCGAACAGGGCTATCAGTGTTTTGTGGCGGATTTACGAGGCAGAGGGGGAAGTAAACCTGCCATCAGCAAAGGGGATAAACACGGTCAGACGGAATCAATTGTCGAAGATATTCCCGCAATTCTGGCGCACATCACGGCAATGACTGGTAAACGGCCTCAGTTCTGGGTAGCGCATTCCTGGGGTGGGGTGTTATTGAATAGTGTTCTGGCCAGGTTTCCTGAAGAGATTGAACATATCAATGCATGTGTTTACTTTGGCACAAAAAGGAGCCTCTATAATCGACACCCAGAAAAGCTGCTAAAGGCTAATGTGATCTGGTATACGCTCGCATTTTGGCAGGTGAGGAAGCATGGCTACTTGCCTGCTCGTCAGCTTAAATGGGGTTCTGATAATGAAACGCGTAAATCTCATGCACAGAGTGTGCAGTGGGCGAAACGCCGACCTTGGGTAGACAGCGATGACGGCTTTGATTACGCTGCGGCATTAAAAGACACGGCACTGCCACCGACTTTACATATCGCGGGGGTCAAAGACAAAGCACTGGCACAGCCGATAGACATCAGGCAATTTATGGCTGAGTCGGGCACAGGCATTATGGAAATCACTGTGTATGGTCGGCGCTATGGTCATCAGCATGATTACGATCATATCAATATGCTAACGCACAGCGCTGCGCGTCACGACCAGTTTTCCGATCTACTGGCCTGGTTCGAACGTTACGGACAGATCTGATCAATGCGAGTCGGGCAGGGCCAGTTCTTTTTGCATCTGTACTTCGAACTTTTTCCAGTTCACCAGGGGCGCCGTATTCAGTGGCTTGCGCACCTGAGCTTTACTCAGGGTTGACACTACCTTGTGGCTTTTATAGAACTCCATACATTCAGGCTCGTACTTTTGATACATAAAGTTAAGTGCCTTGCGGATCTCTCGCTCAGGTTCCTCAAGCAACTTTTCGTAGCTCATTGTGTGGATATTGCGTGGTAGCATCGTCTTAAAGTGCGTCATTACGTTATCGGTCAAATCGCTATATAACTGATACTCTTGTAAAGAGCAGAAGTAAGGCTCATCTTCAGCAAAGTGATTGCTATACACTGACCAGGCATTTGGCATAAAGTCCCGGGTCATGTGGATAAAACGGGCATCTGGGAACATTTTGTAGATCAGGCCAACATTCTGGAAATTGGCAGGCAACTTGTTGATCACGGCTTCTTCGGCAACTCGATGGCGTTTTATTTCATCAACGTATAAATTACGGCAGTGGTCGAGCATCGAGGTACTTAGTGTTTTGGTGCAATCCGGAAAGGGCGCTTCGTTGCGCATGCTCAGATAAGGCACAATATCGTCACTAATTACCGTACTTTCCCCCATAGAACCCACTTGAGAGTGCTGGATCAGCATTTGCTCCAGCAAAGTGGAGCCTGTGCGAGGCAGGCCAACGATAAAGACTGGGGTAAAAGTGGCTCTGACTTTGTCTGGCGGCTTTGAAAAAAATGCCTCATCAAAACTGCTTTTTAAATACTCAAAAAAGGGCTGCATGGCTGAGGTGTGAAAGTCACAGAGCGCATGTTGTGCCGCATTGGCTTGCTGGTAATGTGCGAAAGCTGCATCAATATCTGCCAGCTTTTCATAGGCATGTGCTTTAGCGTAATGAACCACAATGTGTATCCTGGGGTTATCCAGGTCTGCATCGAGTGTATCGAGCAGTGCTAAATACTCGGTTAGTTTTTCGCCTTCAGTGAGCTTGATCAACTCGTGGAGCATAAAAACAGTAATGGCGGAATGAGGGCATGATAAGCCAGCATCAAACACATTTCGTGCATTGTCGATAAATCCATAGTCGAGATAAAACTGCCCTAAATGATAGTGAGCCTGGGCGTTATGCCTGGCAACGCTCAGGGTGTATTCAAGTACTGTCTTTGCGTCAACGGGTGAGCCAACCGCGACAAACGCATCAGCCAGCGCATAGAGCGGGTCGAGCATTTTAGGCAAGTGTTCGCAGGCGCGTTTCAGATAGTAGATAGCGTTATCGTATTGTTCGAGCCGCATACAGATCCTGCCAAGACCAAACAGGGCCTTGCCGTTTTTTGGATTCTGTTTAAGCACTTGTTTGAACATAAATTCGGCTTCGCGAAGCCGGTTTTCTTCGAGTAATTCAGAGGCTCTTTCTAGCAGTAACATGTGGTTATAAATAGTTTTTTATACATGATAGAAATAAAAAGGGGAAATAGCTATAGCTACTTCCCCCTTTGTTTCTGGGTTACAGTAAGTCGTTAAAAGGTGTATGTTGCTTTTACGTAGTAGAAGCCACCGTTAATGCCAAATGGAGACGTTTCGTAGTAGATACCGCCCCAAGTGTTTGACGGCGTAAGCTCTGTGTTGCCATCTTCCAGGAAGTCGACCACTTTCTCAGCATCCTGGTCGAAGATGTTGTTAGCACCGACCGTCAGGCTGATATTTTCAGTTGCAAAGTAAGTCAACTCGGCATCGAATGTGAATGTTGGGTCAGCCATGATAGCGGTAGCATCATAGTCGACGTGTACACCCTGATATTCGCCATAGTAGTTGTAGCGCAGGAAGCCTGAGAATTCTTCCCATTGTTGCGTCCAGGTATAGGTTGCTCGGTGCTGTGGCAAGTCTTTCTCAAGACGGGCTACCTTGAAATCACCTGTGATGACAGAAAACTCGTCAACTTCAGTTTCATTCCAGTTATACGCAGCACTGAAAGTGGCAAAGCCGCCTAGCAGGTCCATAGAGTAGTTAGCAACAACGTCAACACCCTGAGTTGTGGTATCGAAGTCATTGGTAAAGAAGGATACCTGCGCAATGCTGTCGACGTTAGGTACACCATCTGCTTTCAAAGCTTCTTTTTGTGCCTGGGTCAAATCAATCTTATTCGATTGACTCAGACGGTCTTCTACCTGAATGTTGTAGTAGTCAATCGTCAGGAACCAGTCACCTGATTGATAAACACCACCGAATGTGTAACTTTGCGACTCTTCAGGCTGAAGCTCGGTACCGCCCAGGATCTGGGAAACTGGGTTAGTAGGTGGCAGCAGCGCCGAGTCAACCAATACACCACTACTTAGGTTGGTTTGTACGTTACTCACATTTGCCTGGCCGACTGTTGGAGCACGGAAGCCTGAGCTGACAGAGCCACGTAATGCAATGTCTTCGGTAACATGATATTGCCAGGTTACTTTGTAATTGGTGGTTGAGCCAAACGAGTCATAATCTTCGAAGCGCAGTGCCCAACCCATTAAAAACTCTTCAGTGAATGGTGTTTCGATATCGATGTAAGCTGCGTAGTTACGACGCGAGAACTCCCCCCCAGCTGAAGGCTGGAAGCCTGGAAAACCATTCGAACCGATACCAAACCCTTGGGTCGTTAACGGCCCCGCGATGAATGAGGCTTCATCACCCGGGATCACTTCAAACGTTTCTTCGTGCCATTCAAAACCAACCGCGACGTTAACATCGTAGGCCAGGTCAAAATCATACCCTTTAGAGAAGTCGGCGTTAAAATTCTTCTCAAGCTGAATGTACTTACCCGGGCTAAACTCCATTGGCGTGTCCGGACCCAACGACGCGTTGACCGTGTTAGTAATAAAGTAGCGTGATTCATTGCGGCCAACCGAGCCACTGAAATCGTAGTAGGCGCCTTTTAGGAAGCCATCAGTGAATTCCCCTTTGGTACCAATGGTCAAAGAAGTATCAGTAATGTTGCCACCAAAGAACGGCGTAAAGCCTGCTGGCAGGATGTTGTTAAATGCAAAACAGTTGGCAGCTGCAAGTGAATCTAGAGCAGCTTGATCCGGCAGACCATTGGCCTGGATTTCAACCACTGGGCAATTCAGCTGTTGGTCATAGCCATCCAACGAACCAACTAGTATCGTTGGGTTTGCTGCATCCCAGGCTGCTTGTTGCGCTTCGTCTGTCAGGTGGCGTCGTGCAGGGGCACCGTCGACATTACGGACCACACCGCCGTATACACCCGGACGCGTTGTTGGATTACGATAATAGAACCCGCCTTTTACATCGCGTTCAGAGTAGTTACCAAACATGTAAAACTGAGAATCGTTGGTCAGTTCAAGACCGACATTACCAAACAGTGTGATGTCGTCTTTGATTTCTGGTGCACCCCAAACCTGAGCCGGGTCTCTAACACCTTGTAAACCCGCATCTATAAATGCTTGCGCGTCAGGGCGTTGAACACTACGACTGGTTGGATCGGCTTCTTTGTATTGGAAGCTTAGGTTAGCAAAACCTTGGTCAGTAAAGGGCAGACCTATGTTACCTTCGATGGTTGTTGTGTCGCCGTCGCCTTCATAATATTGGCCTTGCTTGACGGAAACACTGCCACCTTCAGAGGCATCCTTAAGTACAAAGTTCAATACACCGGCAATGGCGTCTGAACCATATTGTGCCGCAGCACCATCACGCAGTACTTCCACTTGTTTGAGTGCAATGCTGGGGATGACGGAAATATCCGGACCCTGAGCACCATCATTAATCCCACCGCCCAGGAAGGCGATAACGGAAGAGCGGTGACGGCGTTTACCGTTGAGTAAGATTAAAGTTGAGTCTGCTGGCAGGCCACGCAGGTTTGCTGGACGTACCAGGCTGGCTGCGTCACTGATAGGGTTGGCGTGAACGTTGAGAGAAGGAACGGACCCTTTCAACAATTCCAGCATGTCATCGCCACCGGCCTTGCTTATCTCGTCGCCACCGATGATATCGATAGGCACGGGAGAATCACCAACCGAGCGAGGTGCAGCACGTGAGCCCACCACCGCGATTTTTTCTATTTTTTTGTTTTCGGCACCAGCATCGGCCTCTTCTGCCTGTACGCTGGTTACCGCCAACCCCATTGTTGCTGTTGACGCTAATGCAAATTTAATCGCACGACTTAGCGCGTTTGTCTGTAGTTTCATCCTGTTTCCCCAGTTATTATATGTTGTCATTTCTTACAATATACACAAGTTGCACATCTCACATTAACTTAATGTGTACTAGTTATTAAAGATAATTGCAAATATGTTCACTGCACCTTTAAAGGTAGCAGTGAATTTTACTAGGTCAAATTTTTCAATAACTTTTTGTTTGTGGTACAAAAAATAATCTTTTTTGGGGGTTTTTAAGGTACATTTCAGCATGAAAGATGTTCACCAAAATGTCATTATTGTGCACTCTGGCGGGTTTTTTTGTCGAGATGTTTAAAATGTGAACTGTTGTATTCTTCATCTAACTCGCTCATATGTTATTGCCAAGCGGGTATTCGACTAACTGGTTAGGGACTGTTGATCAGACTTACGTATGCTAACGTCTCGTTTTTATTTCTGCTAATATTGGGGATACTAAGATTTCCCAAGAATGTTAATGCGATTAATTAAAGTAGTTCACAAAGCACCCATTCGAGTTGCAAGGATCAGTAAGAAGCGTCAACAAATAAAGCTCCGACGTGCTTTGGTTGGTTTGAAAATAGCATTGGCTCAGGAAAAGCAAGAAACCCGTGAGATGTTGGACATATACAAGCGATACCCTCAGGGCGGAGTGTCTAAGCAAGAGTTGGCGGCGGCAAATCATCAGTTTTTTGATATTTTGAAGGGCCTGGGCCTTGGGGTATTTGCTTTATTACCTTTTGCGCCTATTACCATTCCGCTGATTGTTAAGCTCGGCCAGTGGTTAGGGGTTGATGTGCTACCCAGCTCATTCTCATTAGGTAAAAAGCCTAAAAACTCCAACAAATCAGCCGATTAAGAGTCAGCAGATAACTGTTCCTAGTTTATTACTGTGCTTTGTGCATCCAGTGAGTGAAATATTTTTCCCACCTTGGTATTCTCTTGTCAGGTTTATGTAATTCAAGAGGCACGTATGAGTAATTTACTTGTTCACTCATCACAAGGAATACCGGTACATTTCATAAAGGAAGACCAGCTTAGCGAATGGCTAGAGGAAAATGCGCCACAAGCCAAGAGCATCACGCTGGCCACCAGACAGAAAGCACAAAAAACGTTATTGATCCCAGACGTTCAAAGCGGCGACATTCAGGCCGTACTCAGTCTGGTCGATTCACTGGATGATATGTGGCTGGCTGGTGATTTACCTGCTCAGTTACCGCAAGGCACCTATCAGCTGCAGGGTGATGAGGCATTTGTTGAACAGGCTGCGCTTGGTTACCTGCTAGGTGCATACACATTTGATGCATACAAGAAAGCATCTGCACCGAGCGCGAAGCTGGCGATTGAATCAGAGACTATGTTGAAAAAATTGCAGGATCAAGCTGATGCCATCTACTTGGTCAGAGATTTGGTCAACACGCCAGCGGCGGACATGATGCCGCAACACATGGCTGAAATTTGCACAGAGATGGCGGCGCAATTTGGTGCACAGTTTACTCAAATCGTCGGTGATGAATTACTGGAACATAACTATCCAACGATTCATATGGTTGGCAGAGCAAGTGAAAACAAGCCACGCCTGCTAGATTTGAGCTGGGGTGATGAACACGCTCCCAAGCTGACTTTGGTCGGTAAAGGTGTCTGTTTTGACTCGGGTGGCTTAGATCTCAAACCAGCTTCCGGCATGCGCAACATGAAAAAAGACATGGGTGGTGCTGCTCACGTGTTGGGTCTTGCTCATATGATTATGGCGGCTGGATTGCCTGTTCGTCTGCGGGTATTGATCCCGGCAGTTGAGAATGCTGTGTCGCGCAATGCATTTCGTCCGGGTGATGTGATCCAGACGCGTAAGGGTCTGACAGTTGAAATTGACAACACGGATGCCGAAGGTCGTCTGGTATTGTGTGACGCACTGGCAGAAGCACAGGCAGATGGTCCTGATCTGTTGATTGATTTCGCCACTTTGACGGGTGCATGCCGGATAGCGCTGGGAACTGAGTTGCCGGGCTTCTATAGCACAGATCAGGAAGTGGCCAATGGTATGATTGCTCAAGGTAATGCGCTTCAGGATCCAATCTGGCAACTGCCTTTGTTCGATCAATATAAGGCTCTGTTTAAGAGCGACGTTGCAGATATGGCAAACTGTGGTTCTACGCCATTTGGTGGTTCAATCACCGCTGCATTGTATCTGAAAGAGTTTGTAGAACCTGAACAGACTCCTTGGGTGCACTTTGATGTGATGGCGTGGAACATACGCGCCTTGCCGGGCCGACCTGTTGGTGGCGAAGGGCTTGGCCTCAGAGCGACGTTTGCGTATCTTGAGCAGCGTTACGCGTCGTAATTTGCTCTGACAAATGTCAAATTGATGAGAGGGCCATTATGGCCCTTTTTTCGTGTTTCTAAATAGGGAAATCTGACGGGCTCGGTTGCTATAATTTTAAAAAGTCTTAGAGTATCGGAGGTTAGGCCTTTATTCTGAGTACCATTTTGTCTGTGTTTTCACCTCAACAATCTGAACTGGCACCGCTTGAACCTGAATCATCAGCATTGCCACATTTGTCGAAACAGTTTTGGAGCTTGCAAATTGCCGGGTGGCTCGGCTATACGGCTGTGGTGTTTCTGGCAATCATTCAGCCTCAGTTTGACGCGCCCGGTTTTAACCTGGCCGGGCAGATCATAAACCTGGGGGTCGAAAGCCTTAGCGGCTTTATGCTCTCCCTGTTGCAGTGGCTCTTTATTCGCAAAATCATTCATCAGCCTTTGCAGCGCACCCTAGTTATCAGTTTTCTCTTTGCAGCCTTGCTGGGACTCATTTATAACATCATTAAGCTCGCCAGCTATAAAGTTATCGTCCATGATCAACGCTGGAACGAGGCCTGGACCATGCTGGAGTTTGGTGGCTGGCTGCTGTTCTCTTTGACCACTATGTTCGTCTGGACTTCGATATTTTTTATCATGCTGTATAACAGTCGATTACAGAAAGAGCATGAACGTTTGTTAAGAGCGCAGACCCAGGCAAAGGATGCACAGCTACAGATGCTGCGTTATCAGCTTAATCCGCACTTTATGTTTAATACGATGAATGCTATCTCAACGCTGATCCTGAAACAGGATAACGACACGGCATCAGAAATGCTCGATAAGCTGTGTGACTTTTTCCGTCACTCACTTGAGGCCACGCAAGGCAGCAGGATCCCGTTAAAAGAAGAAATTCAGTTGATTGAATTGTATCTGGCGATAGAAAAAGTCCGTTTTGGACACCGCCTGTCGGTGCGCTATGAGATTGAACCGCAAACGCTGAGGGCATTGGTGCCGAACATGCTATGCCAGCCTGTAGTTGAGAATGCCATTAAGTATGCTATTGAGCCAAGTAAACAGGGAGGAGAGGTTACCATCTCGGCAAAGCAGCATTTACAGCAACTCATTATAGAAATTTCAGACTGCGGCACTGGCTCGGATGAGGGCGCCGATAAAGGGTTTGGCATAGGACTAAACAATGCTAAAACCAGACTGGATGTGATGTATAACGGTGATTTCACTGTGTCTTTGAATAAAAATACAGCCGGAGGTAATACCGTGACCTTAGTGCTACCATACGAGGTTGAATGACCATGACAAAACCACTGAGCGCCATCATAGTGGACGATGAACCCCTTGCGCTGGAGGGGCTGAGTCTCAGGCTGGCTAAAATCCCTGAAATAGAAGTGATTGGTCAGGCCGAAAATGGCGATGATGCGATCCGTTTGTGCCATGAATTGAGTCCGGACGTGCTGTTTTTGGACTTACAGTTGCCCGGGCTTAATGGCATTGAAGTGGTTCAGGCGATACAGGCCGATGTTTTGCCTATGGTGGTTTTTGTCAGTGCTTACAGTGATTACGCCCTCGAAGCCTTTGAGCTTAATGCCATTGACTATGTTTTGAAGCCCGCGAACCTGGGTCGGTTGCAAAAAACGGTGACCCGGATCCTGGAGCGTCGACAGCCTCGTCAGGCCGAGCAGGAAAAATACCGCCTGTTACAGGCATTGACTAAAACTTCCGGGTTGGATGTGGCTGAGTTAGAATCCTGGCTGGAAACAGACAGCCCGTTGCCGGCTATGCAGAACAGGGAACTGGTTATTAAAAACAGTGATAATGAGCAGGTCTTTGTTCCGATGGACACAATCCGCTGGATTGATGCTGCCGGCGATTACATGTGCGTGCACACTGAGTCAGAAACTCATGTCCTGCGCATTACCATGAAAAAGTTACAGACTTTGCTGGATGAAACCCTGTTTGCCCGGATCCACAAGTCGACCATAGTTAACTTGAGTTATGTCATTGCGATTAAACCCATGCGAAATAACGAGAGTCTGGTGACGCTTAAAGGCCAGGTTGAACTCAAAGTAAGTCGCAACTATAGTCAGGCATTACATCAATTTGTTGCTAAAAAGAAAACGTTGAGCTAGTTGCTTCGCGTTAGTACAAGCAAGAAATATCAGTGGGGCGCCAGAAGTATTACCCCTTCTGGTGCAACGACTATATGGTTTGGTGCAATATGTATGTACCCGATACCCTCCAAAAGCCAAGAAAAACAAAAGGCTAACCTTTCATCTTATTTTTGTATCGTCTTGTCGTGCACTATTGTGGCCCACGTTCTTGTGTCGCAACAGTCGCTCGTGATGGCGCGTTTCCATTGTAACATTCAGGTTAATTTAACAGGATAGCCTCAGGAGCAGACCGAATTGGTCTCCGATTCGCTGCTCATTCTTTGTAGTACGGACATTGCAACTGGCTGCACCTGGGTGCGATTGATTGCAAATAACAACTACAGCGGCTCTGTGCCAGACTGTAAAAAGAACAGGTCCGCGCTACACAACAATCGGTTCGATTAGTTGGAACACACATTATGATAAAAGTTGCAAAATCCTTCACCAGTCTTGGTGTCTTGCTTGCGATAGCCGGTTTAACTGGCTGTGGCGGCGACGCTAAAACCAACACTGATCTGAGCAAAACGGATCCTCAGACACCGGTCTCTGACTGGCAACTCGTCTGGCAAGATGAGTTTGATGAGACACAAATCAATACTCAAAACTGGACGCACGAAGTGAACTGCCTGGGTGGCGGAAATGAAGAACGTCAATGCTACACCGATGAATCGGTCAATTCGTATGTCAGCGATGGGACATTGAAAATAGTTGCGCTTCGCGCTGCGGATGATGCTCAAAAGCCCTATACATCTGCGCGCCTTATTACAAAACACAAAGCGGATTTTAAGTATGGCCGCTTTGAAATGCGGGCGAAACTTCCCAGCGGGCAGGGCAGCTGGCCGGCATTTTGGATGCTGCCAACCGATGAAGTCTATGGTGGCTGGCCTAAATCAGGCGAGATTGACATAGTTGAAGCGGTGAACCTCAAAGCACAAGATGCGGATGGCATGCCTGAGGCCCATGTCTACGGGACCTTACATTATGGCAAGGATTGGCCTGACAACGTTCACTCTGGTAAAGCGCATAGCTTACCGGATGGTGTGAACCCGGCCGATGACTTTCATACCTATGCGGTAGAATGGCAAGAGGGAGAGATACGCTGGTATGTTGATGATTATCTTTATGCCACGCAGCGACAGTCTGAGCCCCTGTATGACAGTAACGGCAACGTATTTAGTCTGAAACACCGGGGGTGGTTTGCCGAGTATCATGATCAGGGCAGCGGTGAGCTGGTAACACACTGGGACAGTGCACCGTTTGATCAAAATTTTTATCTTATCCTGAACCTGGCTGTTGGTGGCAATTGGCCTGAAGCGGTTAATGAAACGGGCGTCGATGCTGATGCCTTTGCAAACGGGCAAACCTTTGAAGTGGATTATGTCCGGGTCTATCAATGTCAGCAAAACCCGCAAACAGGCAAAGGCTGCGAAACGATCCGCGCCGGATGGGATTCACTGGATGATGCACTGGTTGAAGGTAAAGCGCCCAGCCCACCGCCGCCTGCGACTTCAGGGGATAGTCTGCAAATCTTTGACGGTGAGCTCAATAAAGACTGGCCGGCATGGGATTGTTGTGGCGGCAGCGTTCCTGCTTTAGTCGAAGATGACACTGCTGGCATGGCGGTCGAATTTAGCGTGGGCAGTGAGCCTACGGTCAATGGGTTTATTTCTCGAGATCCGATGGCGTCTGATGCTGGTGGTAGTCCCAGCCCGTTCGATGCCTCTTCGTTGATTGAGTCCGGCGTTGTGCGTTTCGATTTGAAAGTGACTTCTGCGCCCGCGAATACAGAGGCGCCCTGGATGTTAAAAATAGAAAGCGCAAACGGAGAAAAAGCAGTTGAACTTGCGTTGTCTGAAAGCGCAGAAGGGGTAATGCCAGCGGTTGGGCAATGGCAAACCTTCACGTTCTCGTTACAGATGTTGGCTGAGCAGGGGCTGGATATCAGTAGTATTGATGCATTGCTTATTTTCCCGGCGTGGGGCAGTGGCGAAGGCGCAGTTTATCGCGTCACAGATGTTGCGATTGTGACACCAGACACAGCCACTGCATTGGTGGTGTTTGAAGAGAGCGAAAATCCTGCCTGGCCAATGTGGGATTGCTGTGGCGGTTCTTTACCTACGGTTGAGCTGGACGATGATACGCACGGCAATGTTGCAGAGTTTGTGATCGGTGATACAGCAACGGTGATGGGGTTTATTTCCCGACAAGAGTTTATTTCAACCGAAGGGGTTAGCGCGGCACCATTTGATGCCTCCTCTATCCTGTCCAACGGCGTGATTGAGTTTGATATGAAGGTGGTGAGTGCACCACAAGACGCCACTGCAGCCTGGTTCTTCAAAGCTGAATCAGTGGGCGCGGAAAGTGCTGCTGAACTGACCCTGGATAAGAGTATCCAGCAAACAGCTCCCGAGGTTGGCCAGTGGCAAACCTATACATTTACTTTAACGGACCTGGTGGCAGCAGGCCTGGACATCAGTGCGATTGACGTCTTAATGGTTTTTCCCAGCTGGGGCCAGGGGGCTGGCGCAGTATACCGCATAGATAACGTGAAAATTTACGATCCGAATCAGGCGGATGACTTTGTTGGTGAAGTGCTATTTGCCGATGACGTTAAAGCCAAATGGTCGCTGTGGGATTGTTGTGGTGGCTCTACCCCTACGCTTGAAAATGATGATATGACTCAGGGCATGGTAGCGGAATTTAAAGTTGGCGCCGAGCCTACTGTGATGGGGCTGTTTGCTGAAGACGGCCATTATCTTGATGCATCACCCTATCTGGAAAAGGGCTCGGTTCAGTTTGATCTTAAAGTAGTGACAGCGCCCAATGATAGCAGTGCGTCCTGGAAGTTTAAGATAGAAGCGCTGGATGCCAGTTTTGCACTGGAGCTTAATCTGACCGACAGTCTGGAGGCTGTGGCGCCTCAGGTTGGCCAGTGGCAGACCTATACTTTCCCACTTCAGACACTGCAGGATGGTGGGGTGAATGTTAGCGGCATTGACATCATCATGGTTTACCCAGCCTGGGGGCAGGGTGAAGGAGCTGTATACCGGCTCGATAATGTGATGATCACAGCGCAATAAAACCAAACCGATGGCGTGGCATTGCCACGCCCAGACAGCGAAAATTATTCAAGCAGGTCATTATGAATACAGTAAATTATAAACTCTCACATGTCGCGATTCTGATCGGTGCGGTGCTTGGTACTTCAATGGTACAGGCTGAGGAAACTGAGCCGCAGGTTGCTGAGGAAACGCCCGAAGTCATAGAAATTCGTGGCATCAAGGGCAGTTTGATCCGCTCTATGAACGTCAAACGAGATATGTCTGGCGTGGTGGATGCGATTTCAGCAGAAGAAATGGGTAAATTTCCCGACACCAACCTGGCAGAGTCTTTACAGCGCATTACCGGTGTGGCAGTGAGTCGCAGCAATGGTGAAGGTAGTCAGATCACCGTACGTGGCTTCGGCCCGGACTTTAATCTGGTAACACTCAATGGCAGACAAATGCCAGGAACGGGTAATAGCCGTTCTTATAATTTTGAAAACCTGTCATCCGATGGGGTTTCGGCGCTCGAAGTTTATAAAACAGCGCGCGCTGACAATCCGACAGGCGGGTTAGGTGCGACGGTGAATATTGTTACTGCTCGCCCTCTCGACAGTGGTGCTGAGAAAATGTCGTTTTCAGCGAAAGCAATCCACGATTCTTCAAATGTCGCAGGCGATGACGTTACGCCAGAGATCTCAGCCTTGTACTCCAATGCATTTTTGGATGACACCGTCGGGTTTGGCTTTACCATTAACCACCATCGCCGCGATTTTCAACAGCAAAGTGCCAATATCCAGGGGTGGCAGGCGAATGTCGATTTACCAACTAACCTTGAAGCAGACAGCGTCACAGACAATCGCCCTGTAAACGATCAAGGTGTGCCCGCAGGTGATTATTTTTTCCCTCGGGATATGAACTATCAAATAAGTGATTTACAGCGCGAGCGAACCAACGGTCAGGTTGTTTTCCAGTATGCGCCCACTGATGACATTGTAATGACGCTTGATTATACCGGGACTAAGTCTGTTACCGGTAAGAATGCGATTTCCTGGGGTATGTGGAACGACTACGGCGGTAATATCAACGGCTATGAACTGGATGAGAACGGCACCGTTGTGTATGCCGATATCAGCGGTAACGACGGGTCTTTCAGCGCCTCACGTTCAACTACTGAAGTGAAAGAGCGCTCAGTTGGTTTTAATATTCAATGGCAAGCCAGTGATGCTCTGAGTCTGAGCCTGGACTATCACGATTCTCAAAGCGAAACCGACAATGGTGCAGACGCCGGCCTGGGTAGTGAAGGCACGCTGGTACTGGGCTCAGATCAGTTAACGACCAAGCGCTACGATTTTCGCAGCGGTGAGATCCCGCACGCTGAAATTCTGTGGCGAAATGGCACCAATGAGCTGGCAGCCAGTGAAATCGACTCTCACTTTAGTCAGTTTGTACACTCTCCGGGCAAAGCAACCGTCGAACAGTTACAGCTCGATGGTGTCTGGGAAAATCTGAGTGACCGTTGGGCTCTGGTGAACATAAAATTTGGTGTGGCTCGCACAGAGCAGGAAATGAGCGGATCGAATGCCTGGAGTGGCTTGATAGGTGGGTTCCTGTTTAATCCTGCCTGGCCGGAATTATTCCCCGATGGCATGTTTACCCAACATGATACCAGTGACTTTTTAAATGCATTTGATGGTGGCGGCAGTGCGTTACAGCCACACTATTACTATACCTTTGACTTCGATGAGGTTGCCGCTCGCTCTGAAGCCTTTTTGACCAATGAATTACTCGGTGGCAATGATTATTTTGCGACTACGGCGTATCACGACATGGGGACCTTATCGCGAGAAAGCGTGACGGAGGAAACCAGCAGTATTTACTTGTCAAGTTTTTGGGAATTTGAGGTTGCCAATTATCCGGTACAGATAAACGCAGGTGTTCGCTACGAGCAAACCGATGTGACCAGCAACACCTTCCAGCCTACGCCTACTGCTGTCTGGTGGAAAGGCGGTAGTGAGTGGCATACCCAGTATTTACCTGATGGCGATGCCTTCTTTACCGTGGAAGGCGAACATGATGTGGTTCTGCCTATGGTGGACTTACGCGTGGATGTGACTGATGAGCTGGTTGCCCGAATGTCCTGGGGCAAAACCATTTCGCGGGCACCACTGGGAGATCTGGTTGGCGGGCGGAGTCTGTCAAATAGCCCTAAAATTGGCTCTCGCAATGCCAGCGAAGGCAATACCAACTTACAACCATTTGAGTCGACTAACTTTGACCTCAGCCTCGAGTATTATTACGCCGAGGGCAGTTACTCAGCCATTGGTTACTTCGATAAGTCGGTGAAAAACTTCATTGGCAGTCAGATAAACTCAACGACTGTTGAAGGCTTTAACGACATCTATCAGGGACCCAGATGGTTGCAAGCCGTTGCCGATATTGAAAGCCGGGGTGAGCAAGCCACGAATGATGCCATTTTTGCCCAGATGCAGGCCAATGGCGCAACCCTCAATGAGCAGGGGTATATTACGCCAAACGCCGATGACCCTTTGATAGTGTGGGATTTTACACGGCCATTCAATGCGCCCGATACCAAGTCAGTTGATGGCTTTGAAGTGGCTGTGCAGCACCTGTTCGGCGAAACCGGATTTGGCGTCGGGGTGAACGCGACATTTGTAAATGGTGATGTGGAGTTCGATGTTGCCAGTCTGGAGCAACAAACCCCGCTTACCGGGCTCAGTGACTCGGCAAACTTTCAGGTGTTTTATGAGCTTGAAGGACTGTCTGTGAAGCTGACATATGCCTGGCGTGATGAGTACCTGATCGGAGTCGGCCAGGATCAGGGATCTTCCGACAACCCGCCGCAATTTGCCAAGGCCTTTGGTCAATGGGATATGAGCGTCAACTACGATATGACAGAGCAGCTGACGGTGTTCTTCGAGGGCGTGAACCTCAATGATGAAACCGAGCAAGGCTTTGGTCGTTATGAGCGTCAATTCCTGTTCGCCCGCCAATACGGCCCCAGGTATGCACTGGGCTTCCGATATAAGTTTAATTAATTCTAAACCCGCTCTGGTTTTTGCGTTAAGCAGGACCAGAGCCTGCTGGTAATATTTTTTGGAAATTCGTTATGGCTAGTTCATCCGTGATACTGGATACCAAGCATGAGTCGCAATCCGCTCAGGCGCACAGATTTGCGCTGTTTACGCTGACGACTCTGTTTTTTATGTGGGGCTTTATTACCTGCTTAAATGACATTTTAATCCCTTATCTCAAAGGGGCTTTCGATTTAACTTATACACAGGCTATGTTGGTGCAGTTTTGCTTCTTCGGTGCCTATTTTATCGTTTCTGTGCCAGCCGGTATGTTGGTTGGCAGGATTGGCTTCAAAAAAGGCATCATCACTGGCCTGAGTGTCGCAAGCATTGGGTGTTTGTTGTTTTATCCGGCCGCTGAGCTCGGTGTTTATGGGTTATTTTTAGGCGCGTTGTTTGTATTGGCCTCTGGTATTACCGTGTTACAGGTTTCCGCCAACCCTTTTGTAAGTGCGCTCGGGCCTGCCAGGACAGCTTCGTCGCGCCTGACTATGACACAGGCATTTAATTCGCTTGGCACTACGGTTGCGCCATTTTTTGGTGCCTTGCTTATTTTCTCAGGCAGCAGCGAGCCGGCACATGCTGATGCTTCTGCGGTGCAATTTCCTTATCTGATGATAGCGGCCACCCTTGCGATACTGGCCATTGTCTTTGCCTTTATCAAACTGCCATCACTGGGTGTACAGTCGCAAGGTGCACCGTCATTAAAAAAAGCACTGCAATATAAACACCTTAAGCTTGGGGCCGTGGCGATTTTTCTCTATGTCGGGGCAGAAGTGGCGATTGGCAGTTTTTTAGTGAATTTCTTACACGATCCTCGTATTGCCGGCCTTAATGAAGCACAGGCAGCACAGCTTATCGCCTATTACTGGGGCGGGGCTATGGTCGGACGTTTCATTGGTGCACTGGTGATGCAAAAAATTGCAGCAGGTAAAGTGCTGGCATTTAATGCAGTCATGGTCATTGCACTGTTGTGCGTCGCTGTCGTGACCGAAGGCCGTGTGGCGATGTGGTCTGTATTGGCCGTCGGCCTGTTCAATTCAATTATGTTTCCAACCATTTTCAGCCTGGCAATCGACAAGCTGGGCGAGAGCGCCAGCCATGGTGCTGGCGTGTTATGTCTTGCGATTGTGGGCGGTGCCATTATTCCTTTGCTACAGGGGATGTTAGCTGATGCATCTGGCGTACAGTTGTCGTTCCTGCTACCGGCATTGTGTTATGTATTTATCGGTTATTTTGGGCTCAAAGGACACCGACCTGTATTGCTACCTACGGAGAAGTAAAGTGAAGAAAACAACAAGCAAGATTTCACTCAGCGTACTAGCTGCCGGTATCTTAACCGCATGTGGCGCCGGGCAGCCCTCGCCGGAAGTTAAGCAAGGGCTTGATATCTGGCCCAAAATTTACTCTGAGGTAGCCCAAGACCCTGAAATTGAGCGTCAGGTTTCGGTACTACTTAGCAAGATGACGTTGGAGCAGAAAGTGGCGCAGATGATCCAGCCGGAGATCCGTGACATTACGGTAGCAGATATGCGGCGCTACGGGTTTGGCTCTTATCTCAATGGCGGCGGAGCATTTCCCGGGAACAACAAGCATGCCAGTGTTAAAGACTGGGTTGATCTGGCGGAAGCTATGTATCAGGCATCCGTAGATGACTCATTAGATGGTATTGATATTCCTACTATGTGGGGGACCGATGCGGTCCATGGTCACAACAACGTGATCGGGGCAACCTTGTTTCCTCATAACATTGGGCTGGGGGCGGCCAACAATCCCAAACTGATTGAACAAATTGCCCAGGCAACGGCAAAAGAAGTGATGGCCACGGGCATTGATTGGGTCTTCGCGCCCACAGTGGCAACAGTACGTGATGATCGCTGGGGTCGCACTTATGAAGGCTATTCGGAAGACCCCGAGATAGTGAAAGCATACGCCGCAGCCATTGTGCATGGCTTGCAGGGGCATGCCAGCGAGGACTTTTTGGGCGATGACCGGGTCATCAGTACCGTGAAGCATTTCTTGGGTGATGGCGGCACCGTGAAAGGCGACGATCAGGGTAACAATGTCGACTCTGAGCAGGCGCTGTTTGATATTCATGCTCAGGGTTATGTGGGCGGTCTCACGGCAGGAGCACAATCGGTGATGGCCTCGTTTAACAGCTGGCAGGGCGAGAAGATACACGGACATCAATATCTGCTGACCGACGTGCTGAAAAACAAAATGGGGTTTGATGGTTTTGTGGTGGGCGACTGGAATGGTCATGGGCAAATACCCGGTTGCAGTAATGACAATTGCCCTCAGGCTGTGAATGCGGGCCTGGACGTCTACATGGTGCCTACCGATGCCTGGAAACCTCTGCTTGAGAACACCATTGCACAGGTCAGAGCGGACATCATTCCTATGTCGCGCATAGATGATGCTGTCAGTCGTATTTTGCGGGTGAAGCTTCGCGCAGGCTTGTTTGATAAGCCCAGCCCGGCACAGCGTCCACATGCTAACAATACACAATTGATAGGTCACGAAGCACACCGGGATATTGCGCGCCAGGCGGTGCGTGAGTCATTGGTTTTGCTTAAAAACAATCAACAGTTATTACCGCTTGCACCCAATCAGCGCATTTTGATAGCCGGTGATGCTGCCAACAACATTGGTAAACAATCAGGGGGCTGGACTATCACCTGGCAGGGTACCAATAATCAGAACTCGGATTTTCCAGGTGGTCAGTCTATATACGACGGATTTGCCCGGCAGATAACCCAGGCGGGAGGTCAGGTTGAGCTCAGCGAAAATGGCCAGTATGAAATCAAGCCTGACGTAGCCATTGTGGTATTTGGTGAAGAGCCATATGCCGAAGGGCATGGTGATCGGGAAACCTTGATTTATCAGCATGGTAATAAGCGAGACCTGGCTCTGTTAAAGTCACTGAAAGCGCAAGGTATCCCTGTGGTCTCTGTGTTTATCAGTGGCAGGCCTATGTGGGTTAACCCGGAGCTCAACGCCAGTGATGCCTTTGTGGCCGCCTGGCTGCCTGGCTCGCAGGGCGAAGCCGTTGCCGATGTTTTGCTAAAAAACAGCGAGGGCAAGATACAGTATGATTTCACTGGTCGTCTGTCTTTCTCCTGGCCAGCCCATCCAAGTAAGCCGGTTAATCGTTTCGACCAGGATTATGCGCCTTTGCTGCCTTACGGTTTTGGTTTGAGTTATGGCATGTCCTCAACGCTGAGCAACAGTTTACCTGAGGAGACAGGTGCCGCGCTGAATACCTCAGATGTGTATGAGGTTTTCAACGGTAAAACTCAGCAACCCTGGCAGTTGAGGCTGTTCTCAGGTAAGCAAAATCTTGCTGTCACCGCAAGCAGTATGACGCTGTCTAGTCTGAGTTACAGAACCATAGATAAGGAAATCCAGGAAGATGCCTTTCGGCTTGACTGGCAGGGCATGAAAGCAGGTGTTCAGTTTGTCAGTGGCAATGGTTTCAGAGAAGATCTGGCTCGTTACCAGGCTGGGGGTGGTGTGCTCAGTATGACCGTAAAACGTGGTAACACGGTTGCAGACCAGGCATTTGTTGGTATGCACTGTGAAAGTGAAGGAGATATGCCAGGAAGCTGTCGGGCTCAGGTTGATATTGGCGCTGAGCTGAACAAGCTGGCAGCACAGCAGTGGCAAGTGCTGAGTATAGACTTACAATGCTTTGCCAGCCAGGGCGTGAAGTTTGATCAAATGGTGATGCCATTTGAACTGTCTGCCACTGGCAGTATGAGCTTGTCGTTTAGTGATATCAGTATAATGCCGGCAGGTGATAAGCAGGCTACACTCCAATGTCAGGATTAAAACTTGGCTTAACATGGTTCAGGCACCGTAAGGTGCCTGAACCAATCATTGAGCGATATTAGTCGCGCTCAGGAATATTCTGCAGCAATGCCTGCATTTGTTGCCAGTACAAGCCAACCGATGCAATATGCACTTTTTCGTCAGGCGAGTGTGGGAACTTGATGGTTGGACCGAAAGAAATCATATCCATGTCAGGGTAAGGTTCTTTGAACAAGCCACATTCGAGTCCCGCGTGGATCACCATGATATCTGGTTTGTTACCATAAATCCCTTCGTACATATCTCGGAAAATGTGCACTAAATCTGAGTCCGGGTCTGGTTTCCAGCCAGGATATGCACCTGAAAACTCAATCTCTGCGCCAGCCAGGCTTGCCAGTGAGCTCAGTGTGCCTTCGACATCTGTGCGACCTGAATCAATTAAAGAGCGGATCAGGCAAAGCACTTCTACTTTGTCGGCTTGTGTGGTGATCACACCCAGGTTAAGTGACGTTTCAACCACGCCCTGAATATCATCACTCATGCGTACAACACCATTCGGGCAGGCATTGAGCAGCGCAAGCAGGCTGTGTTTAGACTGTTCTGACATTGCATCAAGCGTGCTGTCTGTGTCGTTTACTGCAAACGTCAAGTTGGTTTCAATTGCACCTAGCTCATTGCTCAGAACAGCTTCAAACTCACTCAGGCGCTGTTCAAGTACACTGCGCTGCGCAGGTGAGATGGCGATAGTTGCATACGCTTCTCGCGGAATAGCATTACGTAGTGAACCGCCTTTAAAGGCCACCAGGCTAAAGTCCACTCCACTTAGGTGATGTTTTAATGCACGCGCTAAAAGCTTATTTGCGTTACCCCGCCCGGTATGGATATCAACGCCAGAGTGGCCGCCTTTTAGGCCTTTTAAACTGATCTCTACAAGCTGATGGTCTGCTGCTACAGCTTGACGCGCAATATTGACTGTCATGCTGGCATCTACGCCACCGGCACAACCCATGTAAATCTCACCTTCCTGCTCAGAATCGGTATTGAGCAGAATGTCGCCTTCCAGCCAGCCTGCTTGCAGACCAAACGCACCAGACATTCCGGCTTCTTCATCTACTGTCAGTAACACTTCCAGTGGACCATGCGGGATGTCAGAAGACGCCAATACTGCAAGACAAGACGCCATACCCATGCCATTGTCAGCACCTAAGGTAGTGCCCTGGGCTGTGACCCATTCACCATCTATGTAAGGGCGAATTGGATCTTTGGTAAAGTCGTGATCTGTATCGTCATTTTTCTGCGGCACCATATCGATATGTGCTTGAAGCACAACCGGTTTACGATTCTCCATGCCTGGCGTGGCTGGCTTTTTGATAAATACATTGCCCGTTTCATCGCGACGAACAGCCAGGTCTTGTGACTTTGCCCAGTCAACAATAAAGGTCGCTAATGCTTCTTCGTGTTTTGACGGGTGTGGGATTGAGCAGATCTGATCAAAGAATTGCCATACGATCTGAGGCGCCAAATTGGCGATGTCGGAATGAGGTTTAAACACCGGGTTCCCCTTATTTGAGCTATTGTCTTCCAGCCTGAACGTTTGGCAGTTCAGTGGTGCTGGGAAGTGGGTAAAAAGTGGGGGCAGTTTACCACTCGTAGGTGTTTAGGGTCGAGTAGATAAGGCCAATTCAGTGTGAATGCTAAACTGGCCCTGTAAAGGGATTAGCCCTTTACTGTTGGCATGCCTTGACGGCATCCGCTATTAACTCCACACCTGACTGTTCACAGGCTGGCAGTGTTTCTTCGCTGTGCGCCAAAGGCGTGACCCGCTCGCCCCATTTTATGTAGCTGGCAGCCCAGGTCAGGCCTGCACCAAAGGCGGCTGACATGATGTTTGCGTGTGGTTTAACTAACCCTTGTTCCACTGCTTCACACAAGGCAATGGCAATGGTTGCTGCAGAGGTATTACCGTACTTGTCGATATTGACCATCACTTTATCATCTGCAATATCGAGTTTTTTCTGGATTGCCTGAATGATCCGCAGGTTTGCCTGGTGTGGAACCAGCACATCTATATCAGACAGGGATAAATTTGCCTGTGCCAATACATCATCGCACGCAACGCTCATGCCAGTGACCGCTCGTTTGAAAATCTCTCGCCCTTCGAAAGATAAGTCTGATGGGCCTGCTGGTTCATAGCGGGTCAGATCTGTGCCGTAATTCGCAATGTGTAAAATGCCACGATCTTCACTGTCACACCCGGTTTTAGTGCCAAGCAGTCCACAGGGCTCATCGCTGGCTTCAAGAATAACCGCGCCAGCGCCGTCACCAAATAGCACTGCACTGTCGCGTTTTGCCCAGTTTACGTACCAGGTCATACGCTCAGCTGCCACAACCACAGCGCGTTTGATCATACCAGCCTGGATCTGCGCAGTGGCATTTTGTAGTGCGTACAGAAAGCCTGAGCAGGCCGCATTGGTATCGCAGGCAGCTGCACCCACGGCACCAATGTTTTTTTGCACCAAAGATGCGGTATTGGCCACCATAGTGGAAGGTGTGCAGGTTGCCAGCAGGACGAGATCTATGTCCTCGCCTTTAAGGCCAGCGCAGGCTAACGCCTGTTTACTTGCAACCGTTGCTAACTCTGCGGTACTCACATGGCTGACACGGCGAGATTTAATGCCCGTTCGGGTGCTGATCCATTCGTCATTAGTGTCAACAATGTTGCTTAGTTCGTCATTACTAATAGAGGCGGGGGGAATTGCTTTTCCCCATCCTGTTATTTTGGCGTACTTCATTTTATCTCTTATTCAAATCCGACCAGTAGGCTAAGGCATAGTATATCGTAAACCGCTTTACGTTACATCCAATTATCCCTTGTCGAAATCGGCTAATTGACTAGACTGATAAAAGATGATGGCGTTAATTGCTTGGTTTATAATGCAAAAAATTAAATTTGATACGCTGGATATGCTCATAAACCTGGAGCGCGAGTTACTCGATCCCGCCGTGCGAGAAAATCCGCAGCGACTGGCTCAGCTGTTGGATGAAGATTTTTATGAAATTTCGGCTAACGGGTTGATGTTTAATAAATCTCACGTACTGGCCAGGTTGCCTAGGGAGAAAGTCCCGCAGTTTTATAATCAGGACTTTCAGGGCCAGATGCTCGCCGAAAACCTGGCCCAGATCACCTATCATGCTGCTTATCGTCGAAATGCCTATTCTAATTTGAATTATTCCGTCAGAATGTCGATCTGGCGCTACAAGGGAGCGAATTGGCAATTAATGTTCCACCAGGGAACACCTTGTCCGGAATTTAAGCTCAAATATGAATAAATGCCACCGTGCGCCTTAATTTAACCCACTAAGCTCGCCGGCGCTGTGTCGTTCGAGTACAGACAGAGGTATATAGTGTATTACCTGGATAAACTGAGCGAATGGTTGAACTTTTCACTGTTCACTTACGCTGAGCATTCTTTTACAGTCGGGAAGCTATTGCTTGTTCCGCTGCTGTTGATATTAGGGATCTGGCTGACCCGTTATCTGGTTGGTAAATTAACCAATCGCCTCAGAGCTGGCAATACCGACCCGAATATGGTGCATCTGGTGCAAAGACTGTGCTACGTCCTGGCCATTGCCATTACGGTGATCACTATCCTGGATGTGATCAATGTGCCTATTACGGCTTTTGCCTTTTTGTCAGGTGCGATTGCCATAGGGTTCGGGTTTGGGGCTCAGAACATCATCAACAATTTTATCAGTGGTTGGATCCTGATGTGGGAAAAGCCCATTCGTATTGGTGATTTTCTTGAAGTGGAGGGGACCAAAGGGATCGTTGAAAAAATCAACACGCGTTCAACTCGTTTACGCCGGGTGGATGGGGTACATATGCTGATCCCCAATAGTAAATTACTGGAAAACACGGTTATCAACTGGACTTTGGTTGATAAACTTATGCGTACATCGGTGCGTGTAGGAGTGGCGTATGGCTCGCCTGCAAAACAGGTGGCAGCCTTGATCCTGCAGGCAACCGAAGAGCAGCCTGAAATACTGAACGATCCTAAGCCCCAGGTTACATTTGAAGACTTTGGTGACAACGCGCTGATATTTGAAGTCAATTTCTGGCTCAATTCTACCGTCGAAGGTGGGCTAAGGCAGGCGAGAAGTAAAGTGCGCTTTCGCCTTGATGAGTTATTTGCCGAGCATAATATTGTGGTGGCCTTTCCACAGCGTGATGTGCATATCGACGGTCAACTGGCCATCGTCAGGCAACCTAAGCGTTAAGAAGTCTTCAGGCACACCTGGTGTCTGCGTATTTATTGAGTGTAAAACGTAAAATATCATGTTAATTAATTTCTCGCCTAACTCGGCGCTTGGCCAGTTATTGCTGCTGCGCTCCATCGCCATTGTACTACAGCTGGTGCTGGTGCTCATTTCGTTGTGGTTTTTAGATAAAAATTTACCAGAGCAACCTATTTTTACAGTTATTGCGCTGGAGTCTGTATTTCAACTGGCGAGTATTTATGCTTATCGCAAAGTGAGTGATGTATCACCAGGGGCTATGGTGATGCAGCTGGTGGCTGATATTTTATTTTTAACCGTTCTGTTGTCTTTTCTCGGAGGAGCCAGTAACGCGTTTGTCTCTTTGCTGTTGTTACCTTGCATCATTGCAGCGGTTACGGTGCCACCAAAGTTTGTAGTGTTTATTTCTGGTGCCGCCTTAGCTGCGTATGGGTATTTGTATACGGTTGTTCCGATGCACCATCACGGTATGCATATGGGCCAGCACTTGCTTGGCATGCTGGTGAATTTTGTATTCATGGTTATTGTGATAGTGACGATAGTGACCTTTCTGGCTAGTCGTATCCAGCAACGAGAACTGGCGCTGGCTAAAAGCAGAGAAAAGCAATTGCAACAGGAGCAGGTGCTCGCATTAGGTAGTGCTGCTGCTCAGGTAACCCATCAACTGGCCACACCCATCGCGCATTTGAGTTTGTTGTATGAAGAGTTAAGCGAGGATTTTCCGCAGCATCCGGCTGTGCTGGATATGCAGGCTCCTTTGGCGCAGTGTAAGACACAGTTAGATGGTTTCAGGGCTCAAACCGAGCTACTTAAGCCGCATGCCCAGGTTAACAGCCAGGCATTTACAATGCTCTGGCAGCAGCTTCACGAACTACTGACGCTGCAATTTCCTGAGCAGATCATCACTTGTCAGTTACCCGAACAGTCATTTTCAGTCAGTGGTGATCCTATGCTAATCCCGGCGTTGTTTAACCTGTTTGTGAACGCGGCGAAGGCCAATGAGAAGTGCTCTGCGCTCAGCCTGGAAGTCAGTGTGAGCTTGTCAGAACAGGCCTCAGCTGGCAGTGATCGTACATGGTCTTTGTCGATCCGAGATCACGGTCCCGGCATTGCAATGGACAAACTGGCTTTGATAGGTAAGTCAGTGGTCGACAGTTCATCTGGTTTGGGCATGGCGCTGCTGCTTTCTCATGCTACAATCGAGCGACTTGAGGGGACCTTACACTTGTCTAACCATCAGACTCAGGGTGCCGTATCTGTGGTGACTTTACCTGTAGTATAAATTATGAAGTTATTGATTATTGAGGATGACGTACCATTTGCCACAACGCTTTCGCGCAGAATGACTAAGCTGAATTTTGAATGTCAGTGTGTACATGATGAGCTGGATATTACGGCTCAGTGTCAGACATTTATGCCGCAGTATGTGTTGTTGGATATGAAGTTAACAGCGAGCTCCGGCTTGCAGCATATCGCATTGATCCGGGGCATCGTCCCGGACGCAAAAATTGTACTTCTGACTGGGTTTGCAAGTATCGCGACGGCCGTTGAGGCAATTAAGCTGGGTGCCGATGAATACCTAACCAAGCCTGCGGACACTCAGTTGATAGCCAAAACTCTTTTGGGTACACAAGCTATAATGACTGAAACCACAGACACGACCATGTCACCGGAACGGCTTGAATGGGAACACATACAGCAAACCCTGAAATCTAATGATGGCAACATTTCTGAAACAGCAAGACAACTGAATATGCACCGACGGACATTGCAAAGAAAACTTCAGAAACGCCCGGTACTTAAATAATCCATGCACAGTCTGGTTTGCTCTTCCAAAGGTTATTAACTAAATTGAAATTAGTGAAATAATCGAGGTAAGTGCTGTGGCTGTGTTTGATGTAGACGTGGTTGCCGTTGTGATTGCGGCAATCTCCTCCTTTGCTTTAGGGGGAATATGGTACTCACCGTTACTATTTCATAAACCCTGGCTGGAAGAAGCAGGTCTTACTGAATTGGATATTCAAAATGCCGACCATAAACTAGTGTTTAGTGGCGCGATGTTTTTATCCATACTGGCTGCACTGTTAATGGCTGCGCTGCTGGGTAAAAGCCCCGCTATTATAGACGGAGTGTTGCTGGGCTTAGCCGTTGGAGTGTGCTTTGTCGCCAGTACCTTGGGTACCAGTTATTTGTTTGAACAACGCCCTCTGAAGTTATTTCTTATCAATGCGGGTTACCATACCGCTCAATTTTGTCTGATAGGGTTCGTACTTGCCATACTGAGCTAATAATGGACTATCTTACCTGGATGTCATGACACTGTCACAGATAGAGGTCAATCTGCCCGGTGCAGTGGTCTCGTGGAAGCGGACAAATATCCTGTTATATGCTGGATTAGCGCCGTATCATAGAAAAGTTTGTGCTGTTTCAAAGACTGAAAATCACCCTACCCATGGATCCGGGCCAGCGTGTTTGGGTGAGCCTATTTTATATGGACAAAAACATGATAGACATATTATTTGACATCATTGGTATGACGGGTACTTTCCTGGTGGTTGGTGCGTTCTTTTTACTCCAGTTGGACAAAGTAAGCCCCGACGGTATTAAGTACAATATGATGAACCTCAGTGGTGCCATTTTGCTGCTTATCAGTCTTTGCTATAACTTCAATCTGGCTAGTTTTGTCATCGAGTTATTCTGGATAGTGGCCTCTTTAATTGGACTGTACAAGTACTTTAAAAAACGCAAACTTACGACAGCCTAATTTAACGGTAGGGCGGCGCATCCAGGATGTGCTGCTCAACAAAGTACAGAAAATAAATCACTCTATTTTTTGTTATTTATGCAACATTTATTCATATTCAACTATCTTTACTCGCGCTTTATTACTAACATTTCTCATTAACTTACTAAAATATCACAAAAAACTTGCGAACTGTCCCTGTCTGCGTAATATTAAAATTGAAATAAAAAATCGCTGTTTGATTTTTATGTTACATGACAACTGTTTAGCCGTAATTGTGTCGTTGAGCGAATGAGTATGATAAAAAGTCTGCTACCTGTAAGTTTAATCTTGCTCAGTTTACCTTTAAGTGCCCGTCAGGAAGCGTTGTTCGAGCTGTCGTTTGAAGAGCTGATGGACGTGACGGTTGAGCTTGCGAGCAAAACGGCTGAAACCGCCCAGTCCGTCCCATCCAGCGTTACCTCATTTTCTCAACAACAAATCACTTTACTTGGCATTCGTAACGTCTATGAACTGATGAACTTTGTGCCAGGGTTTCAGTCAACCCGTGGAGACTGGGTAGGCAGTGTGCCCAAAGAGCATGCCAGAGGCGTTTATCTCGACAATGGTAATATTCTGGTGATGTTAAATGGCCAGCGGCTCAATGATTCGTCGTTTGGTAAAGCGTCTGTTTATGCCCCTTTTATTCCCGTGGATGTGGTCGAAAAAGTCGAGTTTATTCGCGGGCCTGGTTCAGCCCTGTATGGCAGTAACGCGTTTTTGGGGGTAATGAATATCGTAACGCGTCAGTCTGCACGTCAGATACAGCTTGGTGCAGGCCTGCACCAAAGCAGACATGCCTCGTTCAATTACAGTCATAACTCTGATACCGAGCGGCACTTTCATGCCAATATCAGTGCTTTTGCAACGGATGGGGAAACCTATCATGCCCAACAAGCCCGTGACCCGCAATCGAGTCTTTTTGTGGAATTTGGTGGTCAATGGGGGGCATTTAGCGGGTCGCTCCACCTGACCAGAACGACGTTAGATGAGTTTATGAATTTGTCCAGTTACAGTGAATACAACTTTCATACCAGCCGTAACATTGGAGCAAAACTAAATCACCGGGCCAGATTATCGGACAAACTAGACAGTGATTTAACGTTGAGTTTTATCCGCCATGACATAGACAGTGCCGGACTGATAGCAACAGCAGAAGAGTTGGGTCTCCAGCAGGACTTTTTTAATGGACCAAAATGGCGCTCTGAAGATTTGACGCTGAACTGGGATTTGGCCTACCAGCATAGCACTGAGCTGGCGCTAAACTGGGGGCTGGAGTACTCATTAGAGGAGCAGTCCAGGGCTGGTACTTACACATCGCACTTTGACCCAGTCAGCGGGCAAATAATTCTTGAAGATCAATACTATTTGGGTGGTATCAAGCCGCTTAACGAGTTTGCAGCGTTCGATAGCCTGAAGCAGGATTTTGACTCCTACGCCACTTATGTACAGCTGAAATACGCGTTGGATGATCAACTGACATTATTTACCGGGCTGCGTTTTGACGAGTTTATCGACATAGACAGCAAGTTGTCTCCGCGCATTGCAACCATTTATCAGTTTAATCCACAGCATGCATTTAAGCTGCAATACGGAGAGTCATTTCGGATCCCGGTGAGTAATGAGCTTAATTCTAATGATGATATTACTCAGGGTAATGCGCAGCTTAAGTCAGAAAATATTAAAACGACTGAACTCGTTTGGCATATGGCATACACACGCTGGCAACTCGATCTGGTGTTATTTGAAAACCAGCTGGATGATTTTATCATTCTGGAGCCGGTTGATATGGCACAAAGCCGGTTCACGTTTAATAACGCCTACTCTACGAACATGCAAGGGCTCGAGGTCAGTGCTTCATTTGAGTTAAGTGATGCCAGCTGGTTCAAATTAAACTATACCCAGCATTTTGACGATCCATTCAGTGCCAGCTACAAGCGTTTTGGATCGTGGCAGTTACACCATAAGTTTGGTAGTTGGCAGATTGGGCTCAATGGGGTGTGGCGATCTCAGGTTAAAGTATTCCCTGTGTTTATACCGGATGATCCTGATTTCCAACATTATGATCAGGAAGCACACTGGTTGATAGGAGGCACTATTACCTGGCACTTTGCTGCGAATAAGCAGCTCAGGATTAAGGCACAAAACTTGTTTGATAAACAAACGAGTGCATTCGACCCCAGAGTGTTCGACGGCCGAGTGCCACAATCCGGACAGCAGCTATCACTAGAATACTCATATTCGTTCTAATTAGTTAACGGCAATCACTGCGGTTTGTGGCGCGATGATCTGCTTTGGCTGTTTACTCTTTGGCAGCCGTACTTTGCGTTTCACTAAGAGAGTTAATTATAAAGGTCTGATTATACTATGCATAATTGCATAACCCTCATATAATAGCGGTATCGTTCACTTTTTATATGCTACTGAAATGAAACTATTTATCTTTGCATTGTTAGTTACTCTGTTGAGTGCCTGTTCGTCTGTGCCTCCTAAACCAGTTATAAAATCGGAGATGCCAAGTGTCTCTTATCAGGGAAGAGGCGCAGCTGCTGGGCCTATGTTGATGGGGGCGTTGGGCCCTGCCGGCATCGCGGTTGGATTCGCTATTGACGTTGGAATAGGTAAGGACATAGCGACTGCTATGGAAGAATCAAAAGATCAGGGGTTCCAGCTAATAACAACTCGTATTGCAGAGCAATATCCGGATGTCTCTTCTGCCACTCTGTTGAAAGTGGATTTTCATGCCCAGCGCGGAGACGACGAGCTCGCTTATGCTACCGTTGAGCTATTGCTGGTAACCGCCGAGGGAGAGCAATCAGTATGTCTTCAAACAGAACCCGGGAATTTACCGGAGTTAAAGGAAACTCCAATTAGCTGGTCACTGATTGCCACAGCAATTACAGCCCGCCAAGCATGCTCAAGTGACTAGCATCTGATCAAGATACCACGGTCAAAAAACGTTTTGTTATAGTATAACAACCTTGTGTTGGCAACCTTAAGGTACATTTATAAAGCACTGATATTAGCTCGCGTGTAACAAAATTCTTACACTTAGTGCATGCTAAACTCAAATTTGTGTCAGAAGGTTGCCTTTAACTAGATGTAAATAAAGCTAACTTTTAATTTTAAAAAGGTGTAAATTTCAGAATAACTAAAAGTTAATAAAAGTTTATTTTTTTAGCTTTATCACTAGTCTCTATGTTGCGCACTCGTTAAATGTGCGTTTTGCACTGTGGATAGCAATATCCCGGTTGCACATAAAACAACAAGTAATCATGGAGCAAATCAAGTGAAACTATCAAAAATAGCTTTGGCAACAGCTGCCGGTCTGGTACTGGTGTCAGGCACTGCAAATGCAGCTCAAAAGCGCTTCCTCAACACACATAATACCATTTCTGCGATGCTGGAATCTGCGGCACCGGCTGTTTTGTCGGCACAACCAGAGCAGCTCATTGGGCTTGATGCAGGCAGCACACTGGTTGAGCTGAAGTCATACCCTCATGCGAATGGTGCGGTTACGACACGTTACCAACAAATGTACAAAGGCTTGCCGGTTATCGGAGACACAGTCAGCCTGACCTATAACAACGCAGGCGCATTAAAGCGCGCACATGGTGCTGCTGTTTATGAGATTGCGGCTGATTTGAATACCGTCACGCCAAAAATGTCTATGCAGGCAATGCAAAGCCAACTGGAAGCTCAGTTTTCGGCACAACAAAATGGCGAAGAAATCGCGCTGGCTAAGCATAATGAAACCAGCCGACTAGGGATCTGGCTTGATGACCAGTCTCAGGCCAGACTGGTCTACGAGGTGACCTATGTGACCTATGGCAATTCGCCCTCACGACCTTACAAAATTATTGATGCCAACAGTGGCGAGTTGTTGATGGAGTTTGACAACATCCAGCATGCGAACGCAACCGGACCGGGTGGCAACCAAAAAACAGGTCGTTATCAGTATGGTACTGACTATGGTCATTTGGATGTGTCTCAGTCGGGCAACACCTGTACGATGAATAATGCAAACGTTAAGACCATTAACCTCAATCATGGTAGTAGCGGGTCTACGGCGCACAGTTTTACCTGTCCGGAGAATACAGTTAAGGAAATTAACGGCGCCTATTCTCCGTTAAATGATGCACACTATTTTGGTAATGTCGTTTTCAATATGTACAACGACTGGTTAGGTACAGCGCCGTTAACTTTCCAGCTTAAAATGCGTGTTCATTATGGTAATAACTACGAAAACGCGTTTTGGGATGGCAGTGCGATGACATTTGGTGATGGCCAGAATCGCTTCTATCCATTGGTTAGCCTGGACGTGTCGGCACACGAAGTCAGTCATGGTTTTACTGAGCAAAACTCCGGCCTTGTTTATCGTTACAAATCAGGTGGCCTGAATGAAGCTTTTTCTGATATGGCAGGTGAGGCCGCTGAGTTCTACATGAAAGGCAGTAATGACTGGATGGTCGGTGAAGAGATCTTTAAATCCACAGGTGCACTGCGCTATATGGATGACCCCACTAAAGATGGAAACTCTATTGGCCATCAGTCAGATTATACTTCCAGTATGGATGTGCATCACAGCTCAGGTGTATTTAACAAAGCGTTCTATACTTTGGCGAATAAAGCAGGCTGGGATACTAAGAAAGCTTTCATCGTGATGGCGAAAGCAAACCAATTATACTGGACGGCCAGCACTGACTGGGATACCGCAGGTAACGGCGTTATGGACGCTGCTTGTGACCTGGGCTATAACCATGATGATGTTAAAGATGCGCTTGCAGTTGTGGGCGTAACTTCTCAGCTAAGCCCGGGTAGTTCATGTGGCACTACTGAACCACCCCAGGATGAGCTGCTAACCAATGGTGTTGCTCGCACCGGGATCAGCGGTTCGTCTAAAGCTCAAAGCTTCTTCCGTTTAGAAGTTCCGGCTGATGCGACGAATCTGTCGTTTGTGACTTCTGGCGGTACTGGTGACGCAGATCTTTATGTTAAGTTTGGCAGCCGTCCTTCGTTGCAAACTTATGACTGCAATAGTACCACGTCCAGCAGTAATGAAACCTGTAACATCAGCAATGTTCAGGCTGGGACCTATTATGTGATGGTCGAAGCGTGGAATGCGATTTCTGGTGTGTCTCTGACTGGCTCATACACCTCGGGTGGTACAGGTACGCCCCCAATTGACCGAACAGAGAGTAATGTTAGTGTTGGATCGGGACAATGGCAACGCTTTACGCAAGACTTAAGTGCCGGCTATTCGAACCTGACAGTAACTATCTCTGGTGGTTCAGGTGATGCTGATCTGTATGTCAACTATGGTAGCCAATCCACCACATCCACCTATCAATGCCGCCCTTACCGCAACGGCAATAGTGAGACTTGTACTTTTACTAACCCTCAAGCGGGAACCTGGCACATTGACTTACGTGGCTACTCTGCAGCCAGTGGTGTCACTGTGAATATTCAGGCTAACTAATCATCGATTAAGGGAGCATATCGCTCCCTTTTTTTTGTTCAATCACATTAATTAAGGGGTGTTGCGATGATAGTTCAACGACCCGTTCGTGTGCTGAGCTTATTAATGGCCGCGAACTTTACACTTTTCTCAGGCGGTGCAGCATTTGCTAGTGTACCGTTAGAGCCCGAAAGAGCTTGGATCACACTAGATACCATGGCCGGGCAACATTATCAGTTACAAAACCTGCTGACAGGTAAATACGTTAACGCACAGGTGAGTGCAATCCCAGGTGTTAGCATAGCGCAGCTTGATGAGATAGAGCATGGTGAACTCAGTCATTTTATGCATGAAAACTACCACCGCTGTGGTGGGTTTGTTGCCCATGAATCGAAAGCTGACGCCGAGGCGTATCTGTCCCAACTGAGTCAGGCACATACTAGCCAACCATTGCAGACGTACACCATAGATAACCCAGCTATGGTTAACGCTATGATAGGAGAGGTGAGCACCACGAGCCTGGATAGCACAGTAGCGAATCTTACTGCGTTCCATAACCGTTATTATACGCAGCAAAGTGGAGTAGATGCGGCTCAGTGGATTAAACAAAACTGGCAATCAATCACACAGTCTCGCAGTGACATCAGTGTAGATTTTTATAACCATAGCTGGTCTCAATCGTCGGTTGTTGTGACGATAGCCGGAGCCGAGAATGCCAGTGAAATCGTCGTTATTGGTGGACACCTCGACTCTATCAATCAGTCTAGTCCTACGACGGGTAGAGCACCAGGTGCAGATGATAATGCATCTGGAATTGCCGTGTTAACAGAAGCGCTTAAAGCTCTGGTCGCAGCGGATTACAAACCCCAACGGACGATTCAGATCATGGGCTTTGCGGCTGAAGAAGTGGGCCTGAGAGGCTCTAAAGCCATTGCACAAGATTACAAGTCTCAGGGTAAAAATGTGGTCGGCATGGTGCAGTTTGACATGACCGGAAATAATGGCAGTACGCAGGACATCACCATGATTACGGATTACACCAACAGTGGTCAGAATCAGTTTTTGTCGCAGCTGCTTGACGCCTATTTACCCAATTTAAGTTATGGCTATGATCAGTGTGGTTACGGCTGTTCAGATCATGCTTCCTGGTATCAACAGGGGTTTGCAGCCTCTATGCCTTTCGAATCCCGGATGTCTGAAATCAACAGAAAAATACACACCAGCAATGACACTTCGTTTGATGCTACACATGCCAGTAAATTTGCCAAACTGGCGGTCGCTTATCTGGCTGAAATGGGTAAAAACGCCGGTTCTACTCCACCGCCTGATCCTGGCAAGTTACAAAATGGTGTGCCAAAAACGGGTATTAGCGGCATAGCTAAGTCTCAGCATGATTTTTCTCTGGCTGTACCTGCTGGTAGCAGTAACCTGACTTTTAAAACATCAGGCGGCACGGGAGATGCAGATCTGTATGTTAAGTACGGCTCTAAGCCAACACTGCAAAGCTATGACTGTAAAAGCACTACGTCGAGCAGCAATGAAACCTGCACCATTAGTAACGTCAGTGAAGGGACTTATTATGTCATGGTTGAAGCCTGGAATGAGATTCAGAATGTCTCTTTGGTAGGCGAGTATCAACAAGGTGGGACCACGCCAGCTCCCATCAATCGTACCGAATCTAACTTATCAGTGGCGCAGGGCGGCTGGGTTAACTTTTCTCAATCTCTGGGCAATGGGTATCAGTCTTTGACCGTGACATTGTCGGGCGGAGTGGGGGATGGTGACCTGTATGTTAAATATGGCTCAGAGGTTGGGGACAATAGCTACGATTGTCGTCCTTATAAAAGCGGCAATGCAGAAACCTGTACTTTCAATGCACCTGGCGCTGGTAACTGGTTTATCGGTATAAAAGGTTACCAAAGTGCCAGTGGAATGACGTTGTCCATATCGGCACAGTAGACAGATTTTCCATACTCTGTACTTATTTTACTGGCATAATACGCCCAGAGTGTTAAATCCAGGTAAAAATATAAGTAATGGATAATTTGAAGAAGTCAAAACTCTGGACCGACAGGCTATGTCTGCTGCTCGGTCCGGCATTTATGCTGCTGACGTGTTTGACAGCAGCCCCTGAAGGGATGAGTGTTGAAGCCTGGCGTACTGCCGGACTTGCGCTATGGCTGGGGATCTGGTGGGTCAGTGAGGTTGTGCCCATACCGGCAACTTCTCTGGTGCCTTTGCTTGTGGTGCCTTTGGCGGGAATAAACGACATTAAATCTGCTTCGAGTTTATACGCACACCCGCTGATCTTTTTGTTCCTTGGCGGCTTTTTGATCTCTATTGCAATGGAAAGATGGCAGCTACACAAACGTATTGCCTTGCATACCATGTTACGCAGTGGAAACAATCCTAAGACTCAGATCCTGGCAATGATGCTGGTCAGCGGGTTTCTATCTATGTGGATCAACAATACAGCGACCACTTTAATGATGCTGCCAATTGCCTTGTCAGTGATTCATGTACTGAAGGATAACCAATCTCAGGATAATAACTATGGTATTGCCCTGTTGCTGGCGATTGCCTATAGCGCGAGTCTGGGCGGAGTAGGGACCATTATTGGCACCGCTCCCAACGCGTTGATGGTCGCATATCTGTGGGAAAACTATCAGATAAAAATTGGTTTCGCGCAATGGATGGTGATGGCTGTTCCATTCACATTTGGTATGATTTTATTGTGCTGGGTGTGGTTGACGCGTTTTGCGTTTAAAGTGCAAAAAACCAATAATGACACAGATTTGACGCAAATTTTTACCAAGCAATTAGGTGAATTAGGTCGCATGAGCCTGGCCGAAAAAAATGTGCTGCTTGTTTTTGTTTTTGCCGCAGTTAGCTGGATCAGCCGACCTTACCTGGCAAGCTGGACAGGTCTGGACATTACCGACACGGGAATTGCTATGGCGGCTGCGCTTTTGCTATTTGTTCTGCCAGCAAAGAGTGGCAGTGATACTCGCCTAATGGACTGGCAAGCCGCGCAGCAAGTACCCTGGGGGATCTTATTGTTGTTTGGTGGCGGTTTAACACTGGCGTCCCAGATTAAAGGCTCGGGGCTGGCTGAGTACATTGCCAACATGCTGGCCGGCGCCAGTGCAATACCTTTGGTGCTGGGTGTATTGGCTGTTGCTGCGCTCATTACCTTTTTAACGGAGCTGACCAGTAACACGGCTACGGCTGCGGGTTTTTTACCTTTACTTGGTCCTGTCGCTGAGCAAATTGCCGGCACACCGCTCATCTGGGTAATACCTGCTGCTATGGCGGCAAGTTGTGCCTTTATGATGCCAGTGGCAACACCGCCAAACGCCATTGTGTTTGGATCCGGAGAGATAAAAATCCGTGATATGATCAAGGCAGGCTTTGTTATGAACCTGTTTGCGATTGTGGTGATCACAACATTGACTATGCTGGTGGGCAGCCGGCTGTTTGGCTATTAGACTTGGTGATATTTTCTAAAATTGATAAAAAACAAGCCGCAAATACGGCTTGTTTTTCGCTATTGAACCGCCTTGATTGAAAGCAGATACTATATGTAATCGTGTTATCGAACAGGTAAAGTCATAGTGCCAGTTTTAATCGTCTTATCGCCCTTAAGCTGTAGCTTGTAGGTAAATGAAACTTCGTTGGTGGTATCGGCTGTATTGTCATTCAAGGCAACATTAGTCCATACCCGAATATAGTTACCGTTTGCCAGAGTTGTACCGGCTTTAATTTCAGTGTAATGATAGGTATAGCTAATGTGCTCGTTGTTCGCGAGTTGATGTGTACGCACAACTTCCACTGCATTCCAGGTTACCATCTCACCATTTTCAATGATGGACATATCTCTGTTGTGCTCATACTCTTCCCCATCTCTGGTATAGCCTGTAAGCTGAATACCAAAGTACTCTACATTACTGAAGTTAATCGGCAAATACAAATCGACACTGCTGTATGGTCTATAGTGTTGACTCTCTTCAACAGCTGAATTCTTAGTGAGAATAAGCTGGTCATTTTCGAGATAGTTGTTGTTATCAGCTACAATTGATTCGGGCTCGAAATCACTGCCAGAATGGACCAATGTAAATCCAGGTCTGTAATAAATATTTTCTGTTTTGCCTGATGCCAGGTTTTGTATTTCTGACAGTTCTATTGAATATGAACTACCAACGTCGAGAGTAGTTTCTGGTGTAATTCTCAAGCGGGTGTTATTTAAGTCTGTTGATGTATTTGCAGCAACAGTTATTGGTTTTGCATCAACCGTCGTGATGCCGTTTTCACTGCTGATTGCTATATCTTGATTCTTTTTGAGTTTAATAGAACTGGCTTCAACTGCGACTGGCACGTTAAAGTACAATTCAGCATAATCTTCTGCTGTGTGCATGGCTTTGCTTTGAACTAGCACAACGCTCGTTTCCTCAACAAGGCTGTCAAACACTTTCACAACCAGGTTAAGCGTGTTGTCTACCAGGTCTACAGTGATATCGGAGCCATTGGCATTGATTCTATAAGACTCGTTATGTTCGTTTAAGTCGGAAATATGCACAGTAGCGCTGCTGAAAGCGACATCACCTCTAACAAAACCAGGGATTTGGAGTGTTAAATCACCAAAGTACTTTGCATCCAGTTCATATTGTCCGGTGTCAGCGTTCAGCGTGGCAAATTGTGCACCCATGTCGTTGCCCTGTGCCACAACACGGTCCACTTCAATTACATTGCCATTTCTATCCAACACTGTTAATGCCAATGTATAGGCTTGTTGCTCGACTGGCTCTAAGTGGAAAGTATCTGTGTCCCTAACGTTGTCGGCTGAAACCAATATCATAGAATCTGCGTCAGTGTCGTAACTCGTGAACTCTGGCCGGTAATCCGCAATTTTATCTTCGTTGATGTCTGCCTGGTAGTACAGTGCGGATGGTAAATCTTTCGCCAAAGAGATCTGATATACACCTTTATCTTCATTGAACACCGCTTTTTGGCCATATTCCTTGGTCATTCGTTCCAGGTAGGCGTCGCGTGGAATCGACTGGCTTTGTATACCTTCATCAACAACTATGTCTGCGGACCAAATTGAAAGCGCCTTTAGAATATCACCTGTACCTGACTCAAGAACGGTAAACTCTTTTGTGTAACCTGCTGAAACTTCAAGGTCAAGTAAATCATAGGTGGTTTCTCGGGTGATAGATGAAGATGGCGTGTTGACTGCGAAGTATCGAGTTAAAAATGCTTCCTTCGCGCTGGAAACCTTAACGAGTACTTCAGTATTGGCTGGCAGTTTTGTAATGGAAAATTGTCCCTGCTCATTTACAGTACTTGAATCACGCCACTGTCCTTCTACCAAAACACTAATTTAAGCATCACTGGCTGACACACCTTCAGAAACGCTGACGATTCTACCTGTTATTGTAATCGGTGCTTGAGTAGTTTCATGTTGCTGCTTAGTAATATCAAGCTGTTCCTGAATGATTGAATTCTGTTGTTCAAGTTGCTCAACCAGCTTTTGATTGTCATCGTTGTCCTCAACTTCAAGACATCCTGTGAGTACGAAGCAGGTAGCAATACTAAGAGCGACTTTAGAATACTTAAACATCTATATGTCCTTTTATATTTTATAAGTTATCAAAATGTCCCTATATCGGGGATGGGCGATTAAATCATATCGGGTGGCAGAAATCTTCACTGGACAACATAAAATAAAAGAATTATTTAAATTTAACAGCCTGTTATCTAAATTCAGATGATCTATTTTCCTAGTGCTTTAATGTTCACATTGTGTGATAGTTGGATCTAAATTTTGAGTACTGACTGGTATGGTATTTGAGGAGGTAATCACTTGGTGAATAGACTAAGGGATGAATGGCAATCCGTGCAACGGTGAATGAGTGACACGGATTGCTTTAGGGCAGATCAGTCTTCTGTAATTTGCGACCCTGCTATATAGGTTCCAGCCTGGATTTTGTGATAAATGGTATCAGCTATCTCTTGTGCATCCTCTCGCTGTGAGCGAGACATGCTTTTTTCATCCAGCCTGCGACTGGTTGAAGCTGGGCGGTAGCCATTATACTCTGCCAGTGTGTTCCAGATGTAGGATCGCTGAATGTTCTTTTCTCCACCGAGTCCCTGATAATACAAAAGCGCAAGATTGAACATGGCTAGTGTATAGTTATTAGCGGCGGCACGTTCGTACCAGAACTTAGCCTGGTTATAATCTTGTGTTACTCCATCCCCGTTGGCGTGCATCACGCCGAGGTTAAACTGCGCGGCGGGCATGTTTTTTCTGGCTGCTGCCATAAACAGGTCGACAGCTTTTTGCTTGTCGATTTTTACGCCTTTACCTTGCTCATACATGACAGCCAATGAAAACATGGCGTCGGCACTGCCAAGTTTAACCGCCTGCTGCATAAGCTCAGCCGCTTTATGTGGATTTCTCGGTACACCATATCCACCCTCATACATCTTGGCTAGCTCGTAGATACCTGGTGCGTATCCCATATCAGCAAGATATCTGAATTCTTTGAGAGCAACATCAAATTGTCCGGCATTGGCTGCTGCAATACCTTCTTCGAGCCCGGCTTGTGCAGCGGGCGTATTGGCGAGCAGGCCGACAAAGGCCAGTGCGTAAGTAAGTTTTTGCCACATGAGCGTTCTCCTTCATAACCGATGTTGTAAATCACCAGACCTGAGTGCAGAGTATAGCAGTCTGGGTTGCGCCGGTGCTAGCTAGTAGTAATGCCAAGTGAATAGTATAAGCGATTGAAGCAGAATAAAAAAAGCCCTTTCGGGCTTTTCTGATACATATCAACCGTCACTGATATGAGCAATGTAGCAAGTAAATGAGTACGTTTACCAACTCCCCCTGTGAAAAGTCGTTGGCATATCAACGTTAATGAAGCCGGAAACGGAGAATCGAGCAACGAGGTGTTTAGGACTTCATTGAGAATGATTATCACTTGAGAATGTTTATATGTCAAACAATAAATGATAATTAATTGCATTTGTGGCTTTTATAACTTTTTGCCTCTGTCTGTCATCAAAGTATCTTTTCTTTTTCTTTGTATAGTCAGTATATTGGAGTGAGTGAAAATTGTTCAGGGAGCAAGTTATGCAACAGCAATACACAGAATTGAAAAGAAACGTGAGTCTGCTTGGCGAGCTGTTAGGCACCACTATCGCCCATTCCCAGGGAGCGGAGGTACTCGAAAAAGTTGAGTTGATCCGACACCTGGCGAAATCGTCACGCGGTGGTGATGTACAGGCGAGAGAAACGTTAATTGAAACCCTGCAGTCCTTGCCTGATGAAGAGCTACTGCCTGTATGTCGGGCATTTAGCCATTTCCTTAACCTGGCAAACGTTGCAGAGCAGCAACACACCATTTCTGACTCAGGATGCCCACAAGGTCCATTTGAGACTCTGCAAACCACCTTGTCTGAAATCACGAGAAAAGTAAATCAGGGTGAGACAGAACAGCATAAAGTTGCTGAAGTAATTGAAAATTTATCTATTGAACTGGTACTTACGGCACACCCAACGGAAGTAACCCGTCGCACTTTGATCAGTAAGCATGTTGAGCTGAGTGATTGTCTGTCTGAGCTGGCTGCATGTCAGGATAGCAGCTTGTGTCGGAATGAAGTCATCGCGCGGATCGAGCAGCTGATCTGCCAGGCATGGCATACCAATGAAATCAGGAACAAGCGTCCAACCCCTCTTGAAG
The DNA here is from genome assembly GCF_022347845.1 of Pseudoalteromonas sp. McH1-42. Taxonomy (NCBI): domain Bacteria; kingdom Pseudomonadati; phylum Pseudomonadota; class Gammaproteobacteria; order Alteromonadales; family Pseudoalteromonadaceae; genus Pseudoalteromonas; species Pseudoalteromonas sp. McH1-42. The sequence goes on along the minus strand of NZ_JAKRFU010000001.1, from coordinate 188,349 downwards.
AAGCAAAATGGGGCTTTGCTGTTATTGAAAATAGCCTGTGGGATGCGGTGCCTAAATTTACCCGCACACTCACTCAGCTTGCTGAAGGTCAACTTGGTATCACGCTCCCGGAAGAATATGCACCGATTAGTCTGGCTTCCTGGATGGGGGGAGACAGAGACGGTAATCCCAATGTGACTGCCCAAGTGACTCAAAGCGTGCTTGATCATGGACGCTGGATGGCGCTGGATCTGTATTATCGTGATTTGGATGTGCTGAGTGCTGAACTTTCTATGGCGCCGGCGAATGACGAATTAAAAAAACTGACCGGGGACCATCCGGAACCATATAGGGCGTTACTCAAACAACTCAAAGCTGATATTAATGAGACGATATTGTCGCTGGAGCACAAGATCAAACATAAACCCAGTTCGTATCAGGATAAGGTCCGCTCAAAAGAACAACTGATGACGCCGCTAAATGCCTGTTATCGCTCGCTGACCGAGTGTGGAATGGAAGTGGTGGCCAATGGTATGTTGCTGGATGTCATGCACAGATTAAGATGCTTTGGTGTACAGCTGTGTAAATTGGACATTCGTCAGGACTCAGGCAGGCACTGTGATGTGCTCTCTGAAGTAACACGCTATTTGGGCGTGGGAGATTACGGACAATGGTCTGAGCAGGACAAGCAGGCGTTTCTGTTGTCTGAGTTATCGTCGCGGCGCCCATTGTTACCAAAGCACTGGCAACCCAGCGAGGAAGTACAAGAAGTGCTTGATACTTTTGCTGTTATTGCCAACCAGGATAGAGCCGCTTTGGGGATCTATATTATCTCTATGGCCAAAGAAGCATCCGATGTACTGGCTGTTGAACTGTTACTTCAGGAAAGCGGGTGTCAGTTTAAGCTGCCTGTAGCACCACTTTTTGAAACACTGGATGACCTGAATAATGCACAGAAGGTGATGCAGCAGTTATTCGACTCAAGCTGGTATAAAGGACATGTGGGCCAGCAGCAGTATGTCATGATTGGATATTCCGATTCTGCCAAAGATGCGGGCATGATGGCTGCTGGCTGGGCACAGTATCTTGCGATGGAACAGCTCATTGAAGTAGGCGAGCAATACCAGGTTGAGATGCATCTGTTCCATGGCCGAGGCGGTACCATTGGACGGGGTGGGGCGCCTGCTGCACAGGCGCTGCGTTCACAGCCTCCAGGTTCACTGAGTCATGGCTTACGTGTGACGGAGCAAGGAGAGATGATCCGTTTCAAATTTGGCCTGACACCCGTCGCCATTCAAAGCTTGTCTCTGTACGCCAGTGCGATTATAGAAAATAACCTTTGTCCGCCGCCACAACCTAAGTCTGACTGGCGCGATGCCATGGCTCTGCTGAGTGAGCACTCTTGTAATCAATATCGGGATTTTGTTCGCGGGAATGCAGACTTTGTATCTTATTTCAGGGCTGCGACGCCTGAAATTGAGTTGGCGAAGTTACCTTTGGGTTCTCGTCCGGCTAAACGTAAACCTCAAGGTGGGATAGAAAGTCTTCGTGCCATTCCCTGGATCTTTGCCTGGAGTCAGAATCGCTTAATGTTACCAGCCTGGCTTGGTGCTTTGGCTGGCATACAAAGTGTCGTGAAGGCGCATGGTGAGGCACTGCTAGGTGAGATGAGTGAGCAGTGGCCATTTTTTAGAACACGTCTCGAGATGCTTGAGATGGTATTTTGTAAAACAGATCTCTGGCTAAGCGAATACTACGATGAGCGCCTGGTGCCGGCGCAATTGCGCCCACTCGGGGAGTCTTTGCGCAAGGAGCTGACTGAGGCTACGCTATTTATTGAAAAGTATGCGCCAAAAGGTTCGCTACTATCAGCACAACCTTGGATCCGTGAATCAATTGAATTACGAAATCCGTATACCGATCCACTTAATGTGCTTCAGGTTGAGTTACTTAAACGGACCCGGGACAAAGATAATCAGGACTTAGACAGTGCATTGATGATCACTATGATGGGTATTGCGGCTGGACTAAGAAATACGGGTTAATTTAATTTGCTGCAATAGCAGTTTTATCCCCTCATAACAAAAACCAATCCTATAGGGTTGGTTTTTTCATTTTATCTAGTTTTTTATGGTTGTTTTGTTGACATCAATTCTTAATTAACTAGAATCCCCTGCTACCTTGTAAACGCGCTTAACACGAATTAAGGCAATAGTCAGAGGCTGAAATGTCAACGCTTTCAACCAGTATCACATATGATGAAACCACAACCCTGATCATGATGACCCTTAGAGGGAAAGCAGGGGTAGACGATGTTGTTAATGCCTACAGGGCGGCGAACAATTATGCTTCTAAACACCAGAGTAGTAAGTTGTTGGTGGATGTTTCTGAGTTGGAGCACCGGTTTGCAGCAATAGATGTGGTTAATATCATGCCAAAAGTCGCACATCAGGTGAAAAATATGCAGATTGCCAGAGTGGTGGGTATTGAAGGGTTTATGCATGATTTGTTCTTGCAAAAGGTTCAGCGATTTGGCATTAACGCTGAGAATTTTGAGTGCTTCAAAAGTGCTAAGGAATGGTTGAGTAAAAGCTGATTCAGGCGTAAACTGGTCTGCCATGAAACAAGCGCAAAACAGCGCTGTACAGGCGCAAGCCTGTGCGAATAATAACGATATATGGCAGATACTGACAACAAGCTAATTCCTTCCGTACTGGAAGCGTGTAAAACCGCCAACGGCGTACTAAATTCAGAACTTCAAACTCATATTCAGGCCTTATTGGGTTGCAGTAAAGCTCAGTTAGGGCAGGCGTTGTTGCCATATGCAGCAAGCTTTGCTCAGGCCCCTATCTCTTCTTTTCTGGTCGGTGCAGTGGCATACGATAAGCACAGTGATCACTATTTTCTGGGTGCTAATCTGGAGTTTTCGCACCGGGCGTTGTCTTTGGTGGTGCATGCCGAGCAAGCTGCTATTAACAACGCGTGGCTGAATGGCGCTAAGGAAATTACCAGCTTGGATATTACGGCTGCTCCTTGTGGTTACTGTCGCCAGTTTATGAATGAACTAAGTAATGCAAAACAGCTGAAAATCACTCTTCCAACAGGGGAGACGACGTTAACGCAGCTGCTGCCGGGAGACTTTGGGCCCACAGATTTAGGCAATCAGGAATCACTATTTGACAGTGCTCCGGTAGCAATTAATAAGGTGGATGAGCTATCCGATACGCTGGTCAGTCACCTTAGCCAGGTTTATGCACCGTACACCAAAAACATAGCAGCGGCTGAGTTGGTGATGAAAAACGGCAAGCGTTTTTATGGTCGCTATGTCGAAAATGCAGCATACAGCCCAAGTTTATCACCGATGCAAAGTGCGCTGAGCCAGTTGGCTATGAGCGGTGAAATACTAGCTGAGGCTAAGCTGGAGCGGGCGACTTTGGTAGAAACAAAAGGAAGAGAAAACCAGCGTGCGGTGACAGAAGCTGTAATAAGCAGCTTTAACGAAACGCTAAAGCTACATTATTATCTAATAGAGTCAAAGCAGGTTTAAGCCTGCTTTGCTTTTTCCAGTACCAGTTCAGCGGCTTTGATGACAACAGAGACCGCATTTTTTTCAACCATCTGATGATCGACGTTCGGGATTTCCTGACGGGTACGGTTAACCAACACGCCTGCAACACAGGCTGCTTTTAGTCCCAGCGCAGCACACATAGTAAACAGGGTAGCTGATTCCATCTCATAGTTCATTACATTGAGCTTTTGCCACTCTTCGCATGAGCCCTGAAATGCTTTTGGTACGTATCCTGAGAAGGTATCATATCGTTCCTGACCCGGATAGAAAGTATCACTCGAAGCAGTAATGCCCGTGTGATAGGTGACGCCCATGTGTTCACAAGCCTCGACCATGGCCGCGGTACAGTGGAAGTCAGACACAGCCGGGTAGGCAAGTGGGGCGAAGTGCTGGCTGGCACCATCAAGGCGCACAGAAGCTGTGCTGACCAGAATATCACCTTCGTTAATATGTGGCTGGATAGCGCCAGTGGTGCCAATACGAAGGAAGGTATTTACACCCAGTTGAGCGAGCTCTTCAATAGCAATCGAAGTAGAGGGCCCACCAATGCCGGTTGAGCAAATCACGATGGATTGGCCGTTGATATCGCCAAGATAAACATGAAACTCTCGGGTTTGAGCCAAACATTTGGGGTTGTCGAGTTGCGAAGCAATACGCTCTGAACGTTTAGGGTCGCCAGGTACGATAGCCAGTGTTGCACCGTTGAGATCTGCTTTCGAAAGACCCAGGTGAAATACCTTTTCCATATATAAACCTTGTATAGTTCTAAAGCCCAATGGTCAATTTTACCTGCATTTAAGTACAGGACGAATGTCCTTATGTTGGCCTTTGAGCATGACAAATGTATTTTTTACTTTAAATCCTATAAATGCTCAGGATAAATCGCCAATTCAAGGTGTAATGGCATCTTAAACAATAGGTTGCTCACTAGTATTATACAAAGATATTAACGCGAAACAGCGCCGTTTGTAACCTTAGGTATCATTCAAATTAACCAATTGCTTGCAACATTGTCGACTGTCTTCTAAACCTTAATAAGGAGAAGCAAATGGGGAATACCTACAATGCCTACAACACAATCGATAGACAAGCACACCGAGTTTGCCCGCTGTTTTGAAAGCAACAAGTTAAGCCCCTTTGTGGCTTTTCACTGGCTCGCATTGGCGTTCAAAGACATCGCTAGGGCTCCTTTACTCAGTCTTATATATGGACTGGTTTTCACAACAATACCAGCTGCGATTATGTGGCTTGCATTTGAAGTTGATTCACACCTTGTGATCTTACCCGCTGCCGTTGCATTTGCATTGATTGGCCCCGCATTTGCCGCAGGTCTTTACGATGTTGCCTGGGAGCTGGAAAAAGGCCATAAGCCTACGCTCGGTCATAGTCTTAAATCTATGTTCAGAAACCCAGCAGGAGAATGGGGATTCGCCATTTTACTGATGGTGATAATGATTGTCTGGATGCGTCTGGCAGCGCTCATTCATGCGCTTTATCCCAATGTGCCAAACCCCAACTTTGAGCAATTATCGGCATTCCTTGGGTTGGGAACCTTGGTAGGGGGCATATTGGTTGTGACTGTGTTTGCCATTTCTGCGTTCACACCACAGATAATGATGGAGCGCCGTGTCGACATTATGACTGCCGTGGTTTCGTCAATCCACGCAGTGAGATCTAATGCTGCAGCGATGATTGTATGGGGCGCGACAATTGGTGTTTTGGTTATCGTAGGCTTCTTAACGGGCACGGCCGGGTTTATCGTGATAATGCCGTTACTCGCCTATGCAAGTTGGCATGGATACATTGCAACGATAAAAACCAAAAAACCCAGAAAATACGAATAAGCAAACACTTAGCCTGCATATTCAACCGCTTTGGCAAACTTCGGTGGTGCCAGGGCGGTTGACTTATCTCCCAGCCATGTTATACCGACACCAGCACAGTATATTTTAGCGTTTTAAAGTCCACTTTATATTCGTAACTCATTGAAAGCTTTGGCTTTGATGTTTTTGTTGTGAAAGGTGTTTGATATATTTGGGGAATTTTCCCTGTCTATTCAGTGAACCTGACAATAAATCCGTGAGTAACGGCGTGGCATGTTTATGCAGTTGACTGAGGAGGTCTCAATGAGTGATAGCAAAGCAAAATTTCATCAGAAAATAGAAAACTGTCTGTGTCCGCCAGGAGATGGCGTGTTTACCGTTAACACGGCAAAAGAAAGAAAAGCGGCGTTACGCGAAAAACTCTACGGGCAGACTGAAAACATTGAGCCTCTGTGGAAAGCGTCATTAAATGCACTGGGTGAAAGTGAGCACAAAGCCGCCATTTTGGGGATCAGCTCTGACTGTGGCGGTGGTATCCTGAGAGGCGCGAACTGGGGTCCGTTATTCCTTCGCTCAACATTGCTGACACAACAGCCACAAGTGAGTGCGTTTGACTTAGGTGACGTGCGTGTTATCCCTCACCTACTACATGATAAGTACCTGAATGAAGGGACAATCAGCAACTGCCAAAAGGCGCTCTATCATGACGAAAATAGCGAATACCATGTATCGCCTTTGTCTATTACAGAGGATGTTTGTGATGGCTTTTATGCTAATTATCCTGACAAAGGCATTTTTGGTATCGGCGGTGACCACTCAATTAGCTATCCACTTACCAAAGCTTACCTTAAGGCGAAACGTGAGCAGGGTAAACGCACTGCGATTATCCACTTTGATGCACACACTGACCTGCTGGTAGAGCGATTGGGTATTGATCTTTGCTTTGGCTCATGGTGTACACATATATTGGAGTTTTTGCCAGCTCCGCACCATTTGATCCAGTTTGGGATCCGTTCAAGCGGCAAGAGCAAACAGCATTGGGAGTCAACATTCGGTGTTAAGCAGCACTGGGCCAATGAGATCCGTGAACAAGGCGCTGAGGCCATTGTGGAGCAGGTGATTAAGCAGCTCAAAGAAGACAAGGTTGACGAGCTGTACGTGAGTTTTGACATTGATGCGTTGGATGAGCAGTTTGCTGCGGCAACGGGTACACCAGAATCAGGCGGTATGACGCCAGATGAAGCAATGACAATACTGACGGCTCTGAGCAAAGAGTTTCCTATCACAGGTGCTGATATGATGGAGATTGCTCCATTTACGGATAGCTCGCTGGCAGGATTATCGAGCTCAGAAACGACGCTTCGTGAAGGCGCTAAGCTATCAGCTTTCCTGATTGACGCCATCAACAAAGGCTAATCACATGCACAAAGAGGGCGGCAGGCCCTCTTTGTGGCCGCATATCATGCGCATTTATGCTATCTCATCAAAAATTTACCTACTTTTATATTCACAGTATCCGAATATTTTCCTATATTAAAAATTGCATTCTGAATCGATCATAAGGAGCGATGCTTGGTACGCTGGTTTGTTTATTTGTGGCTGGCCTTAGGTAATGCAAGCGTATCCGCTTATACACTGACTCTGGTAACTGAGAACTTTGCACATTTTCAATATGTGAACGGAGAGGGGGAGCTGACGGGTCATGCTGCTGAGAAAGTGACTTCTGTGCTTAATGAGGCGCAGATAGATTATCGTATCTCTGTTGATAACTGGAGTAGTTCCTACAACAGTGCTAAACGCGATCCGAATACTTGCATTTTTTCAATTGCTAAAAGTGAGCAACGTAACGCCTTATTTAACTGGGTGTTTCCCATTGGTGCTTTTACGACCTCATTTTATGCCTTGAAGACCGCAAACATCAGTATCGACTCTCTCGATCAAGCCAGACAGTATAAAATTGCTGTGATACGCGACAACTTTAGCCATCAGTATCTTAAAAGTCAGGGGTTTGTAGAAGGCCAACAACTGCTATTGATCCAATCTTTTGATCGAGTATTTCAGCTCCTCGCGACGCGCCGGAACATTGTTGACCTGGTCATTTTGAGTGATGCGCAATTTGAGCATAAGAGCAAGAGTGAACCTATGAGCAGTGAACTCGAGCCGGTTATGACAATAGATAACATGAACACTCAGCTTTATTTCGCGTGTAATAAGAAAGTACCAGCACGGATAATCAGCCGTATTCAGGCAGCATACAAGCGCTTATACTAGGGCTTTTTAGCCTCAGGCCAGCTGAAGCCATGAAACGTATCCAAATACAGCGCCTCCACCTTGTCTCTTGCCCATGGCGTTTTGCGCAGAAACTTCAGGCTTGACTTCACAGATGGGTCCTTTTTGAAACAATTGATATCCACCGCTTCTGCCATGGCTTCCCAACCAAGTTGCTCAACCAGGCGTTCTACGATGTCCTGAAGTTTGACCCCATGCAAAGGGTTATTGGGTTGTGATCCACTCATACTGCTTTGTTCGCTTAATTAAAACGGCTAGTGTACCCTGATTTTACCTTTCATTTCTACTCTGATTGGTTCGCCCTTGTCGTCCAGCTTAAGCCATATCAACGGGCTTTGCGGCTGGTTTTTATAGCGGTGAGTACAGACATACAACATTTCGGCTTGTTTGATTACCGCGCCTTCAGTATAACGAAGATCCTGATACCAACACACCGCCTGTAACTGCTCGAGGTAGAGATTCGTCTCGTTGCCATAGGCTACACCTTTGAGTGGAATCAATAAAATTGTAAATAAAAAGCAAATTAGCTTATTTTTCATGGCATAACTCCAAGTTCGAGCTAAATTTAAGGGGGTAAAGCTAATGTACTATACACCTTAGCTATTGGTAATGTGCTGACACACCTTTTTTGGTCTGTCAGTTGTTGTAATACATGCAGAAGTCGGGCCTATTTTATGGTCTCAGGAGGGAATATGGCATTTGATGAAAAACTAATGGCTGAGCTGGAACTACTGGTGAAATTTCCACGTAGTAGTTTGCATCAGGGGATAAAAATACACAAAAATGCAGATCAGGATATTCTATCGGCAGCCGAGCGGTTATATGCCAAAGGGGTGATTGATCAGCCTGATGGGGGTTATCTAACAGATCTCGGGCACGATTTGTTGGTGCATTTAGACCAGGTGCACAGTGCACTTAAATAGTTGGACCGGCGGTATCAGGAGCGTATTCTCAACGCTCCTGAGGCCGTTTTTACTGAGGGGCGTCGGCTTGGTTTTCCGGTGCTGCATCTTTAAATGCCGGCAATGTGTTACAGCGTTCGTAGATACGCGCAATTTTAGGGAAATCATTCATATCGACTTTGAAGCGCAGCGCATTATAAACCTGAGGTACCAGGCAAACATCAGCAAGCGATGGCTTATCACCGAAACAAAACAGGCTGTCGCCTAGCATCACTTCTAACTTTTTGAACCCTTCAATTACCCAATGGCGATACCAGGTGTTTTTTTGCTCATCTGATACGGATAGCTCGTTACTCAGGTATTTTAGTACTCTGAGGTTGTCGATCGGATGAATATCGCAAGCAATAGCGTAACAGAAGTTGCGCACTTGTGCTTTTTCCCAGGCATCAGCAGGCAGTAACGGAGCCGCTTCATAAGTTTCTTCCAGCCATTCCAGAATAGCCAATGACTGAGCCAGTACGCCCTGATCTGTTTCCAGTGCAGGCAGTAGCCCCTGATTATTTCTACTCAGATAGTCAGTTCCTTGTTGTTCTGACTTTAGCAGGTTAACCGGTACTAATTCATGATCCAGGTCTTTCAGGTTGAGTGCAATTCGCACACGATATGCGGCAGAAGAGCGAAAATAAGTATACAGTTTCATGTTTGTTCCTTTTGTTCACGACGTTGGCTCTGCTATAAAATAGCCTGCTCATTATTGAGGTCGAATAAAATACGATGAAAAGCGGGCATTGAGCCCGCTTAATCTGTCATATGTTATTTACCAATTTATTTTATGCACCTTTGTAGTACTTTTTGATGCCTTTCCAGCAATCAAGGTAATTTGGCTGGCGCTCTTTGCCTTCCAGTGCGTACTTGGTCGGAGAAATGACGTAACGCGATTCAAACATGAAGGCCAGAGTATTTTCATAACGTTGTGGCTCAAGTTCCGCATTCGACGCTTTTTCGAAAACATCAGCCTCAGGACCATGCGGTGACATACAGTTATGCAAGCTCATGCCTCCAGGTACAAAACCATGCTCTTTTGCATCATAAACACCTTCAATCAGACCCATAAACTCACTCATGATATTGCGGTGATAGTAAGGTGGGCGGAATGTATCTTCTGCAACCATCCAGCGTGGCGGGAAGATAACAAAGTCGACGTTTGCTACACCAGGTGTACCAGAGGGTGAAGTCAGTACTGTAAAAATTGACGGATCCGGGTGGTCGAAACTGACGGTGTTCATCACGTTAAAGCGGGCCAGATCATATTTGTAAGGGGCACTGTTACCAGTCCAGGCAACAACATCTAACGGAGAATGTCCGATATCACAGCGGAACAGGTTACCATTGAACTTTGCGACGAGCTCGAAATCGCCCTCTAAGTCTTCGAAAGAGGCAACCGGATACAGGAAATCACGTTCGTTAGTATAGCCATTGGCACCAACTGGGCCACGCTCAGGTAAAATGTAAGGATTACCGTAGTTTTCGCAGATGTAACCACGAACCTGTTCGCTCAGTAGTTCAACGCGGAACTTAATTCCGCGCGGGATCACGGCAATTTCCCCCGGCTTAATTGCCAGCTTGCCACACTCAGTGTGAAGCACCAGCTCACCAAGCTGAGGCACAAACAGCAGCTCGCCGTCTGCATTGTAAAAATAACGGCCTTCCATAGAAGCGTTGGCAACGTAGACATGGATTCCTATACCGGCTTGACCGTTCGCACTACCGTTAGCTGCCATAGTCACTAAGCCATCGACAAAGTCTGTTTTTTCAGCTGGAACTTCAACCGGATTCCAGCGTAACATAGTTGGCGGTGTCGGGACTTCTGTGATCGGTGCTGTACGTAACAGACCATTATCCATAGCCTGATAATCACCCTGTACAACTGAAGGGCGAATTCGGTAAAACCAGTTTCTGCGATTTTCCGCGCGTGGTGCTGTGAAAGCAGTGGTGTTGTACTGCTCAGCATATAAATCATATTTTACTTTTTGTGGTGAAAACTGACCGACTGGCAGGGCACCAGGCAGGGCTTCAGTTTCAAATTCATTACCAAAACCACTCATGTACTCGAATTCTGCACTCATTTTGCATAGACTCCGTTGATGTTTTTTGTAAAGATACTCTCATGTGAGAGTATTTTCAATCTTTGGCCAATATTGATGTGTAAATTTTTATGTACAGGATTTGGGCCGGTGTACCAGGAGCTTGATAGTGGCATTTGATATTAATGAATTTCTTCCTTATCGCATGGTTCGGCTGGCGAATGCCATGAGTGAGGCCTTTTCCGAAGTATATGAGCAAGCAGGTTTGACTGTGCCTCAGTGGCGGGTACTGGTTCATTTGGCTCAGCATCCGGGTGCGACAGCTAAACAGCTATGCGATCTGGCAAGTATGGATAAATCAACGGTGTCGCGTGCTATTAAACAGCTACAGCAACAGAGTATGTTGCTGGCGCAGCAAAGTGAGACAGACAAACGTGCGACAGAAATGCACCTGACCCCGCAGGGGCTAGCGTTATACGAAACTTTAACGCCGGAAGCGCTGGCTTGGGAAAGCAAGTTACTAAGTGAATTAAATCCAGAAGAAAAGCAGGCTCTGTTAGTAATGATGCAAAAGCTGGAAGGGCACTTTCTCACCCGTTAAACCTGAGGTATCAATTCACATTCAGCATCAATGAATTGAAGAGGCTGAACTCTCCATTAAATGAGTTACAGAGCGCTTTTTTGGGCCTCATAGGTGATATGGGTTTACTAATTGTTGTGTCACTCTGGCTTTGTTTGAATATATTAAGCGCAAGCGATTTGCTAATTACAGAATTAGAACGAAAAAAGGTCAACCGAAGTTGACCTTTGAGATTATCTAATTACGTGTTTTAGATATTAGAAAGTGTACTTAACGCCTACACGCATTTCCCAAAGAGATGCATCTTTTTGGATGGTAGGTGAGATAGCGCCACCGTTGAAGTTAGAGTAAACGTACTTGCCGTCTACCATCTTAGCATCAACAACACGGTTACCTACGAAGCCACCTTTGTACATGGTGCCCCAATCGTCGTTAAGTAGGTTTGTCAGGTTATCAATGACGAAGAATACTTCACCTTTGTGACCTTCCATGAAACCAGGTAGTTCCTGAGTCACTTTGAAGTCAACTTTTGTCATCCACTTAGCGTTCTGTGAGTTACGGCTAAGAATAGTGCCACGCTCCAGACCTTCAGCAGCGATGAAGTCGTTGAACTCTTTCAGCTCTTCAGCAGTCATGTCGTAGCTTACGTTAGGATCGTTTTCCAGTGGAACGTACAACAGCTGTCGACCATCAGATGAGTTGCTATCGCCCCAGATGCCATCACTTTCGTTGAATGTGAAGCTGTACGGTTGACCTTCACTGATTTGACCGAATAAGTTGAACTTAGTCGCATAACCATCGAAGAACTCATGCTTGTAGCCTAACTGCAAAGTAAAGCGGTGCGGTACTTCATAATCAGAAGTTGCGAGCTCTGGGCTCCAAGGGTTAGTAAGCGCGATGTTACCATAGTTAGAAGATGCCGTTGAGCTGGTCATTGGTGTGATGTCTTTAGCGTCTGTGTAAGCATACGACAGGGTGAAGTTAATACCGTTTTCGTAGCGCTTTGCAACAGACAATGACATGACTTGTGACTCACCATCTGGACCAGAAACGTTAGTCAATAAATAGTCACGTCCACGAGGGTTGTTAGGGTCACGCTCAACCATGATTGGACGGCCATCAAAGGTCGTTTCACCTGATAGCTTGTAACCGATATGACGGACAATTGCTGAGTCTTTCTTCTCAGTATACAACCAGTCAGCACTGATGACGTACTCGTTTTCTGTGGTATACGTTGCACCTAGAGAAATCTTCCATTCAGAAGGGATTTTGAAGTTAGGAGCTGTTGCGTCTACAGAACCTTTGCCGTCTTCAACTTTTGTTGCTGCAACTTTGTCGAATAGCTCTTTAGGTACGTCAAAACCAGGTGTGCCGCCATCAAAGTTAGTCATCTCATTGGCAAATAAGTCATAATAACCTATGCCTCTTTCCTCATTTTGTCTGTGGCTGGTAAATACCTGTGTAGCACCATCACTAGAATATGAGTTTGACAACCATACATTCGGGTTACCACCTGAGTAAAGACCGATACCACCACGTACTTCTAGAGCATCATCAACATACCAGTTGAAACCTACACGCGGTTGCAACAGGTCTACACCATCCATGTTAGTGGTGTTAGAGAAGCCATAAATGCTTTCATAATGTGCATTTGGAGTCGGCGTGTCGTCACTGGTGTATCTGTCGTAACGAAGACCATAAGTCAATGTTGCATCGATATCAGAGAAGCTATACTCGTCCTGAATGTAGAAGGTGTGCTGCTGGTAAGAGAAGTTAGCTGCCACATCGTTAGGATCGTTCGTTGTTGCTGCATTGTTATAGTAAACTTGCTGCGCTAAGCCCTTTTCGAAGTTTTCGATAGAGTCGAAGCGGAACTCACCCTGTACGTGCTGCATGAACAGGTTGAATACGTTCAGATCTTCATACTCGTAACCCGCAGTAATAGTGTGTTGGTCAAGGTAGTATGTACCTGCCAGTTTTACCGTGAAGTTATCCCAGTCAAGGTCATTCGCCTGACGAGAGTCATCAGGACCGATGTAAACTTTACCACCGTCAGCAGCAGTAACCTGGAACTCACCAAAGCCACTTGCAGCATCTAGAGATTGTTGACGCGCGTCAAGGTCTGCTTTACCAACACGGATTTCAGTTGAGAACTCATCATTCCAGTCTGAGTAGATTGAAGTTACGATTGAGGTAAATTCTGCACCACGCTCATAGAAGTGGTTGCTCAGAGACAGTTCACGGCTACCAGAATCAGATTGAGAAAGTGCAAAGCCGTCATTGTAGTTGTAAACAATGTTTGCACGGTGAGAATCGTTGATGTTCCAGTCAAGCTTTACTAGTAGCTTTTCATCTTCAACTGGCATGCTTGGCACCATAGTACCTGGGTCGTAGTTATAGACATTTTTGGTGATGTCGATAATACGGCTCAAGTCAGCTTGGCTAACTGTCGAACCAAGTGGGTCGTAGCTAAACTGTTGAACACCTTCAAGCTTTTCATAAGATGTGAAAAGGAAAAGTTTATCTTTCAGGATTGGTAAACCAACGTTGAAGCCGTAACGCTTCTCATCGTAATCGCCATTATCGTATTCTTTATCTTTAGACTTATCACCCTTCATTGAATCGCTGGTGTAGTCGTAGAATACGCCGCCGTGGATTTCATTTGAACCAGTCTTAGTTACAGCATTGATGTTACACGACGTGAAACCACCATACTGAACGTCGAAAGGTGCAAGTTCAACAGCAACCTGCTCGATTGAGTCAAACGAGAATGGTGCGCGAATTGTTGGGTAACCATTTGCGTTAAGACCGAAGTTGTCGTTCATGCGAACGCCGTCCAGAGTCAAAGCATTGAAACGTGGGTTACCACCACCACACTGAATCGCGCCGCGTGTTTCATCAACGTATACACGTGGGTCTGCACGAACAATGTCTTTCAGATCACGGTTGATAGCCGGTGCTTCTTGTAGGTCTTCCAGCGTAAACGTTGCAGCAGGGCCAGTGCCACCAGCCATTTGGCTGATAGGACGACCAGTAACAACGATTTGCTCCATGCTTGATTCAGGCTGAAGCTGAACATTTACAGGGTAGTCAGAGCCCAGAGAAAGGTAAACATTCTCAAGCAGCTGATCTTCATATTTGTTTGAATCAACGATAATTTGGTAAGGACCACCAACGCGCAGACCCTTGGCACTGAAGTAACCTGCATCGTTAACACTTGTGACTTTTGTAGAGCCAGTAGGTAAGTGCATGATCGTGATAGTTGTACCTACGGCAGGGTTGCCGTTAGGGCCAACAATCTGACCTTTAACAGATGAAGAGGTTTCGTTAGCGAATGCAGCACCACTAGCGCCAATACCTGCAATGACTGCAAGCGATAGGGCCGTTTTGCGTAGTTGCGTTTTCATTATGTTGTTTCCCGTGTTATAGGTTTATTAAATAATAATCGTCAAGTTCACTTAACTGCTTTCAATGCAGTTTCGAGTGGCCTTGAATTTTTGTCAAAAATTTGGTTTAGCAATCCTGCCAGTCTAATCCCACCGTGAAGAAGCCGAGACTTTACAACAGGGGTGTACCTGTAAATATACCCCCAGCTGATGTCAGTTTCATTGCTGTCATAAATCTTTTCAGCTATTTGATTTGACTCCAAAAGCCAGTCAGCAGGGCGGCTGTCTAACATGTGAGCGATTTTCTGCTTGTCACGCGTAATAATAAAGTCGCTTAGCTCGCGATATGACAGAGACTGATGCTCAATGAGTTTAGTATCGAATACGGAGTGTAGATTAGTTTCTTCTTTAAAAAAGGTCACTTTAATTAAGTTACCACCGCGATCTTCTTTGCGACCGGCATGAAATGGTTGATGAGCATCGCCTACCAGATGCACCAGGAACTTTAAGGCAAACTGCTTGTCTTCTTTTGAGGCTTTGTTATTTTTTAGTGTGGTTACGGCGTAATTGATGCCATCGAGAATATGCTCAACCTGATGTTTGTGCTCAATCGCTTTGTTGTGCTGAGCCATTTTGCTGGGCTCTTTAATATTGATGTAATGCCACTTGCCAGATTGTTTTTTCCAAAACGTATTCGGGTTAGCACGCATTTCGTCTGCCCAGGTAGATACCTCGGCCAAAGAATCTTCAGATAACAGGGCTTTTACTGCTTTTTCTGTCGCAGGGGTGAGGTGCTGTTGGGCTAACTCACCTACTACTCTGTGGCCATTCATGCCCCAAGACCAGGCACTGGTGCTTATAAGCAGCGCAGATAACGCTAAACCCTTAATAGAAGCTCGTAACATCAAAATCTCTCATTACCTAAAATGGGTATTGTTTACTCATTTGGAATGCGGCCAATTGTCCGGATTTTTCAGAAAAAGAAAAGGACTCAATGAGATTCATAATTTCTTGTTAATAAAGTAGTAAAAACAAATGCTTATATCTTTTTAGTAAGATTACCTATTGCAATGAGTAATAAAAATTGATCTAATATAGGGGCGCGCAATAAAAGAAATATGATGTTTTGAAATATAATCACTCTCTAAGCAATAAAACAACTATTGTTACAGTTTTGTTTCTCTCAGTCTGGTGCTGTTGGTTACTTGCTAGTAACCTCACGGCCAGACCCATTGGTGAGTTACCAAAACTGGTTGAAAGTAGCGTCTCATGTAAAACACGTTCCAGCAGTAACCAAGCCGTGTTCAGGGTACATGTACCCGTAGAACCATTGGCCCGCAGGCTGGCGCCTGCCTTGTGTCTGAATGAAGTGGTGGCCAAACAATATGGCCACGTCGAAGTGCGCTATAGTGGTGAGCTGGCTGAGCAAATTGACTATATCGCGAAGGGGCTTGCTGATCTGACGTTGTCAAAAGACAATGTTATGGCCGCGCTGAAAGCACAATCGACCTACAATTATATGCCAGTCGTGGGTTACCCTACCTACACAGCCTTTTTTATCTCAAATCGGGAAAAGCCGAGATTAGACAAAGCCTATTTTTTAGATAAAAAAATTGGCTTGCTCGATTATCCCACCAGTCGTTCCGGCCACATTATTCCTAAACAGATGTTTAAACGGCTTGAACTGGATATGCGTGTTCTGGATATCCAGTACGTCAGCTCCCATCAGGTACTGAGAGAAAAGCTGTCATCTGGCGAGCTGGACATTATCGCCACCTACTGGCAAGAAAGCGACGAAAGCCGCTTTTCTGCTAATTACATTACACCGATTGGAGAAAATATTAGTGGTAGCCGTTGGTACATGAAAATGGATGTCGACAACACGGATTTGGCTTGTGCGTTACAGAATTTATTACAAGAAGTAGCCAAAAACAATGGCTCAAGTTACTTTGACGAATTAGATTTGTACTGGCAATGCAACAAATTACCTGTTTATTTTATTGGAGAAAAAAATGAGTCGTAAAACGGGTATGCTTGCGTTTGCTATATATAGTGTCATTTTTACGGTGATTTTTGCTTTTGCACACGAGCACGCAATTCGACACGCTATCGAGCAAGATTTAGATAGTATTAAGTTAAGAGTGGCGCTGGATAAGAACAGGCTTCCTATTGCGGTCCCACACCTGAATTACGCCGGTGACGCAACCCGGGTGCAGGCGTACATTGATGCGCTCAACGGCAACTTACAAAAGAAAACCAGTCGAATCCGGATAGAGAGTATTGCCAGTAGTGATGGAGAGTTGAAAGAAGGCCAGCTGTTACTTTCAGGCGCAGATGGCGATACGGCTATCGGCTATCAGGCTAATACCAGCCATAACTATTGGTTGTACATCATTCCCATTTTAATCGCATTGTTAAACCTGGCTTTTTATAAATCCGTATCAAATAAAAGAGAGCAGGCTAAGCGGCAAAAAGCAACAACAGTGACGGCTAAACCTCAACCACAGCACCTGGTTGTGGATTTATACTCAAAGACCTTATGTCTTAGTGGAGACAAAGCGTGTCAGGTTCAGTTGGCCAACAAGCCCTTGTGTTTTTATCTTGCGTTACTGGAGTTTTGTTTACATAACCCGAAAGTATCGTTGAACCAGAATAAAGAGTTGCCAGATGAGCTATTGGATATTGCTGATAAGTACTTTCATCGCTTAGTCGCGTTGGGACATACTATCAGGAAGCGTCCTAACTTTTCGAACAGTCTGGAGAAAACTCTTAGTGAAATACGTGCTGCACTGGATGAGTTACTGACACACCAACCCGATCTCAGGTTAAAGCTTTACCCGCCTAAAGCACATGGCGAAGGTTCACGTTCTAAGTTGCATAGCTATGGGCTAAAGGCATTGGGAGCCAATGACGTTGAAGTTATTGGTAAGTAGCACGTTGGGGTATGTATTTAGTATACCCCAACATTTTTTAATGACTATAAAGACGAGCGCTTGATCGGAGTATGACGTTCAATATAGTCTTTCAGGACCTGAGCATCTGTGCTGTCTGTCGCTGTGAATCCTGGTTGGTCAGTTAACACTGGGTAGCCATCGCCCCCGGCAGCATTATAGCTATTGATACTCATACGATAGGTCTTGTCTGGTTCAACGCGCTGTCCCTGGATTTTTACGTTCGCCAGTTCACCATTGAGTAAATCGAATTCGATACCGTGATATTGCAAATAGGCGCCTGAGTCTGGCGGAAAGCGACTAACCACTGACAAATAGTCGAGGAGCTGTTCGCCACGCCAATCGATATAAGCAATTCGGTTTCCGAATGGGTGCACGGTAAGAATATCTTTATAGCTTATTTCGCCTGCTTTAATACTGGCGCGTATACCGCCACCACTGATAAAGCCAAAGTCTGCTCCAACGGCCGCCATTTGCGCTTTGATAACTAAATCTCCCAATGGACTTTGTTTAAAGCGAACCGTGCTTCTGCGTCCATCCAGAAAGGCATCAACTTCACCAACAGCCCCTGAGATTTTGCTTTCACCTGTTTTCTGGAATGGTGCAAGGAAAGCTTTTAATTCAGGATCGTGTTCGATGTATTTAGTAGCCCATTGTCCCTGGGCGTTTTTAAGATTAACCGGCAACAACTCGTAACTTTGTAGTGTTTTTTTGCCGTCTGAAATTTTGAATACCGCTTTACCGACATATTTTCCCCATTCATGAGCTTGCATTATCCAGATACCGTTTTGTTGATCTGGTTTACACGCTTTCCCAGGTACGAAATTATTGTCTTCAGTACCATTTTCGTCGATACATACGGGCTCCTGTGAATGACCACCGATGATCATATCGAGCGTGCCTTCAGGCACGTTGCGGGCAAGCGTTACGTCACCTGGTGCGTTAATTCCAAAAGATGCGTCGTGGTAATGGCCCATGTGGGTTACTGCAATGGTTACATCAGGATTGTATTGCGATTTGATCTGCTGAGATAGCTGGGCAGTGATAGGCGCAGGATCTACAAAATCTAAGCCCCCAACAAACTCTGGATTAGCAATTTTTACCGTATCAACGGTCGTCAATCCAATAATTGCGATCTTAAGACCTTGCTTCTCAATAACAGTATAAGGCTGATAGGCGTGCTCGCCATTGTGCTTATGTAATATATTAGCTGACAGGAGCGGGAAGTTGGCCCAGGCAATTTGTTTATCAAGCACATCCAGCGGATTGTCAAACTCATGGTTTCCGATGGCCATAGCATCATAGCCTAGCCGGCTCATGCCTTTGAAGTCAGGTTCGGCATGTTGTAAATCGGACTCAGGCACACCAGTATTTATATCACCGCCAGACAGTAATACGACACTGTGGCCTTGCGCATGGGCTTTCGCTCTGAGTTGGTCAAGCAGGGTTTTCCTGGCTGCCATACCATACTCACCATCTTCATTGTGCCAAAAACGGCCATGGTGATCATTGGTGTGTAACACAGTGAGGTAGCGGATCGTATTATCTGTTGACGGATTAGTTGACTGTTGTGTCGAATAGCACGCTGTCAGCGATAGTGCCAGCAGCGACGGAATGATAAAGCGCATAAATTTACTTCAGTGGGGACTAAAACTATGCGCTCTAGTTTAAACTAAAAGCTCTAAGTAAATATAGCTGATTATTGAACTTTTGACTTCATTCTTGAGTCACATACCGCATTGTGCCTGCGAGTAAGTTCATCTTTGGCTAACGCCTGTTTGGCATGGCCGGTTGCGACCATCCAGTTCAGAAAGCTCGCTGGTAATTTGCAGTATGGTTCTCCGCTGTGTAGCCCAAAATCGCAGATCGGTTGATTTATTTCCATTGTGTGCCCCTGATGATCTGTAGTTGTCATTATATTTTGCTCCTAATGTTATCAAATGGATAAACTAATGTGATAAAAAATTCTTTTAAGTTTTGTGATTATTATTACTAATCGGCATAAGAAGGCCTAACGGGTGAGTCCGAGCGCTTGAAAGATAGGTGTATTGGGCCTGTAAGTGGCTAAAATATATGGCGGAGATTGAATTGTATCGGGGTTAAATGGTAGCGTTTGAGTATCGATAATAGCCTTGGATTCACCAGGCTGAAATAGTGTATTGAGATGGATAGTTAATGAAAAAAACGATGTTAGTGGCCAGTATCACGCTGGCTTTGTTGTCCGGGTGTGTGGCAACGCATAACGGAGCGGGAAATACCTCAGCTGCACCTTTAGCTAAGGAACTGGTTGTCAGCCCGAATGACAATCGACAGTATAAGACGCTTACTCTATCAAATGGCATAGAAGTCATTCTCGTTTCAGACCCTGAAGTTGAAAAGTCAGCAGCGGCGTTAAGTGTCGGCGTTGGTTTACTTCATGATCCTATGTCACAGCAAGGGATGGCCCACTACCTGGAACATATGCTTTTTCTGGGCACTGACCGTTTTCCCGATACACAGGGTTACAAAGACTTTATGAGTCGTAATGGCGGGTCTCACAACGCTTATACCTGGTTAGACATCACTAACTATATGTTCAAGGTAAATAATCAGGCCTATGATGAAGCACTCGACCGCTTTTCTGATTTTTTTAAAGCACCCAAGCTTTACCCTGAGTATACCGACAAAGAGAAGAATGCAGTTAACGCCGAATGGTCAATGCGCCGTGAATTGGACTTCTTTGGTCAATATAAACTGTCACGTAGTATGATGGGCTCGCATCCGGCGAATCGCTTTTTGATTGGAAACCTGGAAACCTTAGGCGACAAGCCTGGCAGTAATCTGCATCAGGAAACCGTTGCTTTTTATAACAAGTATTATTCTTCAAATATCATGAAGTTGGCGATGATATCTAATTTACCTTTGTCTGATATGACTAAAAAAGCGCAGCGATATTTTGCTACGATTGAAGACAAGCAAATAGAAAAGCCACAAGTAGACGCTGAGCTGGATTTTTTGAAGCTAGGAAAGAAGCGTATTCATTATGTGCCTAATGAAGATGTTAAGACGCTGAAGCTGGACTTTACCATCGCCAACAATCGCGAAGAATTTGCGTTTAAGCCAAATTATTTCGTGACGTATCTGCTTAGTAATGAAATGCAAGGCAGTCCGGCGCAGGTGCTTAAACAAAAAGGGTGGATCTCTGAACTCACAGCCAATGCTACGCCAGATTTGTACGGTAACTTCGGCGCTTTAAGCGTAGATATCCAGTTGACCGATCAAGGCATGCAACAACGTGAGCAAATTGTCGCGACTGTCATGCAATATATTGCATTGATCAAAGAGCAGGGAATCGACGGCAAGTACTTTAATGAGATCAGAACTTCTCTTGCCAATCAGTTTCGTTTCTTAGAGCGGGGTGATGAATTTGATTACGTTTCTGATCTTGCCGATAGTATGCAAAAATATCCGTTGAACCATGCTATTAATGCACCTTACCACTTTGCTGATTTTAACGAGCAAGCCGTTAAAAGTGTTTTGGAACAACTGAATCCACAACAGCTAAGGGTTTGGTATATCAGCAAACAAGAACCAAATGACCAAAAACTACATTTTTATGATGGTCGTTATCAGATTACCGATATCACAGAGCAAGAAATTGCATCTTGGCAAGGTGAGCCAGCGCCAGAGTTGTCACTCCCAAGTATAAATCGTTTGCTTCCTGAGCAATTTGATATCGTTACGCAGTCAGAAAGTTCGGATACAGTCGATAAAATATATCAGGACAGCACGGTCGCAGTTTGGCAAAAGACCAGCGAAAAATACAGCGAGCAACCAAAGGGTCGCTTATTGGTTCATATTAACTCTCCACTGACGTTAGACAGTATACAGGTTCGGGTTGCCGCAGCACTCTGGGCCGACCTATACGCAATCGAAAAAGCAAAATTGCAAACAGAGGCATCAATTGCGGGTATGGGGATGCGCATGAGCGTGAACAACGGCTTATTGCTCACCTTATCAGGGTTTACAGATAAGCAGGGGATGTTGTTGTCTCAGTCACTGGAAGGGTTAAAAGTGCAACCAACGGCTAAGCAACTTGAGCAAGCCGTCGATCGATTTGTCCGGAATATTCAAAATCAACGCCAGCAATTTCCGTTCTATCAGGCATTCGGTCGTTATCAATCCCTTGTCCGCACAGGCAACTTCGATGAAGCTCGACTAATTGATACGGCCTCTAAGATGACCACAGATGTATTTAGTCAGGCTCAAAATGATATTTTGAATCATCACACCGTGCGCATTTTTGGGTATGGTAACTACGACAAACAGTTCCTCGCGGAGGTAGTGAAGCAAGTGAAGGGGGCGCTCTCAAAGCCTGTTGAGCGCAATGACTATGTCCGAGCTGATTTTCTAAAACCACAAGCCGGTGAAGCACTGGTTTGGCAGCAAGACAGTGAGACGGCAGACGTCGCCATTGTTGACATGTTTGTTCATCCGGAACCTGGGTATGCACAAAAAGCAGCGGCCCAGATCCTTAAATCGCATTTGAGCAGCCATTTATTTAATGCTTTACGAACCGAGGAGCAGCTGGCCTATGCTGTAGGCGCAGTGGCTCAAAGTATTGATGAACACTCGGCGTTTGGCTTTTATATTCAGACGCCTGTATTGGATGTGCAGTCAATGCAAGCACGGTTTGACCGTTATCGGCAGGAATATGCACTGGCATTGAAAGAGCTCAATGAAGAAACCTTTGCACAGCTCAAGCAGGCTGCGCTCTTGTCTTTGAAGCAGGTGCCAAAGAATTTGGCAGAAGAATCTCAGCCAATTCTGATAGACTGGTATCGTGATAATCTGACATTTGACTCCAAAGCAAAGCTTATCGCTGCGACAGAAGAGGTGACACTGGCTGATATCCAGTCTTACTACCAGCAAAGTATGCTCAATACTGAAGCATCAAGAATCAATGTGCAGATCCGTGGTAAGAAGTTTGCTGATAAACCATTCGCGACATTACCAAATGAAGTGAAGCTCGACTCTATGGCTGAGCTCTATAAGAAGGCGCGTTTTGAATAAACGGCCATAACGTTTGCGGGACAAGTTGTCCCGCTTTCTCGAGGATCCACTGTTATGTCAGACATAGTAACGCGCACACAGCGGCTAATTATCCGCAGGGCTCAAATTGCAGACGCGGAGTTGATTTTTGAACTGCTTAACCAGCAGAGCTTTATCGATAATGTTGCGGATAAACAGATCCGAACCATGTCCGATGCGCAAAAGTATATTGAAAGCGCCTTTTTTACACCATATGACTTGGCAGCGCCAAGTCCCTATATTGTCGCGCTAAATGACGGAACTGCAATTGGTATTTGTGGTCTCTATCAGCGGCCCTATCTGGAGTTTCCGGACCTGGGATACGCTTTTCTCGACCGGTATTGTGGCAAAGGGTATGCTTTTGAAGCAGCAGAGGCATTACTGTCATTTGTTAGTAATTGTGGTAAGTATAAGGCACTCGGAGCCATCACAACCCCTGAAAATACGTCGAGTAACAAGCTATTAGCGAAGCTTAATTTTGTTCTGGTTGGTAGCTTTGAGCTTGTGCCAGGGATGGCGCAGACTAACTTATACGTTAATCTGCTGGGGAGATAATATCACTTGACCC
Organism: Pseudoalteromonas sp. McH1-42; assembly: GCF_022347845.1. Taxonomy (NCBI): domain Bacteria; kingdom Pseudomonadati; phylum Pseudomonadota; class Gammaproteobacteria; order Alteromonadales; family Pseudoalteromonadaceae; genus Pseudoalteromonas; species Pseudoalteromonas sp. McH1-42. Next base: position 165,149 of record NZ_JAKRFU010000001.1, on the reverse strand, counting down.
GATATCCGTGTGTAATTGTGCCATCAAAAGTTGCCAGTTGGCCTGATGGGCGCTTATCAGAGCTGAGAAGCCGTCTTGTGAGAGCACTGATTGGTAGTCAAAATGTTTAACACGGATCAGCTTGGTACCATTATCTGTTATTTGATAAAGGTGCCACGCACCTTTTAAAATCGCGCCTTGCTGGTAATGACCTGCCAGATCTGAGACTTCAATTAGCAACTTGAAATCCCCAGTATTGAATTCACTGGCATGGGCAGAGAGTACGGGCGATAAGCCTTTATTTTCAAGATATTTGAGTGTTTCTTTGGTCAGTATTAGCTTCGGGTGTTCTGCCCAATAATGATAATTGGCAATGTGAACAGTATGTGCTGAAGTATACTGGACAAGTGCTTGCTGGTCGGCAACCCCAACAATATTTACCTCATCGACGTATACTCTGGATGCACTAATGCCAGTGCTTGGTTTTGTGTCGAACGCTGAATCAAATCGGTAATACTGATACTGAGCTGGGTCTGATCCCGCACAGCTGGTCAGCACGACTGACAGTAGCGCAATAACTGCTTTCATTAGCGCTGCTTCCTGGGTTCAGGATCTGCCAAAGTCTCTTTGTCGAACAGAAGCATATTAGGTTGTTCATTAAGCCCTTTCGACACAGGCTTGAGCGAGTTACTAAGGCTTTCAAGTTCTTGCAGAGTATCTGTCAGTTGCTCGACCATACCTGAGCCTTTCTGGTAGTTGTTTAGTGTTTGCTCAAATTGTTTGAGGCTGGCAGTGAGTTGGGCCAGCGTTCCCTGTAATTGTGTTAGATTTTTTTCCACTTTTTCAGATACTTTCGTTGTGTTGAAACTATTAACCAGTGCCTGCGTTTCTTCTGCCAATGCTGTGAACGCCTGCATCGTTTGTTGTGCTTCATTGAGCGAGTTATCCAGCGGCAGTTTGTTGAGTTTGTTCAACAAAGCCATGACTTGCTCTGATAAAGCTGTAAATCCACTCGGTACACTCGGCAACACCGGGTACGCGAAATTCATCCCTAAGCTGGTCGGAGGGGTTGAATTGTAAAAATCTAGCTCTATATATACCGCACCTGTTAAAATATTACCACTTTTTAGTGATGCTCTTAGGCCATTTTTAATCCATTGTTCTATATTTTCCTGCCAATATTGTTTGGCTTTGGCATCGACTTCATAAATGCGTCCGTACTCAATTTTGATAAGTACAGGAATAGACGTGTTGCCCTGTTGAAAGTAAAGTGGCTGTCCATTTTGCTCGAGCCTTGCTGGGACTTGCTCAACGGTCCCGATACGCATACCCCGATACTCAACCGGTGCACCGGGTTTTAATCCCCGAATTGATTGTTCAAATTCAACCAAATAGTGATCAAACAAGTCAAAGCGACGCTCCAATGCAACCGCGAAATTTTGATGCAGCGTAAATGCTCTGCCTTCCTGAGCAACCTCTGTGCCGTCCTGCCCGGGTGGATAATCTACAGATATTCCACCTTTAATCATCTTTGCGAGTGAACCTGTATTGAGGTTAATGCCCTCACTAGTCAGCGAAAGCTCTACCCCTGAATTGATCCAGAAAATCGCATTATGAGTGATTAGGCGGTCGTAGGGAGAGTGAATGAACACCCCGTACTCCATTTGTAAAGAGTCGGTATTAAACACTGAGCTCTCAATCTGCCCCACATGATAATTACGGAAAAAGATCCCGGTGCCCACATCCAGCACTTCGCCACTGGTTGAGCTGAGCTGGAAACGCACACCTTCAATGTCTGTCGAGATAAGAGCTGGCTGCTCCTGGAGCGTATATAGACTGGTGCGCTGCTTACTTTCTCCCGGCAGCAACTCGATATATACACCAGATAATAAGGTGTTAAGTCCGCTTATTCCAGATTGATCAATACGTGGTTTCACTATCCAAAACTTAGCGTCTTCTGTCAGCAAATTATCATAATGCTTTTCGATACGCACAGTGGCAACAACGGCTTTCTGCTCTACTTGCAGACGAAGTGATTCAACCACACCAACTTTAACACTGCGGACTCTTATCTCCGTCTTGCCAGCAATGATACCATCGGCACTTTTCATCTTGATGTAAATTTGATGGCCTTTGTTTTGTTGATGCTGATAAAGCATCCAGCCCGTTATCAAAACAGCCAGCAAGGGGACTACCCAGATAACGGAAAGCCTGGGCTTGGGCTCGATATGCGCTTCTTTATTCATGTTTATTTAAAGAGTCCCAAAGTAAACGAGGGTCAAAATTGTTCACAGCAAAGATTTGGCAAATAACCATGGCGGTAAAAAAGACGATGCCTGGCTGTGGCTCCACGCTCAGTACAGTACCAAGCTGTACGAGAGAAACCAAGAGGATCACGACGAAAACGTCTATCATTGACCATTTACCAACCGCTTCTAGGGCCCGGTAGAATTTAGCTGCCACTTTTGGGTTAGTCGGGTAGCTAACGCGGTAGAGTAAATAGAACAATGTACCTGCCTTTATCAGTGGTATACAGATACTTGCTATGAAAATCACAATAGCGATTGGATATGAGCCATTTTTCCAAAGTACCTCTACACCACCATAAATGGTTGCCGGTGTATGTAATCCCAGATTGATCGTGTCCATAATTGGAAAGGATAAGGCTGGTACCATAAATATCAGCGAAGTAATCATCCAGGCTGCGCTACGCGCGACAGAATTGTCTTTACGGTAACGTAATTTTGCCATGCAGCGCGGGCAGTGAGCACTGCGACTGATCTGCTGACAGACATGGCATTGTTTGAGGCTTTGTGTACTAGCACGCTTGGCACAATGCTCAATTGAAGGGGTAAAATGTGCTTGCTGAAGTTGCCAGAGTTGATGTTGGCTCAATAAAGACAAAGTCTCAATAAAACATAATACGAATAGAATATACGCCCAAAAACCAAGTCCAACTTCAATCTCTGCGAACGCAGTAAGCTTAAATGCACTAATTAATACAGCAACCAAAAAGATATCGGCCAAATTGAGTGGCCTTAGCGCCATAATAAATTTTGCAATGACTCGGGCATTATGTGGGTTCATTTTTTGCCATAAAGGCGTATGCACCAAAAGAATAAGCGTGCTGGCAATGAATGGTAAAATAACGATGCTGGTGCTCAGCAGCACCGCAAGGAACACACTATAGTGTTCGGCAAGCTGCATGATCGCTGCCATTAAGCTAATGGTTTGCTTTAGGCCATGTTGCGCATAGGAAATAAAATGTGGTTGCAGGCTTAATAACAGAAAGATAACTGAGGAAAGACTAAATGCAGCTATCCATTGTGCGTAGTTGCGCTGGGTGGTTGCCAGTACATTACCGCAATGCGGGCAAACAGCCCTTTGCTGTTCGCCCAGATCTTGAATGGACACTAAAAAATCACAATGCTGACAGGCGACTATCACAGTTTAACCAATACTTATGTTAACTCCTACATATAGTGTGAGTGACTTAGTGGCTTTAATCAACTGTCAAATACCGCTACCGTCTGTCTGCTCAATGCCAGTAACTTTCCATCTTGTGAGAATAACTTAGCATCTTCTATGGCATAGCCATGTTCTGCCTGATGCGTAACAGCCTCCATTGCGAACCATTCAGTGCCCGGTAATTCAACATCATCTAAGAACTCAACGTACCAGGACATACTGCTTGCGGGTGTTGGGCCTTTGCATAGTTGCAGCAGAGTCGGAGGCCAGGCATCTGCAAGTGCAAGTAGGTGGAGTACAGACAAATGCGGCTGTGCAGGCGCTTTGAATTTCATCCAACCACCTATATGACTGGAACTGGCATTACTAAACGGCAAGGCACCTTGTTGCAGATTCAGATCGATGTGTTGAATAAAAGCCGGCATTACACCTTCAATATATGGCAGCGTTTGTTTGTCATTAATTTCTTTCAGTGTACTTACGTCTTGTGCACGGACTGTGATAGCAGATGTGCGCGGTTTGCCAAAGCAGGCGAGTGCAACAAGGCAAACCTGGTCATTCTGAGTAATGGTGGTTTGCATCTGAGTTGCATTCTTACCGGCACGCAATAGCTGAGTATTGAGTTCAAATGGCGTTTCGCTCAAAAGTGGGCCGACAAAATTGCAATTGAAAGAAAGCAGACGTCTATTTTGATCGTCAAGTTGATTTAACATGCTTTGTAACATCAAAGCAGCTGAAAGGCCGCCAAATACGGTTCTACCTTGTCCCCAGCTTGCAGGTAATGATGGAAGTTGCGCCTGAGCGTGTTTTAGCTCAGGCAGGGAGATGAGTTGGTCAAATGTCATTGCATTTACTTTTGATTGGTCTTTAGTGTCTCTTATCTGGTCATACCAGAAGTTAAAAGTCAAATTCCGCTGATTTTTGATGAAAAAAACGGCATGGCAAAAAAATTTCAAAAAAAACCACTTTTTTTTTGTTGAGACGCTTGAATTACAAATTGCCGCCCCTATTTATCAAGTCATCTAACAGAACAACGAATTTTTGAAGTCGGAGAAGATTCACATGGGTAAAATTATTGGAATCGATTTAGGTACTACTAACTCTTGCGTAGCGGTACTTGATGGTGATAAGACACGCGTTATCGAAAACGCTGAAGGGGATCGCACAACGCCATCGGTTATTGCATTTACCGAAGAGGGCGAAACGTTAGTAGGTCAACCGGCAAAACGTCAGGCTGTGACTAACCCTCAAAACACATTGTATGCAATCAAGCGTCTGATTGGCCGTCGTTTTGAAGATGAAGAAGTTCAGCGTGACATCAGCATTATGCCATTTAAGATTGCTAAAGCAGACAACGGTGATGCCTGGGTTGAAGTACGTGGCGAAAAGCGTGCTGCACCTCAGATCTCTGCTGAAGTCCTGAAAAAGATGAAAAAGACAGCCGAGGATTTCCTTGGTGAAGAAGTAACAGAAGCCGTTATTACTGTTCCTGCATACTTCAACGATTCACAGCGTCAAGCGACAAAAGACGCAGGTCGTATTGCTGGTCTGGACGTAAAACGTATTATCAACGAGCCAACAGCTGCGGCACTTGCCTACGGTATGGACAAGAAACAAGGCGACAATGTTGTTGCAGTTTATGACCTGGGCGGTGGTACATTCGACATTTCGATCATCGAAATCGACGAAGTAGAAGGTGAGCACACGTTTGAAGTACTGGCTACTAATGGTGATACACACCTTGGTGGTGAAGACTTCGATAACCGTGTAATCAACTACCTGGTTGCTGAATTCAAGAAAGACCAGGGCATTGACCTGAAAACTGATCCGCTGGCAATGCAGCGTGTGAAGGAAGCTGCAGAAAAAGCGAAAATCGAGCTTTCATCTGCACAGCAAACTGAGGTAAACCTGCCTTACGTAACTGCTGACGCAACAGGTCCTAAGCACATGAACGTGAAGTTGACTCGTGCAAAACTTGAGTCTCTGGTTGAAGACCTGGTTGCACAGTCTATCGAGCCGCTAAAGCGTGCACTCGCTGATGCAGATCTGTCTGTAAGCGACGTAAATGATATCATCCTGGTGGGTGGTCAGACACGTATGCCACTAGTGCAGAAGCAAGTAGCAGAGTTCTTTGGCAAAGAGCCTCGTAAGGACGTAAACCCTGATGAAGCGGTAGCGGTTGGTGCTGCGGTTCAAGGTGGTGTACTTGCCGGTGACGTGAAAGACGTACTTCTGCTTGACGTTTGTCCTCTGTCTCTGGGTATTGAGACTATGGGTCAAGTCATGACTGCGCTTATTGAGAAAAACACGACTATTCCTACTAAAAAGTCTCAAACTTTCTCAACAGCAGAAGACAATCAGTCTGCGGTAACAATTCATGTACTGCAAGGTGAGCGTAAGCGTTCAAGCGACAATAAGTCTCTTGGCCAGTTCAACCTTGAAGGTATTCGCCCTGCACAGCGCGGTGTACCTCAGATTGAAGTAACCTTTGACGTTGACGCGGATGGTATCTTGCATGTATCTGCGAAAGACAAAGACACAGGTAAAGAGCAGAAGATTACTATTCAGGCATCTTCAGGTCTGAGCGACGATGAAATTGAAAACATGGTTCGTGATGCCGAAGCGAATGCTGAAGAAGACAAGAAGTTCGAAGAGCTAGTTGGCGCTCGTAACCAGGCTGATGCTATGGTTCACGCAACTCGCAAGCAAGTTGAAGAAGCTGGTGATGATTTACCTGCTGACGATAAAACAGCCATCGAAGCCGCACTGTCTGAGCTGGAAACAGCCATTAAGGGTGAAAGCAAAGAAGAAATCGATGCTAAGACTCAGGCACTTGCAGAAAAGTCTCAGAAGCTGATGGAAATTGCTCAGGCGAAAGCTCAGGCGCAACAAGCTGGCGGTGACGCAGGTGCGCAGCAAGCAAACAAGGCTGACGACGATGTAGTAGATGCCGAGTTTGAAGAAGTGAAAGACGACAAGTAATTGTTGACTTATCAGTGCCCACAGGCTTAGCCTGCGGTGCTAAACAGGGCCTGTTTATCCTTCAAGTTCTAACGAATGGCAGAGGTAAGCAGGCTCTGACGTATTTAAATTTAGGCGATAAGTAGATTGTGAACGGAGCTGGCAAGTCTCGTAAGCTGCGCAATCAAACAAGTATTCGCCAGGCGGTCATCACAATGGCTGATCGCTCAGTAAGAATTGTGTGAGAACTATGTCAAAACAAGACTATTACGACGTTCTTGGGGTATCAAAAGACGCCGGTGAACGTGACATTAAAAAGGCCTATAAACGACTTGCAATGAAGTATCACCCAGACAGAACTGCTGGCGATGCTGAATTGGAAGCAAAGTTTAAGGAAGTAAAAGAAGCCTACGAAGTCTTATCAGATAGTCAAAAACGCCAGATGTATGATCAATACGGCCATGCAGCCTTTGAACAAAACGGTGGTGCAGGCCATGGTGGATTTGGCGGCGGTGCTGATTTTGGTGATATTTTCGGGGACGTATTCGGTGATATTTTTGGTGGCGGAAGACGTCAGTCACGCCAGCAGCGCGGTGCAGATCTGCGATATAGTTTAGATCTGAGCCTGGAAGATGCAGTACGCGGCAAAGAAGTCGAAATCCAGGTTCCGACTTGGGTCTCTTGCAAACCTTGTGATGGCAGTGGCGCAAAGTCTGGGTCTAAACCAAAAACATGTCCTACCTGTCATGGTGCCGGTCAGGTCCAGATGAGACAAGGTTTCTTTGCCGTTCAGCAAACTTGTCCTACCTGTCAGGGAAGCGGACAGGTTATTTCGGATCCATGTGATAGCTGTCATGGTCAGGGCCGCGTGGAGAAAACCAAAACATTGTCAGTTAAAATCCCTGCGGGTGTTGATACGGGCGATCGTATCAGGTTGTCCGGAGAAGGTGAGGCTGGCATGCACGGTGCACCTGCAGGTGACTTGTATGTTCAGGTGAGCGTGAGAGAACACCCCATCTTTGTTCGGGATGGTAACAATCTTTACTGTGAAGTACCGATTAGTTATACCACAGCGGCGTTGGGCGGTGAGATTGAAGTTCCGACTCTGGATGGTCGTGCAAACCTTAAAGTACCTTCAGAGAGCCAGACTGGTAAGATGTTCCGTATGCGCGGTAAAGGCGTGAAGTCGGTACGCAGTGGTGCTGTGGGCGACTTAATTTGTAAAGTCGTGATCGAAACGCCTGTCAATCTTAATGAGAGACAAAAAGAGTTGCTTAAAGAGCTTGAAGAGAGCATGGGCAGTGATGCAGGAAAAAATCGTCCGAAGGCGCAAGGCTTCTTTGACGGCGTAAAGAAGTTCTTTGATGACCTGACGAAATAATGTCAGAGGTTTACCTCTGAGCTGACAGGCATATCAGAAAAACAAAACGGCGCTTTATGGCGCCGTTTTCTCTCAGTTTAACAGCATGAGATAATCCATATCTCCAGTACACTTACAAGCCAGTACTGTTCGACTGTGTCCTGTTAAAAGAAGCCCATCGGTACAGCCTAGTCGCTTACACTTGGACGCACAGGCCACACTGCTTTCCCAAAAATAATATTCGTTGGTTAAGAAAGACAAAGCAAAGTAGCTAACCGCACATACGGCTGCGATACGAACAAGACCTTTGTTCATAACGACTCTCCCGCGCAATAATACAGTGCGTATAGAGTTAATAAGACTTTAGTCTAATTTGGCGTTTTGTCTACCTTAAGATAGGGCTAAAAGTAACCTGCGGAGGATTATGTCTGACTGAAGCGACTAAACTTGTATCAGCAGCTTAACAAAACTTGAGTTGGTACTGAAGTTTATGGCAAAAAGGTCGCAATTTTCTCGTCATAATGTGCTCGACTATTCTTCCTAACGCAGACTGCTGTTGGTGAGGTACTATAGAATTTTTATGATAAGGGGCAGGAAACACTTATATGACACCCGCTATTCAGTTACTTAACAAGCATAAGATCAGCTTTGAGGTGCTTAAGTTCGAGCACGATCCGGGTATCACGGAGTTTGCACACGAAGCGACTCAGGCATTGGCGCTGGAGCCGCATAAAGTGTTTAAAACGCTGGTTATCAGTGTCGATGGCAGGTTAAGTGTTGCTGTCACACCTGCTACTCAAATGGTTGACCTAAAAGCGTTTGCTAAAAGCTGCAAAGGCAAAAAAGCACAACTTGCAACGCAACAACAAGCCGAGAATGCGACAGGGTACCAACTGGGCGGTATCAGCCCCTTTGCACACAAAAAACGCTTGCCAGTGATTTTGCACAACTCTGCACTCAACTATGACACGATCTATGTTAGTGGGGGACGACGAGGTTTAGAGCTGGCGCTTAGTCCGACAGCACTTAAAACGCTGTGCTTAGCCCAGGTTGCTGATTTTTAAGCCATCTACTCTTATCTTACCTTTGACTGCTTTCTAATGAACAAAATAGTGTTTTTCTTCTCCCTCTTTTTTTGAATAAAAAACAGTCAGAGGGCTGGTTTCAGCGAACACTTGTAAGCTATTAATTATTTAGAATTTTTTTAAACAACTCAGACCTTTCAGTAAAAAAGCCGTTAAAAAATAGCATAGAGTAATTGATCTAAACGGAATTTTATGCCGTAATGTAACTATATCAATCTGGTCGGATGAGTTTATTATGAGTTTAAGAACACAATTAAGAAAAATATTGCCAAGCATTTCGGTGACTGAACAAGAAGCACTCGATGCGGGTGATGTATGGCTTGAAGGCTCAATCTATCGCGGGAAACCAGACTTTGACGCATTGCGTGCGGTGCCGGAAGCCAAATTAAACAGCGAAGAGCAAGCGTTTTTGGACGGTCCCGTGCAAGAATTAATGGCGATGATCGATGATTCTGTGATCCAGAACGAGAAGCATTTGCCAGAGCACATTTTAGAATTTTTGAAAAAAGAGCGCTTCTTCTCTTTGATTATTCCTAAAGAGTATGGTGGCAGAGAGTTTAGCCCGTATGCGAACTCAACCATTGTAGGCACCATAGCGACAAAATCGTCTGCGGTTGCCGTTACTGTCATGGTTCCAAACTCTTTGGGGCCTGGTGAGTTGCTAATGCATTACGGAACCAAAGAGCAGCAGGCACATTATCTGCCTCGGCTTGCTAATGGTACTGATATTCCTTGTTTCGCATTGACCAGCCCTGAGGCAGGTTCTGACGCCGGTGGCATTCCGGATCAGGGTATTGTCACTAAAGGCCAATATAACGGTGAAGAAGTGCTTGGTCTGGAAATAACCTGGGACAAACGTTACATCACACTCGCGCCTATCGCCACAGTACTGGGGTTAGCATTTAAAGTACTAGATCCGCAAGGCTTACTCGGTGGCAAAGAGTCTTTGGGAATAACCTGTGCGTTGATCCCCAAATCGCATCCGGGTGTTGAGCTGGGCAACCGCCACGATCCAATGGGTATCCGTTTCTACAACGGTACTACGCGCGGCGAAAAAGTGTTTATCCCAATGGACTTCATTATCGGTGGTCAGCAAAATATTGGTCGCGGATGGCAGATGTTAGTTAGCTGTCTGGGTGCTGGGCGTGGTATTTCTTTGCCAGCGCTGGGCGTTTCTACCAGTCAGGTTGCGTTGAAGTCGGCGTCAGAGTATGCGGCGGTACGTGAGCAATTCGGGCTGGCAATCGGTCAGTTTGAGGGGATCCAGGAAAAGCTTGCGGACATCGCTGGCAAAACTTATCTTCAAGAAGCGATGCGTGTACTGACAACGGAAGGTCTGGGTATGGGTCTGAAGCCGTCAGTGGTAACTGCTATTGCCAAATACCACATGACAGAAACGGGTCGGGATGTTTTGGATTCAGCCATGGATATTTTGGCCGGTAAGGCCATACAGAATGGTCCGCAAAATACGCTGGCCAGTGGTTATGTCGCACAGCCTATCGCGATTACCGTAGAAGGAGCCAACATCCTTACTCGAAACCTAATGATTTTCGGTCAAGGGGTTATGCGTTGTCACCCTTATCTGCAATCAATGGTTGAGGCAATCCACAGTGAAGAAGCGGATGCAGACAAAACCTTTAACAAGATATTGCGTAAGACAGTAGGGTATAGTGTTGCGAATAGTTTACGAGCATTCAAGCTAGGGCTACTGCCATTTACAGCGAGTAGTAACTCGAGTTTGCCAGAAGTACAGGCATACGAAAAAGCGGCACAGCGTTTGTCAGCCAAGCTGGCTGTGTATGCCGATTTCTCTTTGCTGGTTCTGGGTGGCAAGCTTAAGCAAGCTGAAATGCTATCTGCTCGTCTGGGTGACGTAATGAGCTACCTATATGCTGCCATGGCTTCTATCAAGTATTACGAGCAGAAAGTAGCAGTGACAGACCGTGAGGCTGCTGCACCATATTTCCATTATGCAACACGTTACGCTTTGGTCGAAGCCGAGCAGGCACTGCATAAGTTCCTGGATAACTTTCCGGCACCTGGTACACGAAAGTTCATGCGGGTGCTGACTATGCAGTTCGGTCATTCTATGCCGCGTATCAACGACGACATGATACGTGAACTGGCAACGGCTGCGCAATTGGATACCGCATTTAAGGCTCAGTTAACGCATTTAGTTAAGCCGCAAGCTGGTGACGGCCACGACATTAACGAGCAGGCTTATAAGGCTAAAATTGCATGCCTGGACCTGTTGAGTAAAGTGAAGCGAGCACTCAAAAAGCGTGAGATCAAAGCTGGGGTTCGTTTTTACGAAACACTGGACAATGCATTGATAGCCAAAGTCATTAATGAAACAGAGTACGCTCAGTTGATTGATTATAATCGTAAGCGTGAAAAAGCCATTCGGGTTGATGAGTTTGATTTTGACCTAAACTTGATTGACGAAGCTGATTCATCAAGTGTAGTAAAATCGGCGGTAAATCAATAAATTAATTTATTAGTTTGTCTCTTTCAAGCCCCGTTTATTCGGGGCTTTTTTGTGACTGCGCAGCGGCACTGTGTCTGGGGAGAGCAGGGCAGACGTGTTACACTGTTTATGAAAGTTAACGGGTAAACGTCACAAGAATCTCAAGGAACGCCATGTCAACCTCCGCACTTGTCTCGCATGTTATGACCATGCTTCCTGACACACAGCAAGCCCAGGCATTATGGAGTGGCTGTGGTTACATTCATAAATTTACTTATCAGGGTGAGTTGCTCGTTGCCAAAGTGGCCACTGTACCAGCACAACTGGCGCATCGCCATATTACCCAGAGCGCCCATTCTTTGCGTCGAAAATATCAATCTTATGAGAAGGAATTGAACTTCTATCGACACACAGCGCAGCATTATATCGCAGTTTGCGCATTGCCTGAGGTTAAAGCGTTGGCACATCAGAACGAGGTTTTTATTCTGGTGCTTAGTGATTTTGAAGCGCAGGGGTATCACAATATAACCGCTGCGTCTCGTGTCCATCTTGATCACATGCTTACTTGGCTCGCACGCTTTCATGCGGTTGGGCTTGTCGACCCTGATATACTGGCAGGGGTTGCGCGAGGAAACTACTGGCATCTGGACACGCGTCCGGATGAATTCGAACGTATGGTTTCCGGCAAGCTTAAAAATAATGCACAAGTAATCAACCAAAGGTTGCTTGATTGTCCTTATCAAACTTTAATTCATGGCGATGCGAAGCTAGCCAACTTTGCTTTTAGCTCAAAGCAGGCATTGGGTTATGACTTTCAGCATGTTGGTCTGGGAGTTGGGGTAGCTGATGTAATGTTACTCTTGACCAGTTTATACAGTGGCCGAGAGCTCGAAATGCAATCACTGGCGAGTTTGGATAGCTATTTTGAGCAATTAGGCCGTGCTTTGTCCGGGGTTTGGTCGACCGAGCAAATTGCCGAACTAGAGAAAAGCTGGCGGGCGTTATGGCCATATGTCTGGGCTGATTTCCGACGCTTTTTAATGGGCTGGAAGCCCGATCATCAAAAACTGACCGCTTACATGTTTTCTCAGAGCGAATTATGCCTTGCGCAACTTGGTGAGGCATGATGCTGAGTGCGTTAATAAGTGCAATTTGCTGGGCCTGTTTTGACTTTTTACGAAAGCAACTGGCTCAGCAGGTCAGTGCACCTTTGATGTCAGTGATCTTCAGTTTGCTGGTACTGCCTGGCTACCTCATTTACTGGGGTTGGTTGCAAGCACCTTTACCAGAAGTCGAGTACTTCGTTCCGGGTACGATAAGTGGTTTGCTCGCGGCGATTGGGAGTGTGTGTTTTATTCGTGGTTTGGCAGTTGGCAAAATTGCTGTGATGTTACCGCTGCTCTCTGTAACACCTGTCGTGTCTGGTGCGTTTGCTTGGATTTGGTTGGGTGAACCGCTCGTTGAGGCTCAGGTTCTGGCCTTAGGTGCAATTACACTTGGTTCTTTCATACTGCAAGGTGGCAGGTTTGCGATCCGTGAACCGGGCGCCGGGTATGTCCTGATAACAGCCTTGTGTTGGGGAATGTGCATCGTGTTCGATAAACAGGCCCTGCAACATGCTGAGGTGAGTTTTCATTTGATTTTTCTTACTGCTTCTGTGGCGTTAATCAATGGGATGATTTTCAGACCTGAGTTAGGTGCTGGCGTGTTATTGAAGTATAAATGGCAATGGGGAGGAGCTGCATTAGTCTTTGCCTTTGCTGTGTTGTGTCAGTTGGTGGCTTTGCAACAGCTACAGCCAGGCGTGATGGAGGCAATTAAACGTGCTATTGGTATCACCAGCGCAGCATTGCTCGGGGTGTACTTCTATAAGGAAACACTGAGGCACTATCAATGGTTAAGTATCGCCGTGATTTTGGTGGGCACGTTCTCTTTGTAATTGAGGAGCAAGCTATTTTGCTTGCTCCAGGAGCGACAACCTCATCCATGAGCGCTGCCTTTTATTGATTTACTTACATTGTGCGCCTTTGCGCCATACATTGCTGAAAATGTCAGGGCGTGCACCTAGTGACCACCAGGTTGCCTGATATTCGTAGCCGCTGTACGATACTTTGTCGCCAGTGTTATAGTAAGTTCCGGCATTCCACGCCTCAACGCCACTACAACCACCGCCGTTACTACCGTCAGTTACTGTTACATTCAGGCTCTTCGACGCGGTCTTATTGTTCGCGCCTTTAACCGTCAATGTGACGTTGTAAGTACCTGCTTGTGCGTAAGTATGGCTTGGGCTGGTTTGTGTGCTGGAGTTACCATCACCAAAGCTCCAGCTGTAAGTTCCAGCGCTTGATTTGTTGCTAAATTGAACACTCAGGCCGTTTGATGTCGCGTTGAAATCCGCAACCAAAACTGGCTGACCGCCACATCCCGCATTTACCAGGTAATCATAGGCGGCTTTAGCCTGTACGATACCGTGACCGTAGTAGTTGTCACGTCCGGCAGAACCTTTGTCTTTGGCTGTTGCATTAAGCGCCGAGCGGATTTGGTCCGCGCTACACTGAGGGAAGTTACTCCATACCAGTGCTGCTACGCCTGATACGTGTGGTGTAGCCATTGAAGTACCACTGATGCTCTTGTAGCCTTGGTCATTCCACGTTGAATTTACGCTCACGCCTGGGCCTGCAATTTCTACCTGGCTGTTATATTGTGAGAAAGACGCAACGCGCTCAGAGCTGTCGACGGCTGCGACCGAGACGACTGCATCATATGATGCTGGATAGCTAAATGAGCTGTTTGAACCGTTACCTGCAGCCGCAATATGTAGCATGCCGCGCTGTGCACTTGATGCGAAAGCATTACGCTCAGCAGTCGAGCTGCCGCTGCCGCCTAAGCTCATGCTGGTAACATTTGCACCTGCTGCTTCACACTGCTCAATCGCTTTGATTAGGTCAGAGCCATATGCCCAGCGACCTTGGTCATTGAAGACCTTAACGATATGTAAACCAAGCTGACCTGATGGGTTAACACCTACCACACCCTGTCCATTGCCGCCAAGCGCAGCAATAGTACCGGCTACGTGCGTACCGTGGCCGTTGCCGTCCTGATACCAGTTACCTGTATTATATGAACCGTGACCGTCATTGCCAGTCACACCTGTATTTGGCAGATCTGGGTGGCCACGTGTATAACCTGTGTCCATGATACAGACTTTTTTGTTACCCGCACTGCTGTCACTTACCTGGTTCGCCTGAACCATGGTGATACCATATGGGACAGATTCAGCAAGTGGAACTATAGAGCCCTCAGTGACCTGTGGCAGATAACGCTTAGGGTCAACTTCAATTGACGCAACGTTACCGCTCGCTTCAAGAGCTGATAATTGCTCTGGAGTTAGCTCCATGACCACCGCATTTACGCTTGTCAATGTCTCAATTGCTTCGGCGTTGGCTTGTGTAGCTATGCTAGCAAGACCTTGTGCTTTGAATTGAGCAAGTTCGGCACCAGATACACGCAATGGAAGCGTGTTGGCTACTGCAGAATCTTTAACAGTGACAATGACACGTTGTGTTTCAGACGCCTGTGCTGTGCCGAGTGCTGCTGTGACACCCAATGCTAGCAAAGAGTATTTTACGCTTGTTAGAACTTTGGTTTTCATAAGTTTACCTATATTACATGTTGTTAACCCTTATAACTAAAACAGGGAATGCTAGCGCTGTCAATAATGAAAAAATGAGGAAAATTTTGCTGAGGAAATTTTATACTTTTTGTGGATGGTTCGTAGATTGAAATTTGTTGCAAATGCAACTTGTGTGGCATTTTATTTTTTATATTTCGAATAAAAAAATTAAAATTTTAATTGCTGATTCAGTGTCTTAATATTGTAACTTTGACCACCAGTGGTGAACTGTTTAAAGTCAATGTCATTCAAATCAGCACTGTGTATAGCGCGATACAAAGGGCTAAATTTTTCTGAATATGGCCTAAAGATTGCAATTTTTTGCTCTCCAATAGCGCTAATCTTGCGGTCATGGAATTTTCTAATCTCTGTTAACAAGTAGCCGCCTAATAATACATGCCCACCCAGTGACACATCGATGACGTTTTCATGACCTAAATCCCAATTTATGCCCCCAACCTTAACATTCTCTCTCATATTGAGCTCAGATGCAGCCCGCGCAGCGCCGCGAGCAATGGCATCATTTGCACACCAGATAAGGCGGGTATCTGGAAACCGTTGCAGCAGCCCAAATGCCAGCTCGTAGGCGTTTTGTTCAGACCATTGTGCATCAATACGCTCAACCAGGTTTACTCCATAAGTACGATTAGTGTAGCCAAGCAAGCCTTGTTCGCGTTCAATTGCAGCATTTGTGGCAACATCACCCAGTAAAGCAAGCATTACGTAGCGCTCGCTTGATTGCTTTGTTCTGTCGGGTAAAGCGTCATGGAGCAGTTTGGCTAGCAGTCGACCTGCCTGATAGTTGTCAGGTGTAACGGAACCAAGTACGCCAATGCCTTTGGCTGCGATGCGCTTTAGTGCCAGTTTATCCGGGCTATTCAGTAAAAATGCGACGCGTTTATGCTCACCTGGTACGGTAAGCAGTGCGTCCGTAATAACGCCTTTTTCATCAACGAGAATAAGATAGTCGGTTTTACCACTGAGTGCGTCCTGTGCGAGTTTCTTCATATGAATATGATTCCTCTCGGCGTACAACGTCCTGAGTTCTATATCCAAATCTTGTGCTGCCGCTTCCATGATTCTTGTGACATTTTGCCAGAATGCGCCAGTTGGATTGGTGTGTTTATGGCCTGGATTGACGAAAGTCACAGTGATTGTTTGTGCACAGGAGGAAAAAGCCACGAACAGTAGCACAACAGACATAATTAACACTTTCATTGTGCACCTCGATGCCAGTGCGACAGTTTGTTTGCCGCGCTTTTACTTATATACTAGCCCATTCTTGATTAAGGGGGAAAAATGAAGCTGTTGATAATCTTTCTTTGTTCTGCGCTTTTTGTGCCGTCAGTCGTGGCACAGCAAAGTCAGGATTTGAATCAGACGATGAAGAATATGGGACATGCTTACAAGCAGGCGATGGAGGCTCAGCAAGCGGAAGAGGTCAACAAGCATCTCGAAACTATGCTGCTTTTGATCCAACAAAGTAAGCAGCACAATTTCAAAGCTGATGTAAAAGAGCAATCCCTTCAGGGACTGGATAAGGTGTCAAATGTTATCCAGACGGCGCAAGGGTTGCTGGCTCAGGCGAAAATGCAACAAGCCAAAGATTTACTCAGACAGATTGACGGGTTGCGAAAGGAGTATCACGAATTGCATGAGCCACCTGGGTTCTGGGAATTATTATTCGGGAAGTAACCCTGAGTAGGGGCGCTTTCAGGAGGTAGGGGAAGTGCCAATATCGGCCACTTCCCACTTAGTTAAATCTGCCAACTGATATCAAATTTAACAGTACGCTCGGCATGAAATGGCGCATCTTCGTCCGCGGTTGTTCTATGAAGGCGGTTGAAGAGGTTTAGCACACCAGCACGCAGTGTCCAGCTTTCATCTATGTACCAATTTAGGTTCAGATCTAAGACCAAGCTTTTGTCCAGTTCGGCTTCACCTGACCCTGGCTGATTTTTTGCCAGTTGATAGGTTAACGCGGGCTTAAACTCGAATGAGTCCCATGCATACTGACCGGATATACTCAGTTTGCGAGGTGCGATATCTGACAGGTAATCACCTTTATCACTCTTTCCTTTTTGATGTGTGTATCCCAGCGTATATGACAGTGTGTCGTTAACTTCGACTTGAGTTAATATTTCCGCCCCCGAAATACTGGCCTGATCCAGATTGAGATAGGTTCTGTCTCCTGACTCCAGCTTTATTCGTTCTATATAATCGTCCAGGCGGGTATGAAAGAGGTTCAGGGTTGTCTTGGCAATTTTGTGGTCGTGGCGATAACTCAACTCAAGCCCCTGGCTGGTTTCAGGGTCAAGTTGCGGGTTACCAATTGTATTCCCTCTGGGAGTGATGCCGTTAAAGTAAAGCTCTGTCAGCGTCGGGAAACGAAATGCGTTGGCATAATTGAGCGACACGCTGTGTGATTGCCACTTTCTGGTTACGCCCAGGCTATGGCTTAGGTGATTATCAGACTTACTGACACCGAAGTTATTGGTAGCAAAGTGATCAAATCGTGCACCAAAGTCTACTCGCCAGCTTTGCTCATCCCAGATACCGTTGATAAACGCCGCGATGTTGTCTTGTTGGCCGTCCAACAAAGTGTTTGTTGTTATATCGTCAGTGGCTTTGAGACTGGTTTCCTGATCTGTAATTGAAACTCCCCGTCTGGCAGTCCAGTCGAGGCCTGCTCTAATTGGCAGCTCGTGCCAGTCAAACTCGTGATATAGGTTCGCGCCGAGAGTATGAGATTGGTATGAGGTCAGATTGTGCCGTTTGCCTATGCGAAGCACATCGCTATCCCAGTTTTGGTAGTGATGGAACACATTGACCAGCCACTGTTTTGATTTCACAGAGACTTGTGCCAAACTATGCAGATCTTCCGGATACATGGCAATCTGGCTGTCAGGATAGGCTACACCATTTTTCCCAACGTCTTTGCTGACGGAGGGCAACCAGGACATATTCAGCTCAATGTCTTCTGTTAGCGCATGACGATATCTGAAGCTGGATGAAAATTGCTCATAGCCATTATTGAGCTCGTCGCCATTGGGAGCATGGCTTCGCTCTTTTTTTCTGTATGCGAAGGCCAGGTTGTAGTTTTCTTTACCCGTAATGGCCAGAATACGGCGGCCATTACCTGTATCTTCATAGCCCAGCTCTAGTGTATCTTGCTCGCCCTGAACAGAGTTCATAGCGATAACACCGCCAATTGCTTCTGATCCATATAGCATGGCTGCCGGGCCTTTTTGCACACTAGCAAGTTGCAGCAAGCCCGGATCAATAAACGAAGCTGAGTTACCAGCGCGACGGTCGGTCAGGAGGACTATACCATTCACCTCAGTTCTGACTCGCCAGCGGCTTAGACCCCTAATACTATAGCTCTGATAAAGTCCACCCTGGCCATTCAGGGACACCCCCGGAACCTGGACTACCCAATCTGCAATAGTGTTGCTTGCTCCATGCAAATCCTCCTTGCTGACATGAGAAATGTTAATGTTTGTAAATGGCTCTGATGCAAGTAAATTTTTACCGCCTATTACTTCAATGGTTTCAATGGCGCTGCCTTGCGCTGCGATCGTAGATAAAAGTAAAACCTGGATCATGTACTGCTAACCCTAAATTGACTGCTTTGACTCGTTAAGAAATCATTCATATTTGATGAAATTCTGTTATTGTTACAATCAAATGTACCCTTAATTGATAACGGGGTTAAGTTAAATGCGGTGAAATCACATTGTTTGTAACTTTCTACATTTGTGCTTAACTTTATTGACGTTTTGGGGTGTAAACGGTACAACGCTAAACTGACGTATCTGTTTACTTACAATCAATTAAAACTATAACTACTCTTACAAGGGAAAAATATGAAACTCTTACATCCTGTGAGCCTGGCTGTTGCAATTGCACTGGGTGGTGCCAGCTATCTGGCGTATCAAAATGCGCAACCAAGTATCTACGAACAAAAAGCGGACTATCTGGCTGCCAAAGCGGAGAAAAAAGCCAACTCACCAAAACGCTATGACAAACCCAAAGAGGCACAAGAGTTTTATATTTCGCAGCGTTTGCCTAAAGGGGCTGAAACACTGCCTACTGAAAAGTATTCTAAAGCGTTAGAGCACATCAAAACGATGACGCGTTTCTCTTTGGCAGAAAACAGCGTTGTATTTGATTATGCACCACGTTTGAACTCGATAGATGGCGTGAATCGTGAACTGGGTGAATGGGAAGAGTTAGGACCAGGTAACATTGGTGGTCGTACTAGAACGTTGATTATCCACCCGACAGAGCATGACATCATGTATACAGCTGGTGTTGCAGGTGGTGTATGGAAAACGACAGATGCAGGTCAATCATGGCAGCCTCTAAGCGATTTGGCGACCAACCTTGCAGTAACTACGCTGACATTTGCGCCGAATGATCCAAATACAATCTATGCTGGAACGGGCGAAGGCTTCTTCAACGCTGACGCTATTCGTGGTGATGGTATTTTCAAATCGACTGATGGTGGTGCGACTTGGGAGCAGCTAGAGTCAACCGCAGGCAATGAGCTATTCCAGTATACCAACAAGATTGTCTTCAGCAAAAATGACCCTGCGACTTTATATGCTGCTACTCGTGGTGGTGTACAGCGCTCTACAGATAGTGGTGCAAGCTGGGAAACTGTGTTTGTGGCTGAAGCTGCCGCGGTAGGGTGTACTGATCTGACACTGGTTGATGGTGGCGACGCAGACGTGTTGGTTACTGCTTGTGGTTCATTCAGAACCGGTGGAATGCATCGCAGTGCTGATGGTGGTGATAGCTGGTCTTCAGTACTAGAGTTGCCGACTCAAGGCCGTTCAACGATTGCTGTTGCTCCTTCTGATAATAATATCATGTACGCGTTGCTTGCGAATGTCGGCGACCATGGTATGGAAGCGGTTTACAAATCCGAAGACATGGGTTTGACGTGGAATGCGACTGTGACGCGTGATTCTGCAGATACCTACAGCAAATTATTGCTTAGTAATACAGTTTACGGCTTGTTCCCGCAGTGTGGATATGGACCAGATCCTCAATTTTACAACCAGGGTTGGTACGACAATATCATCGCTGTAGATCCATCTAATCCAGACGTAGTGTGGACCGGCGGTATCGATCTATTCCGTTCAGATGATGGTGGACAGTCGTTTGTACCAGCCAGTATCTGGTGGTACGACATGGATCACCCTCTCTATGCACACGCTGACCAACACACACTGGTATTCCACCCAGCATATGATGGCGTTAACAACACAACTATGTTTGTGGGTAACGATGGTGGTATTCAGCGCACAGATAATGCCCTAGATGCGCGCTATGACCTTGCTCAGATCTGTGGTGCGGAAGGTGCGGCTGGCCCTGAAGGCAAAGTGAATTGGACAACGCTTAACAATGGTTATGCGGTTACGCAATTTTATCATGGCACGGTAATGCCTGATGGCACTGCGTACTTTGGCGGTACTCAGGATAATGGTACTTTGCTTGGTAACGACGGCGGCTTCAACGAGTGGCGCGAAATTTCCGGTGGCGACGGTGGTTGGACTGCAGTTGACCCGACAAATCCAAACGTTCTGTTCTCAGAATTCACAGGCTTGTCTATTCAGAAGTCGCTCGATGGTGGTGCGACTTTCAACAGAGCTACTAACGGTATCACTGGTGACGGCTTCCCATTCATTACACGCTTTGAAATGGCGCCTTCTAACCCTCAAGTTCTGTGGATAGGTGGTAACCAACTTTGGCGTACAACCAATCAAGCTGAAAGCTGGACAGCAGGCAGCCCTGTATTAGACAGTGCAGTATATGCGATCGGTATCGCTCCACAGGATGAGAATATTGTAGCTGCAGGTACACGCGAAGGTTACATCTACATCAACTACGCTGCAGGTGAAGCAGATGCAGAGCAAGCTTGGCATAGTTTCAAAATAGGTGAAGAAGGTGAGCGTGCGACGATCAGCGCCATCGCGTTCGACCCAACAGATGCTCAGATTGCATATGCAACCGTATCTACGTTTGATCAGGCACATGTGTGGAAAACCACAGATGGCGGTAAGAACTGGATGCCTATTGATAAAAATATTCCAAACGTTCCTGCTACCTCTGTTGCTGTTGATCCAAACAATGCACAACGCGTTATTATCGGTACTGATTTAGGGGTGTTTATCTCTATTGACGGTGGTGAAAACTGGTTTGCAGATGGTTCAGGCCTGGCTAACACCAACATCGCTAAAGTCGCGTTCCACAATAATGAAGTGTTTGCTTTCACTCACGGTCGCAGCGCATATAAAGTTGCCCTGGCGAGTTTTGGTGACGTAGAGCTGAGCACGCAAGAGGATACTGAGTTAAACGTTGCCTCAGCGCTGGTAAGTCGTTTCACAGACAACGCGTTTGTAACGGTTGAGATCACTGAAACGCCTGACTCTGGTATCTTAATGATGGATGGTCAATTACTTGATACTGGTTCTGTTGTTGAGGGAGATGACGTTGCTAAAGTTGTCTATATGCCAAACGCAGATTTCAACGGTGAAGACCACTTTAAGGTAGCAGGTAAAACACAAGGTTCAGATGCTGCTGAAGAGGTCGTTGTTGACTTAACCATTGAAGCTGTGAACGATGCACCAGTATTCGAAGCGATAGAGGACATTCGCTTGACGCTAGGTGAGCAGTTTACTATGGACTTCAATGGCAAGGTATCGGATTCCGATAGTGAAACTATTAAGTTGACTATGGAGTCACAAGTGCCTGGGTTTATATTCAAAGATGGTGTACTAAGTGGCCAGGCTGAAGAAGTGTTTAGTGGCGACGTAGTACTGACAGCATCAGATGGTGAAGTAGAAACAACAACTAGCTTTGTGGTTGATATTGCTGACCGTGCCCCGGTGATTGAGCAGCAGCAGAGATTCGAGGTATTCGAAAATACTCCTGTTGGTACAGTGATTGGACAGCTGGCATTCAGTGACCCGGACGCAGATGTTTCACCAGTGGTAGCATTCCATGTATATGGCGATGATTCGTTCAATATCGATGCTGAGGGTAACATTACCGTTGCCAGAGAACTGGATTTTGAATATCAGGAACTTGTTGTACTCGGTGTGCAGGCTGAAGACAAATACGGTAACCTGTCTAAACACACAACTGTTAATGTGAAAATTAAAGATTTACGTGGTAATGATGATGATAACGATGACGGCGATGCCGGTTCGTTCTCATGGCTAGCATTACTGAGCTTGCCGTTGGCAATGCTTCGCAGAAGACGTAAATAAGTAAAACTTGACGTGAAAAAGGCGGGTCAGCTAATGCTGGCTCGCCTTTTTTATTGATATCAAGTGCCTCACAGTTGGGGTTATCGAGACAATACTCTGCAATTTGAATTACTTTTTATAATAAATTGTTGATAGATTGAGCGAACGATCTATAAAGCACTGGATATTCCAAACTAGGCTGATATAACTATCAATGGATTGAGAAACAGGAATTCGTCACGATGGACAAAACACAACAATTGGATAACGGCGTCATCGCTGAACTACAAAATAAAGATCATTCAGAACAATTAAAGCAGCTGGACAACCTAAGTTGCACCCATGGCGATATTATCGAGCTACTGGCACAATATCTTGCCTTGAGTGAACAAGACGACGATAGTCAATTTGATGCCTGGTATGACGCACTTTGTCAGGATCAGCTAACGGTATTGAAGACGTTTGAAATCTTTAGAGCCCACTATGAGCAGGCTCATTAGATAGAGGTGCCCTGATTGCGGTTAGCGCCTGGGGTGAGCATGCTGGATTACCGAATAGATAAATCGTATTTAGCGATCAGGCTCTCAATGTATTTGTAACGAATGGACATGGGCTTCTCATGCTCCATGTGATGACTCAGCGCGCGATTTAAGAGCTTGAGTGCTCCTAGCAGTTCAGTTCTGTGTTCAGCCGGGATATGTGCGGCAGTGCGCTCTTCGGTGAGTGCGTCGACCAATGCCCGGCCTAAGTCAATGTAAACAACTTCTTCAACCAGACCATTTTGGCTGATAACACCGTATTTGCTGCACAGAAATTGTTGCCAGCTTTGTTGCACGTGCTCTGGTAAGTCTTCATTAAAGCGACTGTCCTGACTTATCAGCCCCTGTTGTGCACACTTGGTGAGAGTTTGAATATACTTTTGCTGAAACAGCTCATATGCATGTGTAGATTGCTCAACTTGATGTTTAAGTAATAGCTGGCCCCATTGCTCTGCGCCTCTTGGATAGTATTCTGTGTGCTCAACACATTCATAGAGACCAAGGTACGAGCTACACTTTATTTGATTTTCCAGACTGTAGCTGGCATTGGGGAAAATGCAGGTTTCCTGCCAATGAACTAGTTGTTCAGCAGTAATCCGAAGCGTACTGCAAAGCTCTTCTGCACTGAAAAAATGTGTATTCAAATGGTGAGTCAGGCGCATAAATAAAATAACTGGTTTTATATACAGTGGTTTTATTTTGGCTGAATTGATTAGGTTAGGCAAGCTGTTTTGTAAATTTTCCATTTTCCCCCTCGGATCTGAGGGGCATTTATGATAAAACTTAGCGCCAAATAATGAATTAAACGATATCCGTATGCGCAACATAGAAACGATAAAAAAAGCCAGTTTAATTACTGCAATTAAAACTCCTTACGATTCACAAGGTGAAATTGACCTTGCATGCTTTGACAAACTTGTAGCAGCTCAGATTGCAGCGGGTGTTGATGGAATTGTCGTTGGCGGCACGACTGGTGAAGGACAGTTAATGAATTGGGAAGAGCATTTGATGCTGATTGCCCATAGTGTTAATAAGTTCTCTGACAAGTTGGTGATTGTCGGTAATACCGGCAGCAACAATACGCGTGAAGCCGTTAAAGCAACCGAGTATGGTTTCGCCTCAGGGATGGATGCCGCATTACAGATCAACCCTTATTATGGTCGTACTTCTGAGGCAGGGCTGACAGAACACTTTGCGCGTTTACTCGATATTGGTCCGGCGTTTATTTATAACGTTCCTGGTCGCACAGGACAGGATCTGACTCCTGAGTTAATAGAGCCCCTTGCTAAGCATGCGAATTTTGTTGGGATGAAAGAATGTGCAGGACATGAACGGATCGCACATTACGAGCAAAAGGGGATTGCTTGCTGGTCGGGTAATGATGATCAGGCACATGACAGTCGTCACCAGCACCGGTCACATGGCGTGATTTCAGTCACGTCAAACCTTGTACCGCAGCTGTTCCGCACGCTGATTGATAGCCCAAATGAAACACTGAACACTCAGCTGCAGCCATTGATGAGTTGGTTGTTTTGTGAGCCTAATCCGATTGCTATCAATACTGCGCTCGCCATGACTGGGGCAGCGATGCCTGTTTTTCGTCTGCCTTATGTGCCATTGAGTGAAACCCAGCAAAGGCAAGGGATGGAATTGATCAACCAGCTGGATACTGAAATGGTGGTTGGCGGCAGCGCTGATGTTATCAATCCTGTTGATGTGAAACTATATTAACCCTACACAGGTGACACTAAGCCTGTAAATAGCGTATAATCTGCGGCCCTTCATTATGGTCGCAGGTTTTTGCTATGAATTTTAAGTCTTTCAGTTTTCCCGATGCCTTGTTACAGGCGCTTGATGAATTAAATTTCCATACCCTGACACCGATACAACAAGCGGCTATTCCGGTTGTTCGTCGCGGCCATGACGTACTGGCCACGGCTCAAACCGGCACAGGTAAAACCGCAGCGTTTGCACTGCCTGTGATCCACCGTTTGCTAGAAGGGGAGTCTTTGGACTCTGCACGGGCCCTTATCCTCGCTCCGACACGTGAATTGGCCGAGCAAATCGCCAACAACTGTCAGGCTTTCTGTCAATATACTTCGCTGACTGTTCAGGCCGTATATGGTGGTGTGAATATTGAAGGGCAGACACAACGTTTATCTCAGGGGGTCGATATCCTGGTTGCAACACCAGGGCGTTTACTGGATCTAATCCGTCTTGGTGCCGTGAGTCTGGCGCAGGTTAAATATCTGGTATTGGATGAAGCAGACCGCATGCTGGATATGGGCTTCGTTGCGGACATGCAAAAAGTCATCGACATGGCTAGTGAAGAGCGGCAGTTATTGCTTTTCTCTGCTACTTTCCCTACAGCTGTTAAACAATTTGCAAAGCAAGTACTTCGCGAGCCTAAATTGGTGCAGGCTGCGAAAGAAAACACCACGGCAGAAACGGTCAGGCATGTTGTCTATCCGGTTGAGCAGAAGCGTAAGCAGGAGCTACTTTCGGAACTAATTGGTAAGAAAAACTGGCTGCAAGTACTGGTCTTTGTGAACATGAAAGATGATGCTGATCAGCTGGTTAAAGAATTGGAACTGGACGGTATCAGTGCCACTGTGTGTCATGGTGATAAAAGTCAGGGAGCACGTCGCCGGGCATTACGTGAGTTTAAGGAAGGAAAAGTAAGAGTCTTAGTGGCTACTGAGGTAGCGGCTCGCGGCATCGATATAGATGGACTGCCTCGCGTAATTAATTTTGATTTACCATACCTTGCTGAAGACTATGTGCACCGAATTGGTCGAACCGGTCGCGCTGGAAATTCCGGTCAGGCGATCTCTTTTGTTGCACGAGAAGAAGAGCAGACCCTGATCCATATTGAAACTTTGATTGGGCAAAAAATACAGCGTTATTACTTGCCGGGTTACGAAGTTGCTAGTCGCGAAAATCTAATTGAAAATCTCGCCAGGAAGCCGTCTCACCAACGTCGTAAAGCGCGAACTAACCGCCCGAGCAATCAGGCCAGTGGTGAAGCTCGAGCCAAAAATCGCTCCAAAATCAGTAATGTGCGTCAGAGACTGAAAGGCGCTCAGCTGAAGTTACAGAAGTAATGTCTCGCGTCAGGTCTGGTTAATAAACCAGACCTGACGATGCATGCTTAGCGATACATCCCCAATTCCGTCCCTTCCTTCTTACAAACGGCCTCAATGGCAGGGTGCCTTGAAATACCACTTAAGTAACGACCCAGATGCTCGAACTGAAGTGGCGGTTTAGCTAGTTCGTCCGCCCAGATACAAAGCATAAATAAATAGCAGTCACAGACTGTGAATTGTTCACCCACCATATAGGTTTTGTTTGCCAGGTGTCTGTCGAGTAAAGTCAGCATATCCTGAACACGAGACTGCTGAGTTCTGACAATATCGTCGTACATCAGTGCACTTTGCGTGTGACGTTCAGGGTAAAAATAGATCATCAGCTCAGCCTGTACTGTTGTGGTTAAGTACATCAGCCATTGATAAAACTCTGCTTTTTGTTTTGCTTCGGTAGGAATTAAATGACCTTCCGGATGTTTTTCACAGAGGTAAAGGCAAATAGCGGCACTTTCGAACAATACAAACTCGTCATCAACCAATGTTGGGATCCGTCCGGTGGGGTTGAGACGTAAATATTGCGCAGATCTTTGCACATTTTTTTTTCGGTCGACAAGTTCTAGCTGATACGGGACCTGGAGGGCTTCGAGAACAAAATGGGGTGCTAAACTCGCATTGCGTGGATAGTAGAACAGTGTATACATGGTTAGCCTTAAATAGTTTATGTCGTAGGTTTAAAACTCCTTTTCGGCGATTCCTATAGGACTGTAGGACAGCATCGACTATTAAACAAATAGAACCTTGCACATTCGCCAAAAAAAATGCCAGCTTGCGCTGGCATAAATTTGTTAGGGCTGATAATAAATCGGAGAGTTTGGCCCGACTGGCAAGCCGAAACCAAATACCCAGATATAGAAAAGTGCAACCCAACCGATAAAGAAACACATACTGTAAGGCAGCATAGTCGCGACCAGAGTGCCTATTCCCATATCCTTTTTATATTTAGTAGCCACGGCCAGTATCAAACCAAAATAGCTCATCATTGGCGTGATCAGGTTTGTTACTGAGTCACCAATACGGTAGGCGGCCTGGATGGTTTCAGGTGCATAACCAACTAACATAAGCATTGGTACGAAGATTGGTGCGGTCACTGCCCATTGTGCTGAAGAAGACCCAAGGCTTAGGTTCACAACGGCACACATCAAAATAAACAGTACAAAGACTTCCGGGCCGGTGAGGTTTAACGCCTGCAGCATAGCTGCGCCATTAATCGCCAGAATCGTGCCCAGGTTTGTCCACTTAAAGAAAGCAACAAATTGAGCAGCAAAAAATACAAGTACAATATACATGCCCATTGAGCTCATGCTTTTACTCATAGCATCAATTACGTCACGATCATTACGCATGGTACCGACTACTCGTCCATAGACAAAGCCAGGAATTGCAAATGTTACAAAAATAAAGACCACGATGCCTTTTAGGAAAGGTGAACCGGCGACAGCACCTGTTTCCGGATGACGTAGAATGCCATTTTCTGGCACTATGGTTAGCGCCAGTAAGGCAGATACAACCAACAAAGCGACGCCAGCCCATTTCAGGCCAGATTTTTCTGTTGCAGTCAGGTGCTCGATATTATTGCTGGACAAATCAATACTGGCCTCGTCAGGGTTGTATTTACCAAGACGCGGCTCAACAATCGCTTCTGTCACCCAGGTACCTACGATAGCAATCAGGAATACAGAGATCATCATGAAATACCAGTTTGCTTCCGGGCCAACCTGGTAAGTTGGATCTATCATCTGTGCAGCAGGAGTTGTGATCCCTGCAAGCAGTGGATCTATGGTGCCCAACAGTAAGTTTGCGCTGTAACCACCAGAAACCCCGGCAAATGCAGCTGCGAGACCGGCTAGCGGGTGGCGACCAAGGCTATGGAAGATCATGGCGGCAAGTGGGATTAAAACAACATAACCCAGCTCCGATGCGGTATTGGAGAGAATGGCGGCAAACACGACCATGAAAGTGACTAAACGCTTGGATGCGCCCATTACCATGCCACGCATAGCAGCAGAAAGCATACCTGAATGCTCGGCAACACTCACACCTAATAATGCAACCAGTACTGTGCCCAATGGCGCAAATCCAGTGAAATTGGTAACTAGGCCAGTGACGATACGCTGTAGACCTTCTGCACTCATCAGGCTAACGACCTCAATCACCCCATCTGGTGCTCTACCTTTAGCGCCCTCGGGGCGTGGGTCTATGGCACTGAGGCCCATCCAGTCGGCGATGCCACTAAATATAACAATGGCGACACAGAACATGGCAAACAGGGTAATAGGGTGGGGCAACATGTTACCCAGGAACTCAACCGTCGCTAAAAAGCGGTTAAACAGGCCGCCTTGTTTTTGCTGTGGGTTGGATTGATCAGCTGACGTCTCTACAGCCTTCGACATAGCAAATTTCTCAATTATAAAAAATGCCGTTACTCTACCACCAATCGGGCATTTGTTTTATAGCTACGCGTTAATTTTGAAAAATTCTGAGACAAAATGAGTAAAACTGCCATTTGTACCGACAAATACAGGTTACTCTTTAGACTCATTAGCCATTTGATAGATAAAGTTAAGTTTGTTGATAAAATCTTCTTTGTTTTTTTCGTGCTGGTAATCGAGGTGATAGGTATTGTGAAACCCAAACCTGAGTAGCAGCGCACTGCCTTCTAAATATATTGTGTAACCATCCGGGTCTGAGTATGCTCGGATCCCTTCGAACAATTTGCCGTTCTCATCGGCATCGCCGTGTTGTTGGATGTATTCGTAAACGGCCAGGATTTGGCGACTGTCTAAATCGTTTTTCATCTTACGCTCCTGTTGTGTGCATTGGCGTGCAAGTAAACTCAAACCAAGTTTGACTGACCGGTTAATATGAAGTCAACCGAACTAGTTTCACTCTAACTTAAGCTGTGGCAGGATCAATGCCTAAGCTCATATTTTTGGAGTAGTTTTGCAATTACATTTTTTAGGGACCTCGTCAGGCAGCCCGAGCCAGAGCAGAAATGTCTCTGCAACAGGCGTCAGTTTTGAGAAAACCAAGTCCTGGTTGCTGGTGGATTGTGGTGAAGCCACTCAGCACCAACTTCTAAAATCGACCTTGTCTCCTTATCATTTGAGTGTGATTTGTATTAGTCACCTCCATGGTGACCATTGCTATGGCTTGCCGGGGTTACTGGCGTCGATGGCCATGTCAGGCAGGGTTGAACCTGTTTGCCTTATTGCACCGCAGGCCGTTATCCAGTTTGTCATGTCGACGCTGACACTTACCCAGGTCACACTGCCGTTTGACTTACATACGATGGCAATAGAGCAAAGCGATCATTCCATTACTGTCGGTTTTTGCCATATCGAAATCATTCCCCTTAAGCACCGGGTACCGAGTTTTGGTTTTAAGATTAAAGAAACCCTGATCCCTCGAAAACTTCGGGTTAAACAATTGCAGCTCGAAGGTGTAGCGAGTGGGGCGCACTATAACTTGTTACAAAAAGGCGAGGACGTGATTTATAAAGGCCGACATTTGTCCGCTGCGTCGTATGCGTTTCCTAGTTGGCGTCCAAGGGTCGTGATTATTTGTGGTGATAACGAAAAGCCCACTTTATTGTCACCCTATTGCGGCGACATCGATATGCTGGTTCACGAGGCAACATTTACTCACCCAGACCTTATGAGAGTTGGCACACACACCGGCCACAGTGACGCCAAGCGTGTTGCGTTGTTTGCCCAACAACACAATATACCTGCTTTGACACTTACCCATTTCAGTGTTCGTTATCATGGTGAAGGGATGCTCGACGACGTAGAGCATGAAGCCAGAGCACATTATCAGGGGACGCTGCGTCTGGCTGATGACTTTTTGGTTGTGACTATGCCAAAGCAATTACTTTCTGAGTGAGCAAAATAGTCCCCAGTCTTGTTCTACCTGATTGGCATAGAGGTTTGCTGCGTTAAGTAGCTCGGCTTTGGCCACGGGTAAAATATCAGCGACGACTTGCTGAAACATCAATGAGCGACGATCGCCACGCATATGTGCGTAAGCCAGTGCTGTAGCGCAGGCTTCAGCATATTGGCTTAAGCCGTTTCTCTGTGCTGCGCGTTTGCCAAGCACAATATGCTCGGGATCAATGCCAACACGTGCATGATGGCGAGAGCGCACCAGCCAGTGAGTACCTTGCCACAGAGCATCGTCCAAAACCAGGTCAGGCCGACGTTGCATCTTGCGTTGACAGTTAACGGTCAGGTGAGCGTGATTAAGCCGGTTTGTTGGACTTAGATCGGTGTAATAGTGCAATGGTGCGGCAAGTTGTTGCTGTTTGACTTCGACAATATGATACAACTCTGCCGATGAGCAAAATTTAGGGCCTACGAGCAGGTAATAACGTTTTAAGTTGTTTGACCCTGTTCCGGCGTCCAGGCGTTCAACGCAGTCGATAATCTCATCGTCGACATAAGGCCGGAAATATTCGAGCAGTGTAGTGCGAAAATCTTCATGTAGCCGTGAAAACTTTTCATCGGCTTCCTTAAATCTGAGCGGAGGATTGTTTAAGTCAACCTCTTTCGCCAGGCTGCTTTTGAGGTTGAAGGCTGCGCCTCCAACCAGACGCTGTAAGCCTTTTTGCCAGCGTTTATGTAAAATGTGCTCCTGACTGAACTCAGTGAGTGCGCTTTGATTATTGTTTTCCCCGCGCAACGACGCTTCACAGGTGGCCACATAGCTGTCGATGAAGGTGTGCTGGGCCTGAAGCACTTGCGCTTTATCTGCCAGGGGTTTTTGTCTGAGCTTTAGGTCTTCGCTTGTGCTCTGTAGCAGGGCGCCTTCTTGCTGGGCCAGAGGTAAGCTGACAAGAAATCGAAACAAGTCCCAAACTGCATGGCCAACACAGGCGTCATCAAAGTCGTTAGGTGAAAAAACCAATGTTTCGCCATGTGAACCTTCTTCACTTAAAAAGCCAAAATTACTGGCGTGGCAATCACCGAGCACATTGGTGAGGGGAAGTTCAAAAAGGGACTGAGGCAATGCAATGACGTCATTTGCCATATCCCGGTACATCAACGGAGCACTGCCGCGGAAAAAGCGAAATGCGCTGGCGGCCATCTTGCTGTGCTTGGGCAACGCCATGTTAGGGTGAGTGCCATCATGCTGGTCAAAGTACTGACCGAGTACATCTGCTCTTTCCATTAGTCCTTCCTCTTGTGTTTGATACCTAAATGCTCTTTTGCCAGTCTGACTACATTCGGGTCTACCGGTGGGGGAGTTGTATCTACCCCTTCACTAAGTGTTTTTACAAGCGTTTTCAATACTTCCACTCGGGTATACCATTTATGTTCTCCGAGTACCAGATGCCAAGGGGCCTGTTGGGTGTCGGTTTGGGCAAACATGTCATCTATGGCTTGCTCATAATCGTCACGCCTGTTGCGGTTGCGAATATCTTCTTCAGTTAGTTTCCAGCGTTTGTAAGGATTATTGAGACGTTCTTCAAAGCGCTTAAGCTGTTCTTCGGCGCTGATATGCAAGAACAACTTAACGACTTTTACCTTGTCGTCATAGAGAAGGCGCTCAAATTCATTAATTTCCTGATAGGCGCGTTGCCATTCATTCCGGGTGGCAAACGCTTCAATGCGTTCGACTAATACCCGGCCGTAGTAGGAGCGATCAAAAATGGTCAGGGTGCCTGCTTTTGGCAGTTTATTGTAAAAACGATAGAGATAATGTTTACTTTGTTCTTCTGGTTTTGGCGCGCTGATGGGAAATACTTGATAACCTCTTGGATCAAGTCGTTCGGTAATGCGACGAATTGCGCCGCCTTTTCCGGCTGCGTCCCAGCCTTCGAACACGATCAATGCGCGGCGACCCTGATGGTAATAGGCTTGTTGTACATGTAATAGCTCATTTTGCCAGTACTTTAGCGCTCGTCGATACGCTTTCTTGTCATCCAATGCCGGATGTTCCATGGGGGATCTGACCGACATCTGGCGATTTAGCAGCACACTTAACTTAGGTTCAATATTCACAGCTGTACCTCATTGGCAGTTTCACTGTCATGACCGCAATACGTTGTCAGCTACACAACATCTACGCTAGCTTACATAAATGACAGTTTCGTTAAGGTTGTAGGACGATAGCTAAAAACGTAGTCTGAAATGCGTGCCTGGACAACCTGAGTATTACTGCATACTGACATAGTTTTTAATGCGTGGGATTGATCTGACAGAGGAAATAGCTTGTTCAGATAATAAGTAAGGCAGTCGAACGACTCAGGCAAAAAAAAAGCAGTCGAACGACTGCTTTGACAAGTTACTGTGATAGCTCGCTTAACGCGCGTTAGTACTTTCAAAAATCTTGTCAGCTGATGCTGCAACAAAGCCTGTGTAGATCTCGCCATCTGGTTTATTGTAGCGCAGGGCAAATTCATAAAAACAGCTTGGGATGCTGAATTCACCGTCGCTGAAAGCAACCGCATGCTGGTCAGCAAGCGTAGAAGATTGCTCAAGTAACACTTCTGGTGAACCTTTGATTTCGCCACCTGATGCGTTCAATTCAAATTTGGCATCTTTCAGAGCCTGGTTAACGGCCTCGATGGTTTCAAAGTTAGCCAGGTGATTGATGCTCACCGTGAAGTGGTTTGCACGGTAGCCCCAGGCTGCCATCCATGCTGCATATTCAGACTCAGCCAAAAGTTGTTTGTAGGTTTCATGGCTAACTTGCCAATGCGTGCCTGAATATAGGAAGTTTTCAGCGCTAACTGCTTGCTCATCGATTTGTTCGACCAGCTCGTTAACGATAGCTTGCAGCTCAGGTGAACACTTTTCTACCAGAAGCTCAGAAATGAATACTTTTGGTTTAGTCGGATCGCTGTGCTCAAAGTGTTTGGCGTATAACTTTTTGGCTTCGAAGTGATATTCACCGCATTCTGTATAGCCCACCGCTTTGAAATGCGCAGCCAGCTTTTCCAGACCAATTTTCTCATGGTTAAAGGTACGCAGAGCAATGTGGTCGTTGATCACATCATCTTGTTGCGTAGAGCCAAGTAGTTCATGGACCTTTACGGCTGATGGAGTAACTTCAAGGTAGTTATTCCATAGTTTTTCAAATAAGCTATCTACATTGTTGTGCATAATGACAATCCTTAAAAAGGCGGCTTAGCCGCGTTAAATATTACGACTAAGCACGACGCAATTGTTTAATTCGGTTGGAACATCAGGTTAGTGCAAAATGTGTTTTACTGCCCTGACGCTCGAAAGTATTTCACAGTAAGAATCCGCTGATCTCTTCACCGTCGACAATCTTCAGTGCAGATGCAATGTCGGCAGTGATCCTGAATGAGCTGCTTTCAGCACACCAGCTGACGCGAGTATCAAAGGTGGCGCGAAAATCTGCTAAACGACAATTGGATATTGACCAGGTTTCACCATTCACGGTGTCTAATTCACCTGACTCCACAATTTGTGCTTTGCCACGTTTGGTTTCTCGTACTGTTTTAATGTTATGTAATCTGGACTCGACGGTAGGGCCAGCATCAAACAGGTCTACGTAGCCCCGATGTTCAAAGCCTTCTTTTTCCAGCAGGCGCAGGGCAGGCTTAGTTTTCTCGTGTACCTGACCGATGACAGCTTGCGCTTTTTTGCTAAGCAAGTTGGCATAAATTGGGTATTTAGGCATCAGTTCACTGATGAATACTTTGTCTCCTAGTCCAACCAGGTGGTCCGCTTGCGGGAATTCGATGCTGAAGAAATGTTCCTGTAGCCATTGCCAGAAAGGAGAGTGTCCATCTTCATCGCTGACACCACGCATCTCTGCAATCACCGTATCGCTGAAACGGTCGGCATGTAATGCCATAAAGTTAAAACGAGAGCGAGATAAAAAACGACCAGCAAGACCCTGACGAAACGCTTCCCTGAGGAAAAGCGTACAGATCTCGGATGCACCAGTATAATCATTACACATACTCAGAATATCTACTGTGTTGTAAACATTCAGAGTGCGTGAATGGTGGACTGTTTTGCCCAAATGATAGTGGTACAAAGGTGTTTGCATACCAACCGCGGCTTCTATCGCAGTTGTGCCCAGGATCTCACCTGTGTCACTGTCTTCAAGGACAAATAAATAGCCTTCGTCCTGCGGTTGCTTAACTGTTTTATCAAAGCTCTGCTCTGAGCGTGCAATTTTACTGCTCAGCAAATCATCGTCTACCGGCAGCGACGTGAATCCATGACCAGATTCAATCGCAATGGTTTTCAAAGCTGCAAAGTCTTTGTTTGAAATGGGTCTGAGTACTTGCATAATTTGAACAGGGCGCAGGGGCGCCCTTCATAATTAACCGTTTACAACATCCGCTACAGCCAGCTCAAAGCGAGCCAGACCAGCCTGGATATCTTCATCCGGGATTACCAAAGAAGGTGTGAAGCGAACAACATTGGTACCTGCAACCAGTGCCATCAAGCCATGTTTACCGCTGGCAACCAGGAAGTCACGGGCACGGCCGTTAAATTTGTCATTCAACACAGCGCCAAGCAACAAACCTTTACCGCGTACTTCGCTAAATACATTGTATTTTTCATTAATGGCAGCCAAACCATCGCGGAATAGTTGTTCTTTACGCTTTACATCAGACAGCAGCTGCACGTCGTTGACTGTGTCAAATGCTGCTTCTGCAACAGCACATGCCAACGGGTTGCCGCCATACGTTGAGCCATGAGTACCAATTTTCAGGTGCTTAGCGATTTCCTTTGTTGTTAGCATTGCGCCAATTGGGAAACCACCACCTAGTGCTTTGGCTGTGGTCAGGATATCTGGAGTGACGTTAAGACCCTGGTAGGCATAAAGATCACCTGTGCGTCCAACACCCGTTTGTACTTCGTCAAAGATCAACAACGCGTTGTGCTTGTCACACAGCTCACGGACACCTTGAATAAACTCGCTCGTTGGTGGGATAATACCGCCTTCACCTTGCAGCGGTTCCATCATAACCGCACAAGTCTTATCAGAGATAAGCTTAGCGAAGGTCTCAAGATCGTTGTAATCAACGTGTGTAACATCTTGCGGCTTAGGACCGAAACCATCTGAGTATGCTGCCTGGCCACCTACGGTGACAGTAAAGAAGGTACGACCATGGAAGCCTTTGTTGAAGGCGATGATTTGTGTCTTTTCTTCTGAGTAATTATCAATGGCCCAGCGACGTGCCAGCTTCAATGCTGCTTCGTTTGCTTCGGCCCCTGAGTTTGCAAAGTAAACTTGCTCACCAAAGGTTGCGTCAGTGAGTTTTTTCGCCAGGCGAAGGGCTGGTTCGTTAGTCATAACGTTAGACAGGTGCCAAATTTTCTCACCTTGCTCTTTCAACGCGTTGACGAGTGCGGGGTGACAATGACCAAGGCAGTTTACGGCGATACCCCCAGCGAAATCGATGTACTCGTCGCCTTTTTGGTCCCAAACACGTGAACCCTTACCTTTAACTGGGATTACTTCAGACGGATTGTAGTTAGGTACCATTACTTCGTTAAACAGTTCGCGATTCACTTGCATGACGACTTCCTCTTTAAAAAACTTTACATCTCAGGGTTGAATTAAGCGCTCATCTGCAACAGACAAACTCGCTTTCCCCGCTTTTTTGTCATTATTACGCGTTGTGTTGTCAATTTGCAGTGCAAAAATAAATAAAATGATTAAAATAACAGTCAAAATGACGATTTAAGTTTTCACAATGATCCATTCACAAGACGAACGTTTACTTTCTGAGCTGAGGAAAAATGCCCGTGCCAGCATCTCAGAGCTCGCACGGATTCTGGATATGTCCAGAACCACAGTGCAAAGTCGATTGCAAAAACTAGAGCTTAGTGGTGTTATTCAGGGTTACAGTGTTGAACTGGGCAGGCAGTATCAGGAATCTCAGGTTGCGGCCCATGTCTCTATTAAGGTCCGCCAAAAGTTGACTGCGCAAACAAATAATGCGCTGAAGCAAATTAACAACATTTCAGCTTTATATGCCATCAGTGGTGAATACGACATGATTGCAGAAGTTGAGGCGCAAAGCCTGGAGCAACTCAGTCAGTTGCTCGATGACATAGGGAACCTTGAAGGCGTTGAGCGGACAACGTCGTCGGTGATTTTAGAGACTAAGTTTAAGCGCTGAGGGGAGCCCACATCGTTAGCTGGACTCCGGCAGCCATACGCTAGTACCGGTGGATGCAATGTGGTTCATATTGCTTTTCAGTACTTTGTTGCCGACGCGACTGGAGGTTTCCGGGCGGCTGACCAGGTATCCTTGTACGCAGCGGATCCCCATTTGCTTGACCAACTCAAATTGGTCGACCTGTTCAACACCCTCAGCCACAATTTTAAGGTCAAGTTGTGCACCCAGCTCACTGATTGAATTAAGGATCTTGTAGTATTTAGGGTTGTCTTTGGCTTGTGAAATAAACAGTTTGTCAATTTTAATTACGTCTATTGGCAGATCTGCAAGCGTGCTGAGTGAACTAAATCCGGTGCCAAAGTCATCGATAGCAATAGTCACACCGGCAGAGCGACAACGCTCGAGCTGAGCAATGATCTCATTACTGGCGGTTATGAGTGTTGATTCGGTGATTTCAAGCATCAAAGAAGTGGGTGGTAAGCCTGTTTTTTCTAACGCAGCCATTACCCAATCAAAAATAGCACGATGCTTGAGTTGAATCCCAGAGACGTTTACTGAAATTCTCACTCGTTTCATACCTGCATTGTGCCAGGCGGACATTTGCCGGCAAGATTCTAGCAGAATCCAGTCTCCCAGATCCAAAATCAGGTTGGATTCTTCCGCAATGGGAATAAACTCAGACGGCGGGATCAGGCCTTCAATGGGGTGGTGCCATCTGGCGAGCGCTTCAAAGTAGTCAATGGAGCAATCTTCAACATGCACAATTGGTTGGAATGATAGATGAAAATTCTGAGAAGCAATGGCCAGACGTAATTCTTCCAGCAGGTAATGGTAGCGGCGGATTTTATTGCCCATTTCCGGGGAGTAAACGCGGAAAATTCCGCGACCATCTGTTTTGGCTCGGTACATAGCGACATCAGACATTTGTAGCAATGCATTCGGCGTCGCTGCACTGTCGGGGTATACGGCAATACCGATACTGGCGCTGATTTTTACAAGTTTATTGCCAAGGACAAAATCGCGTTCAATTTCCCCAAGTATGGTTTGCGCTACTTCAGTGCAAAAGCCCGTGTCTTTGAGTTCCGGGATAAAAATAGAAAACTCGTCTCCGCCGAGTCTGGACAGGTTTTGATCGAGCCCATGCACGGCATGCAGTGCTTGCAATTGGTATTGGCGTACAACCTGGCACAAACGCTCGGCAACCTGTATGAGTATTTCATCGCCAAAACTATGCCCGAATGAATCATTAACTTGCTTAAAACCATCCAGGTCGATAAACAACAGACCACATTTACTTTGCTGCTGTTCTGCCATGGCTAACTCGTTACTGATGTGTTCGATATAGGCATGGCGGTCTATCAGCTTTGTTAGTTTGTCCTGAAAGACATGGCTGTCGGTTTTAATTTTGATACGTTGAATATTACTTGCAATGGTATGAACAGCGTGGCTGATCTGAGCAACAGAGCCACCGATCGGCAAGGCTTTGTAATCAATTTCGAGGCCGCTAATTATGTCTTTGAGATCTCGGTCAATGTCTGTAAGTGCTTTAGCTCGGGCATGTTGTTGTCTTAACTCTCGCAGCCTGTTTAGTGTTAAGAGCAGCATCACCATAACAAGCAGCAGCAAGACTGGGGAAGAAAATACACGTTTCATGACCTGCTTTACGGGGGCTGAGGTAAATGCTGATTGATCGTGCTTCAGCAATACATGTGTTTCGTTTTTTACCAACAAAAACCGCTGATCAGCAAACAGGAAAGCATACCAGGGCGTATGTTCTGACTGGGAGTTGGTGGGTTGATTATATACCGCCATAGTGGTGCGACCAGTCTGGATGTCGACCACGTGTTTTGTAAACAGCAAGCTAACGACAATGCCAATCACAACAAAACAGACAATACAGGTTGCTATATTTTTAAAAACACTTTGCATGATTGAGCGTATCCACCTACCTAAAGAAATTCGTCCCTGCCAGGAGCATTAAGTATACTATAAATAAGCCCTAAGTATGACATGTTTTACACCTAATTGATGGTGGTTTCAATCGCAGCTCAGTGCCCGCATATATTCTAATAAATTAATACAGCTGTGGTGTGTTTAAGATCAAGTATCAATTAAATTCACTTTACACGAGAATAGTTCTCACCTAACTTTTTAACAAGTTTTGGCGCGTTTATTGCCCGTATACTAATATACAGGCAGTTGTGCCAGCTTTCTAAGTGAAAATCACCATATTAGTGCAAGGCTGGACTGTCACTGCACTGTAATGAAGCGTACACACTGTACGCAGACAATAAGCAATTATGCTTTGTAGTTTCACAGCAACCGTTAGTCTAGCTGTAACGGGCACGGCACTGTGGCAAGGATAAACAACCTAGCGGTTTTTTGGAGCCCACAATGTTAACTAAGCGTTTTTTCAAAACAAAAAACGAAGCAGAAGTCACGTTTGAAATCACTCATCCTGAAGCTATCAAGGTGGAACTCGTTGCAGAGTTTAACGATTGGCAGCCTTTAACGATGAAATTTAATAAAAAAGACAAACGATTTAAGCTAAAACACCGCTTACCAACAGGGCAAGAGTATCATTTCAGGTATTTGATCAATGGCGAGCATTGGGACAACGATGACCAGGCAGACGGCTATGTGCCTAATGGCTTTGGTACGCAAAACAGCGTCGTAGATACTCACAAGCTGGCTTAACGTAATGCAAGGGCTGGAGCAGCTATTTTACTTGCATGGAATAGGCTTTGATTACACCAAATATAATGGTGAACATGTTTATTTCGATCATGCAACTAGGGTCAACGCATTGCGTTGTTGTGGCATAAACACTGAGGATAGCTCGGATATCGCTGAGTTAAACTTTGCGCTGGATATTAAGTGTTGGCTTGACGTTGTTGGGGAAGTGCTGGTGGCTGATGCCCAGTCAGGGGGGTTCTCGCTAAAAATCCCCGAGTCAGCTCGAAATGCATCCGTAGTCATTCAGATACCTGAATTATCAATATATCACTGCTGCGCTTTGTCAGACGCTGAAGTTGTTGGGGATTATCGCTATAATGGTGAGACTTATTTCGATGTGAGAATCGAAATAGGGCAGCTGCCTGTTGGTTATTATAAAACGCAAATAGAAGGTCCGTTTGAGACTAAAACGACCGAGCTGTGGTCGGTCCCTGAGCGTTGCTATGCTATAGAGCATGAGCAGTCTAAGCGAATGGGTCTGTCGTTGCAGCTTTATACACTGCGGAGTTTACGTAATCATGGTGTAGGAGACTTCCGTGATCTATATCAACTACTCTGTAGCGCTGCAGCAAGGCACTGCGATTTTGTTTTACTGAACCCGCTACATTTACTGTTCGAATCTCAGCCCGAGCGTGCCAGCCCTTACAGTCCATCGCATCGTTGTTTGATTAATCCTTTGTATATTGCACTGGACTGGGCTGTTGAAATACTTAGCGAGAAATATCAAGTTAACGTGAGCAGTGTTTGCTGCCCGGCACCTTGCGATTCTCAGGCACAGTACATAGATTACAGTGCGGTGGCTGAAGTGAAATACGCCACACTGACCGAACTGTACAATGAATGCATCAGTGTGCCTGATATCGGGCAGGCGGTGCGAAAATTTAAAAGCGATAAAATACATGACCTGAATGTCAGCGCGCTGACCGAGCGTGAGTGGTTTGTGCAATGGCTGGCACATCAACAGCTTCAAGCCTGTCAGCAGCATGCTACCCAAGTGGGTATGGCTATTGGCCTGATTAATGATCTGGCGGTTGGCTGTGCTAAAGAAGGTTATGAATTTGCTGAAAATGAGTCACTCTTTGCTTACGGTGCAGATGTAGGCGCGCCGCCTGACCCTTGGGCT
The DNA here is from genome assembly GCF_022347845.1 of Pseudoalteromonas sp. McH1-42. Taxonomy (NCBI): domain Bacteria; kingdom Pseudomonadati; phylum Pseudomonadota; class Gammaproteobacteria; order Alteromonadales; family Pseudoalteromonadaceae; genus Pseudoalteromonas; species Pseudoalteromonas sp. McH1-42. Next base: position 125,239 of record NZ_JAKRFU010000001.1, on the reverse strand, counting down.
GTAACAGGCCAGAATTGGGGGTTACCTGCGCTCAACCCGATTAAAATAAAACAACAAAATTATGCTTACTTTCGTGCACTGGTGCGAAGCAACATGGCTTCGTTTGGCGCGCTTCGCATCGATCATGTCATGGCTATTCGACGGTTATGGTGGTGTTTTGAATCTCAGGGCAAACCAGACGGTTGTTATGTGTATTATCCCTTTGAGTACCTCTTAGCAATTTTAAAAATTGAGTCTCATCTGAATCAGGCCATGGTGATAGGAGAAGACCTGGGTATCGTGCCGCCTGAGGTGTCATCAGCTATGAGTGACGCGAATCTATACGGAAATATTTTGATGTATTTTGCCAAAGATCAGCAGGGTCATTTTAAGCCCTCTGAGCAGTATCGTGCTGACACGTTATTAATGGTTGCTAATCATGATGTGGCGCCGTTTAATGCCTGGTGGACGCATAATGATATTTTACTCAGAAAAGATTACCAGCTGTGCAGCGAACAAGAAGCCACACAAATGTCGATGGCTAGAGAAGACGACAAGGCTAAGTTATTGGCTTGGTTGGGGGCAAATGACATATCCGCTGCGCAGCAGGGTTCGGATGTTCACAGCATATATGGTGCAGTCCTCAAAAAACTCGCCGCCAGTCCTAGTAAGTTGCTTGCTGTCCAACTTGACGATCTTGAGCAACAACAATTGCCAGTGAATATTCCCGGCACCGATCGTGAGTACCCCAATTGGCGTCGTCGTCTGGCGACACCAGCTGAACAGACTTTAGAACAGAACAGTCATTTAATGGCTGAGATAAAAAGGATTAGAGAGCAGGCATGAATTCAGCAAGTAAATCGCCCATTGTAACCCTTGACTACGCAGCACAAATCTCGGCATTAGATGCCGGGTGTTTTCGTGACCCCTTCTCTTTTCTTGGCTTACACAGTACCGGGCAAGGCTCAATTATAAGGGTGTACATGCCTGGAGCTTTGGCCGTATCAGTAAATGATGGACGCCACACCACAGCCATGCAACGCATCGGGCAATCTGCTCTGTTTGTCGTTGAGTTTAGCCGCGACGTTTCGTCGGGGTATCACCTGACAGTTGAATTTATTGATACGGTGATTACAAGCCGAGACGCTTATGACTTCAGTAGTGCGCTGGATGAGTCCGCGATGTATTTATTTAATGAAGGTTCTCTAGAACATGGTTACCTTCATTTTGGTGCAAGGGGTATTACCCATCAGGGCTGTAATGGTACGCAATTTTGCGTTTGGGCACCCAATGCGCGTAGTGTTTCTGTCATTGGCGAGTTTAACCATTGGCAGCCTTCGCAGCACTTTATGCGTTTTCATCCTGCCAGTGGAGTGTGGGATCTCTTCATACCTCATCTCACAGGCGAGCAGGGATACAAATATGCCATCGTAGGAGTCGATGGTGAGGTGACTGAACGCGCAGACCCGTATGCTGTTAAGATGCAGCAAGCGCCCGGTACCGCAAGTGTAATTCAGCCTGCTCAGCCGTGTATGATATTGAGTGATGCAGATAAGGTACAACGCCGAAAGCGCAATGCCATTGATGCCCCGATTGCGATATATGAAGTACACCTTGGCTCCTGGAAACGCAGAGTAGAAGAGAATAACCGTTATCTGACTTATCGTGAGCTGGCTGACGACTTATTGCCTTACGTTAAGGAGCTTGGTTTTACGCATGTTCAGCTAATGCCTATTAGTGAATACCCATTTGATGGTTCATGGGGTTATCAGCCCGTAGGGCTTTTTGCGCCAACTAGCCGCTTCGGCAGCCTTGACGATTTTCGCTATTTTATCACTCAATGTACGGCGCTGGAGCTGGGAGTGTTGATTGATTGGGTGCCGGGCCACTTCCCATCGGATCCGCACGGTTTGCACCGATTTGACGGCACGCACTTATATGAACACGCAGATAGTCGTCAAGGTTATCATCCCGACTGGAACACTTTTATCTACAACTATGAACGTCCGGAAGTAAAAAGTTATTTGCTTTCTAATGCAAATTATTGGCTTGATGTCTTTAAGCTGGATGGCCTCAGAGTGGATGCTGTTGCTTCCATGTTGTATCTCGATTATTCGCGCAATGATGGCGAGTGGGTTCCTAATCAGTTTGGGGGCAGGGAAAACCTTGGAGCGATCGACTGCATTCAATCGGTCAACACCCGCAGCTATGGCAGGCATCCACATATCATGATGGTGGCTGAGGAGTCGACGGCCTGGCCTGGAGTCACTCAAGCTGTTGATCACAATGGATTAGGATTCGGCTTTAAATGGAACATGGGATGGATGAACGACAGTCTGAGCTATATGCAAAGAGACCCAATCCACAGGAAGTATCACCACCATGAAATGACCTTTTCTATGGCGTATGCGTACTCGGAAAATTACATTTTACCGCTTAGCCATGATGAAGTCGTACATGGCAAAGGGGCATTGCTGAGTAAAATGCCTGGTGACGATTGGCAGCAATTTGCTAACTTGCGGGCCTATTATGGCTTTATGTATGCTCACCCGGGCAAAAAACTGTTGTTTATGGGCAGCGAATTGGCACCCCGCACTGAATGGGATCATAACACGACACTGGACTGGTCATTGCTGGAATCATCCGCTCACCAGGGGATTTATCAGACCGTCAAATCGCTCAATCATTTATATAAAAACACCCCAGCTTTGTATGAGCTAGACAATTCGCCTTGTGGGTTTCAGTGGATAGATTGTCATAATGGTGACCAGTCAATTTTGAGTTTCGCGCGGTTCGGTAAATCCAGTGCTGATCTTGTCGTGGTAGTCAGTCACTTTACGCCGCAGGTGCTGCATAGTTATCGGATTGGTGTCCCCAAAAGTGGCATATATCAGGTGGTGTTTAACTCCGATGACAGTAGCCTGTATGGGAGTGGGACCACGCCAGTTGCGCATCAACAGCAAATGATACAAAGCAAGGCCATTGCCAGTCATGGCTTTGAACACAGTATTGAAATCACCATAGGCCCATTGAGCACTACCTATTTACAATATTTGAGTGCTGCTACGCCATGTTAACGTCGCACAGGGGCCAACCCTCTCCATTAGGTAGTACTTTGCATGAACAAGGGGTCAACTTTGCTGTGTATGCACCGGCGGCTACCCAGATGCAACTTTGCCTGTTTGATCAAAGTGGCCATAGTGAAATTGCTAAGGTCATTATGTACCGTCATGAGGGAGGGCTATGGTCTGTATTTGTTTCTCCGCTGCGTGCGGGAACATTATACGGCTATCGTGCAGATGGTGCTTATGTGCCTGAAAAGGGCCAGCTGTTTAATCAACATAAATTATTGTTAGACCCATATTGCAAAGATTTTCAGGGGGAGTTTACCTGGAGTGAGCGCCACTTTTGTCATTTGCCCGTTGGCACCCTTAACGAAAGTGACAATGCGGTAGATATGCCAAAATCCAGTGTCACAGACATTGCCCGATACGATGGTCAGAGACCAAATGTACCCTGGTCAAAAACCCTTATCTATGAATGTCATGTACGCGGAGCAACCAAGCATTGTGAGTTTGTGCCTAAGCCTTTGCGTGGCAAGTTCCTTGGCTTAAGTCACAGTAACTTTATTGCTCACCTTGCCAGTCTGGGGGTCACGACGGTGGAACTGCTGCCATGTCACGCCTTTATCTCTGAGCAGTTTTTAACGACTAAGGGGCTGAAGAACTACTGGGGCTACAACTCTTTAAGCTTTTTTGTGCCTCATAAAGCGTTTTTGGTAGAAGGACAGATCAGCGAGTTTCAGCAAATGGTTCGCGAGTTTCACCTTGCAGGCATTGAGGTGATCCTGGACGTTGTATACAACCACACAGCAGAAGGCGGGCTAGACGGACCAACCTTATCACTCAAAGGACTAAATAACACCGGGTATTATCGTATGGTGGGAGAGCAGGCCCATTATATCAACGATACCGGTTGTGGAAATACCCTTAACATCGATGATCCTTTTACGCTAAAGCTGGTTATGGATAGCTTAAGGTACTGGGTTGAATATATGGGGGTTGATGGATTTAGATTTGACTTGGCAACGATATTGGCCCGCACTGAGCACGGCTTTAATTCGCAGCATAGCTTCTTGCAGGCGGTCGCACAGGATCCTGTGCTGAGTAAACTTAAGTTAATTGCTGAACCCTGGGATGTTGGCCCGGGCGGCTATCAGTTAGGTGGCTTTCCTTCTCCATGGCGTGAATGGAATGATAAATATCGGGACACCGTGAGACGGTTCTGGCGCGGAGATGCTGGTACTCTGTCCGAACTAGCTAAACGTGTGCATGGCTCTCATGAGCTGTTTGAACATAACCAACGTGGGCCGCTTAATTCTGTTAATTTTATTACCAGCCATGACGGGTTTACGCTCGCTGATTGGGTGAGTTATGAACAAAAGCACAACTTTGCTAATGGTGAGGAGAACCGTGATGGTCACAGTGAGAATATCTCGTTTAATTGCGGAATAGAGGGCCAGACGGAACAAGCACACATATTGGCACTGAGACATCAAATTCAAAAAAGTGCTCTAATTACGCTCATGATGTCAAAAGGTGTACCGATGTTAGCCGCGGGCTCGGAGATCGCCCATTCTCAGCAAGGCAATAACAACGCATATTGTCAGGACAATGACATCAACTGGTTGAGTTGGCCGCGAAGTATCACGGAGCGCTTAACTCAGAATCGACGCATAAAGAAAGAATGGGATGATGATCAAGAAAGCGCCTTGTGTGCCTTGATAGCTCAGCTTCAGGAAATCAGATGTCATTACGCGATATTTCATCACCCGTTTTATATCCATACACAAGATGAAAGATTCAACATTAGCTGGTTCAACAAAGAGGCACGTCCAATGTCGGAAGGGGATTGGCATGACAGCAATAATAAAACGCTGATCTATATGTTGACGGATACGCTCAGAAAGCAAAATTTACTGGTGATATTACATGCCGGCAGTGACGATGTGGAGGCGAAATTACCGGCGATTCCAGGTGTTGTCTGGCAGCTGTCACTTAGCTCCGCACATCCCACAGAAAGCATTGAAAAAAGTCAACAGACTCAATCCCTGAGTGCACACAGTGCCTGGGTATATCAATCTCATAATGAGGATCTCAAGAATGACTAAGAAAACGTCAAATGTGTGTGTCGTAAAGCATTGGCAGGAAGCCCCAAAACTGGATGAAAGCACGCTGGCTGATGATTTGATGCGGCATTTTTACTATACCCTGGGACGTGACAAAGTTGGAGATTCAAAACATTATTTGTTTCAGGCGTTAGCGCTGACAGTCAGAGATAGGCTGGTAGCAAGATGTAGAGCAACTAACCAATACCTTGCCGACAACCAATGTAAACGTGCAGCGTACTTGTCATTGGAATTTTTGATGGGCAGAGCGTTAGGTAACGCGGTGTTGAGTCTGGATCTGGAGAAACAAACGCGCGAAGCGCTAAAAGAATATTGCACCGAATTTGAATATGTTGAGCAGGCAGAGCATGATGCCGGGCTGGGTAATGGTGGCCTGGGTCGTCTTGCCGCGTGTTTTTTGGATAGTTGCGCGACGCTGGCTCTCCCCGTTATTGGTTATGGGATCCGTTATGAGTACGGTATGTTCAACCAATCAATGGAGCAGGGGTTTCAAATGGAGCAGCCAGACAATTGGTTACGTGAAGGCCACCCTTGGGAAATGCCAGCACCAGAGCAAGCCAGAGTGATCAAGTTTTTTGGTCACGTTGAGGCACACCAGGATAAACAGGGTCGTACTCATCGTATGTGGGTGAATACTCAGGATGTGCTGGCGGTACCTTATGACGTGCCTATTCCGGGATATCGAAATGGAGTTGTGAACACCTTACGACTATGGAAATCGGAAGCGACGGATGAATTTAACTTAAAGGAATTCAATGCTGGGAGTTATTCCGAGGCGGTTGCCAAGAAAAACCTCGCCGAGCAGATCACTATGGTGCTGTACCCGAACGACAGCAGTGAAAATGGGAAAGAGCTTAGACTTAGACAGCAGTATTTCCTGTCGAGTGCCAGTTTACAGGATATCTTGCATCAGTGGGTTGAGCAATACGGCACTGATTTTAGTGAATTTTCCGACTTACATGTGTTCCAGCTTAATGATACCCATCCGAGTATTGCAGTCGCAGAGCTGATGAGGCTCCTGATTGATGAGTATGAACTCGAATGGGAGCAGGCATGGTCAATCACCAATTCAACCATGGCCTATACTAACCACACTCTGTTGCCGGAGGCATTAGAAAAGTGGTCTGTGTCCTTGTTTGCTCGTCTGTTACCCCGCCTGCTGGAGATTATTTATGAGATAAATGCGCGCTTTTTATCGGAAGTGGCACTGATGTGGCCTGGAGATATGGAAAAGCAGCGTGCGTTGTCACTTATAGAAGAAGGTGATCATCCGCAGATCCGCATGGCTTATCTGGCAATAGTAGGAAGCTTTTCAGTAAATGGTGTTGCTGCATTGCACACAGAGCTACTTAAATCTGGTTTATTTCACGATTTTTATCAGCTCTGGCCTGCAAAATTTAATAACAAAACGAACGGTGTAACGCCCAGACGTTGGCTTGCTTACTGTAACCCAGCGTTGGCTGAATTAATTACCAGCAAGATTGGTGAACAATGGCAGGCGGACTACGCTGAAATCAAGTCATTGCGTCGTTACTACGATAACAAAGCGTTCCAGAGTCAGTGGCAATCGGTTAAACAAAGTAATAAGGCAAAACTTGCTAAGTTGGTGCAGGAACGTTGCGATGTGGAATTTGACGCCAGCATGATGTTCGATGTGCAGGTTAAGCGCATTCATGAGTACAAACGCCAACTGCTGAATATTCTGCATGTGATTTCTTTATATGACCGCATTCGCCGTGGCGATACTCAAGGCATGGTGCCCCGCTGCGTGTTGTTTGGTGGTAAGGCTGCACCTGGCTATGCAATGGCTAAGTTGGTAATTAAGCTAATCAATAATGTTGCGAATGTCGTTAATAAAGATGCGAAGGCCAAATCACTTCTTCGAGTCGCATTTTTCCCAAATTATAATGTAACGGCCATGGAAACAATTTGCGCCGCGACGGACTTGTCACAGCAAATTTCAACGGCGGGCAAAGAAGCATCTGGCACCGGGAACATGAAGTTTATGATGAATGGTGCACTCACCATTGGCACCCTGGATGGCGCAAATATTGAAATTAGAGAACAGGTGGGGGCAGATAACTTTTTCTTGTTTGGTGCTACCGCACAACAAGCAGAGGAAGTGCGCCAGCACTATGACCCAAATGCCATCATTCAATCCAGTCAGGCACTAAGTAATACTATGGCGCTGTTGGAAAGTGGCCATTTCAACTTATTTGAACCCGGCATTTTCAACGACATCATTGCCGCGATCCGCAGCCCTCACGATCCCTGGTTGGTTGCACACGACTTTGACAGCTACCTGGATGCACAACAACGTGCAGCAGAAACCTATCAGGACCAGTCGCAGTGGCTGAGAATGAGCATACTTAACACGGCCGCTAGTGGCAGTTTTTCTAGCGATCGCACTATTCAACAATATTGTGACGATATTTGGCGCTTAACCCCAATGCAGTAGATCGTAGATAGACTTTTTAATGGAGATAATGAATGCCCAGTTATGCAAACCGTTATATTAGTAACCTGACCAGAGAAACTTATGCATTGATCCTGGCTGGTGGTCGTGGTAGTAGGCTGCATGAGCTGACCGACTGGAGAGCAAAGCCCGCGGTGTATTTTGGAGGCAAACACAGAATAATAGACTTTCCGTTATCAAATTGCATTAACTCGGGGATCCGCCGGGTTGGCATAGCGACACAGTATAAATCGCACTCTTTGATCCGCCATGTCAACCGCGCTTGGGGTCACTTTAAGAAAGAGCTGGGAGAGTCAGTTGAGATTTTACCGGCGTCTCAGCGTTATGGTGACGAGTGGTACTGCGGTACGGCGGATGCCGTATTCCAGAATATGGACATTATTCGTCACGAGCTGCCTAAATATGTGATGATTTTATCAGGCGACCATGTTTATAGAATGGATTACGGTGCTTTGTTGGCAAAGCATGTCGAAACCGGTGCCGATATGACCGTATGTTGCCTAGAAGTACCGTGTGAGGATGCTGCCAATACCTTTGGAGTGATGACAGTTGATGAGAACAAGCGAGTCCGACGTTTTGATGAAAAGCCGGCTTCGCCAAGTGAGATCCCGGGTAAACCTGGCGTCTGTTTAGCTTCAATGGGCAATTACGTGTTCAACACAGAGTTTCTGTTTGAGCAGCTAAAGAAAGACGCGGAGCGCGAAGGTTCAGGCAGAGATTTTGGTCATGATATCATTCCGGCCATTATCGAAGAGCATAATGTATTTGCATTTCCATTTCGTGATCCCAGCCACCCGGGTCAACCTTACTGGCGTGACGTGGGCACACTAGATTCGTTCTGGGAAGCGAATATGGAGCTGGTATCTCCGCAACCACAGCTTGATTTGTATGACCCGAGCTGGCCAATTTGGACGTATCAGGAGCAGTTACCACCAGCGAAGTTTATTTTTGATGACGACGAAAGGCGTGGTATGGCTGTGGATTCAACGGTATCTGGCGGCTGTATTATTTCTGGATCCAGAGTACGGAAATCTCTATTGTTTTCAAATGTTCATGTACATTCGTATTGTGAAATAGAAGGCGCAGTGGTTCTGCCAGGTGTGGTGATTGAGCGCCATTGTCGTATCAAAAATGCCATTATTGATCGCAGCTGTCACATACCGGAAGGCATGGAGATTGGTTATGATCAGGAGCAAGATAAAAGAAATGGCTTCAGAGTCTCTAAAAACGGCATAGTGCTGGTGACCCGTGATATGCTTGTTGCATTAGAAAAGCAACAGCTGTTGGCAGGTCAGAACCAGGAAACGGCGTAAAAGGACAATCATGCATGTAGTTATGGTGGCAGCGGAAAATGACCGCTTGCCGAGTTGTAAAGTTGGGGGTGTTGCGGATGTGATCCGTGACATTCCTTATGCATTGGCAGAGAAGCAAATTCGCTGTTCTGTTATCGTGCCAGATTATGGCCAGTTCGAACTCAATCGGGAGTTTGTTGCAGATATTGCAGTACCTTTTAAACAGCATTTAGAAACCGCGACACTCTGGCGGGTCGCAAGTGACTCAGGCGTGGAGCAATATGTTGTGTCACATTCGTTGTTCTCACAACATGGTGGAGCCATTTATTGTAATGATGGCGATCAGCCATTTGCAACTGATGCCAATAAGTTTGCACTATTCTGTGCCGCAGTCAGCGAGCTGCTTGAGCATGAGATGATAGGGCCGGTTGATGTGCTGCATCTACACGATTGGCATGCCGCTGTGGTGGCAGTCCTGAAAGCGTTCAGCCCTCGTTTTGTGAATTTAAAACAGATCAAAACTGTCTATACGGTGCATAATCTCGCTTTGCAGGGGATCCGGCCTTTTAAGCATGATGACTCCAGTCTGGAATCCTGGTTTCCAACTCTGAGCTATGATGGTAGTCGGATATGTGATCACATCTACCCCCATTGTTTTAATCCTATGCGCGCTGCAATAAACCTGGTAGATAAAGTACATTTGGTCTCACCAACCTATTGTCAGGAAGTACAGCTAAGCAGCGATCACGAAAGTGGCTTCTTTGGGGGAGAAGGGTTGGAGCATGATATGCAAGCTGCTGACAGAGCAGGTCGGCTGGCAGGTATTCTCAATGGGTGTATTTATTCTCAGGATACTGAACAGGGCGCAGAAATCTCGCTGAGCCACTACTGTGATTTGGCGGAGCAGGCGCTGCTTGTATGGATGTCCAAGCGATCAGAACTAATGCCTGCTCATTACATTGCTCACCAGCGTGTCATTCAGTGGCGTCAACATGGTCAATTTCGTCGCCCATTGGTCACCAGTGTTGGACGTTTAACGGATCAGAAGGCGCTTTTGCTCAGACAACCAAAAGAGGGTCAACTGATCCTGGATAAGGTGGCAGCCTTGATAAATGATTACGGCGGTGTATTGGTTATTCTGGGTTCAGGCGATCCGCATCTTGAGTATCTGTTTACTCAGGTCATGGCCCGTCACAGTAATGTTATGTATTTACAAGGATATGGACAAGCATTGGGCGATCATCTGTATGACCTCGGTGACTTGTTCCTGATGCCCAGTTCGTTTGAACCCTGCGGGATCAGTCAAATGTTGGCTATGCGTGCCGGGCAGCCTTGTCTTGCCCATCAGGTTGGTGGGCTAAAAGACACCATTGCACATGAAGAAACAGGCTTTCTGTTTGGTGGACGTAACCTGTCTGAGCAGGCAGAGCAGTTACTTGAAGGCTTAAAGCAGGCGCTCGATATACATAGGCATGAACCGCAAAGGTACCGTGATATTAAGGACAATGCAAAAGCGCAACGATTCAGTTGGGATACCATTGCCAGTCAATATATCGAAAAATTGTATGAGTAGGCGTTTGCCTGCTCGCTCTGCTATCGACTATTCTAATACATTAATGTTTTAGTTTGATTTTTTTTCTAATGAAATGGGGTTAAAATATTCCCCATTAAGACAAACTAATAAAACAAAAGTGCTATTAATTGAGCAGTAGATAGCTGGGAGCAGTGATTTGAAAGTGTTTGTGGCAAGGCAGGCCATCTTTAACAGGAAGAAACAGGTGGTTGCGTATGAATTGCTGTTTCGAGATGGTAAACAAAATTGCTTCCCCAACATTGCTGACGATGCCGCGACAGCGCGGCTCATCATGGACAACCAGCTCAATCTGGGCACTCGATATCTGACTTCTGGTAAAAAGGCACTTATCAATATCGGAGAAGAGTCGCTTAATCAAGAGCTCGCGCATTTTCTGCCCAGCAGTGATGTGATCCTGGAGTTGTTGGAGACGATCCCCCCGACAAAAGACAATTACGAACGAGTCAGGTCGCTGTTTCACAATAACTACCGATTGGCATTGGATGATTTCACCTACTCTAAAGACTGGGAGCCCTTTCTTAAACTGGTCCGCCTCATCAAGTTTGATTTGGTTGAAAGCCCACTGGATACAATCGGCCCGCTCGTTGAGCAATTGAAAACACGCAAAAACCTTAAATTATTGGCTGAAAAAGTAGAAACCGAAGAAGAGTTCGTCGAGGCAAAAAAGATGGGTTTCACCTTTTTCCAGGGTTACTTCTTTGCAAAGCCCACGATGATTTCTCAACAAGACATTGAAATAAACTATGCTATAGTCATGTTGATCTACGCAGAGGTATTGAAGCCACATATGAATCTGGGGCGGATTTCGGAGCTGTTTGCCCAGGACACGGCCCTGGCTTACAAGTTGTTGCGGTTGATCAACTCAGGGGTTTTTCCAATAAAGAGTCGCATTGAATCTCTCAAGCAGGCTTTGGTGTATCTGGGGAACGAACGTGTACTCAAGTTTGTGAACCTGATTATGACCGCTCATGTAGCAACGAATAAACCAACCGAGCTAACTCGTCTCAGCATCGTTCGTTCACGTTTTTGTGAGCTCATCGCACAGCAAATTGCGCCGGGCATAGCCGGTATGAGCTTTCTGGCCGGGTTGTTCTCCTTACTGGATGCTATTTTGGATAAGCCAATGGAGCTGTTAGTTGGCCGATTACCTTTTCCAGAGATGATCCATGATGCGCTGCTGGGTAAATCAAACACTTTGTATTATATCTTAAATGTAGTCAGGGCTTATGAAAGTGGCAGCTGGTGGGCATTACAGGAAGCCTGTGCGATGCTAAATATGGAAGATGAAAGCTTACCAGAGTTTCATGCATCTGCTGTTACCTGGGCTGACATGTATCGCGACCACGTTTATTAATGTGAGAAATCAATACCTTGATAGCCTGAGAGGGTTTGCATTACTGGGGCTGAGCCTGACAAACTTATTCTTTATGGCAAACTTTGCCTATGGTTATGTTCCTCCAGTTACACGCGACGGGATGGAATCTGCTTTGTCGCTTTTAACCACTGTGTTTGCCGACGGTCGTTTTCGAACGCTGTTTTGCCTGGTGTTTGGTGCAGCCTTAGTGATTCAGTATAAAGTGCAAAACAAGGGTGAAGATAATCTCTTTGTTATCAAATCCCGTTTATGTGTGCTGGGCTTGTTTGGTGTGCTACACGGTTACTTACTCTGGCCCGGAGACATTCTGCTGAATTATGCGTTGTCCGGGTTGCTGGCGCTAATGTGGCTGGATGCAAAAGATAGATTGCTAAGCGCGGCGCTACTGACAGTCCTTCCGGTTATTTTGCTGGTGATACTCAGCATCCTTGTCGGTGAACCTGGTTTTGACAGATCAAGTGCCGAGTATGCAACACTACTGAGCTCTTTGCCGGTAAGTTATGCCCAGTTGCTGAGCCAGAATATTAGTCATTTCAACATGATGATCATTCTTATCCCGTTGGCAACTTTGTGGAATACATTAGGTTTGATGCTGTTAGGGATGGAACTTTTTGAACGAGGTTGGTTTTCAGGGCAGCGTTTTGTCTCTGGTAAGGTGATGTGGACTTGGTGGTGGGGAAGTGTGCTTGCATCCTTGCTACTTTGGTCAAATAACGAAACCACTGTGGGGCACATGCTGGAAACATTGAACTGGTTGGCCGCAATACCTATGGCCTTATGTTATTTGGTGCTGTTACAAGCCATCCGCCAACTTTGGCCCAAGCTTAGCTTGGTATTTGCGATAGTGGGGCGTTATTCCCTGTCTTTGTACTTGCTACAATCAGTGGTTGGGATTTTGGTATTTCATTTTCTTTTTCCTGCGACCAGGGTGTCTTTTACTCGCGTCGAGTATTTTGGGTTTTTCCTGGCGCTGACCCTGGTTCAGGTGATTTTAGCTATACTGCTTGATAGGGCAAAGAAAACTGGCCCTGCTGAGTATTTATTGAAGCGTTGCGTGCGGCGCCTTAGTGATATGTAACATTTAAAAGGCTGTTTATTGTGAAGTTGTTGCAGTGTATTTTATTGAGCTGGGGGTTGTTTTTTGCCCCTTTGAGTTGGGCTAAGGCCGATTTTTCAGTACTTTTAGTGAACCCTTCTATTTCCGGTGAGCCGTTTTGGCAAAAAGTCGAATCTATTGCTCAGGCCGCCAGTAAGCAGCTTAATGTAAAACTGGACGTGATTTACGGTGATGGCAGTCGCTACATTCAGCTGGAAGAACTACAGAAATACCTAGAATATCGAGCAACACCTGATTTTGTTGTTTTGATGCTATACCCCGGCAATGCTGAGCAACATCTGGATTTGCTGGAAAAGTACGGAATACAGTACTTAACCTTAGAACAAACCATTAATGGGCCTGAGCAGGTGGAGGTTGGCAAACCCGGACAAAGATATAAAAATTGGTTGGGTGAGATCTACTTTGACAATTTCCGGGCAGGAGCGGACCTGGCTCAGGCTTTGACCGAGTCATTGCGCGAGAAAAGGCCTTCAGTTAAACCTCAGGCTCTTGCAATCAATGGTCATTATGGCAGCGAGTCGGATGCCCGAAATCAAGGCGCGCAGTCTTTTTTTGGCAGCCAGGGCGTTGCTTTGCAACAATCCATTTATGCAAGCTGGTCAAAAACCCAGGCGATGGAAAAAACGCAGCGTTTACTCAAACGTTACCCCAATACAAATATAATCTGGAGTGCATCAGATCTGATGGCGATGGGGGCACTAAGTGCGGTTAAGCAGCGCGGCGAGAAGGAGCAGACCTTCGTAGCCATAGGCGGATTTGACTGGCTCAACGACACGCTCAGGTTGATTGAAAAGGGCGAATTGCAGGCCTCGGTCGGTGGTCACTTCATCATGGGTGGGCTGGCTATTTTGTCTCTGTATGATAAGTTTCATGGCCATTCCTATTGGCAAACCAACCAATCGATTACTTATCCTCTCGTGGTCATTAATGAACACAATGTGCATCGCTACATATGGCTGGCCGAGAAAATTGACTGGACAGGCGTGGACTTCAGCGGGTTTAGCTTGCTTAACAATAAACAATCAAATTACTTGGTGTCTCCGACGTTTTTAGCCAAAGACAATGCCCCAGGCGTCATTGGCGACTGAGCAAGTTATAACGTTAGCTAAGTTAGAGCCGCCACTAGCTGATGAAATATTTCTACTGGCGATGAAATTTTGTTACCATGCGCCCCCCGTAACTGCCCGTTGGTCATGCAGCCCCGACTCTGAGCCCATGTGCCGGATATCGGACAGTATTGACTCATTGCACAGAAAAAGAAAAGTGCCCCTTTATGAATGAACCTAAGCGACTAAATAAATACATCAGCGAAACCGGGTTTTGTAGCCGCAGAGAGGCGGACACCCTGATCAGTGACGGCCGTGTCAGTGTTAATGGTCAGATTGCCGAAATGGGTCTGAAAGTCAGCGATGCAGACACCATTTTGGTTGATAATAAACCGCTCAAAGCCAAGCCGAAGCGGGTGTACATCGCTTACAATAAACCCGTTGGTGTGACCTGCACAACAGAGCGAAAAATAAAAAGCAATATTGTCAGTGCCATTCAGTATCCGGAGCGTATTTTTCCTATTGGCCGTTTGGACCGGCCTTCAGAAGGGCTGATCTTTTTGACCAATGAGGGCGATATCGTCAACAAAATATTGCGCGCTGGCAATAATCATGAAAAAGAATATGTGGTAACCGTCAATAAGCCTGTCACCGATGCGTTTATAAAGGGTATGCGCTCGGGCGTGCCAATTCTTGGCACTGTGACTAAAAAGTGTTTTGTCAAAAAGACCGGGGCCAGACAGTTTACCATTGTTTTAACTCAGGGGCTGAATCGTCAGATCCGACGTATGTGTGAATACTTTGATTTTGAAGTACAAACACTGAAGCGTGTGCGGATCATGAATGTGAACCTCAACGGTTTAAGACCTGGACAGTGGCGCCATCTGAGCGAGTCTGAAATGGCAGAGATTAATGCTTCAATTGAAGGTTCATCGAAGACCGAAGAGGCGTCTGTGGATACGTATAAACGTACGCAGCGTCACACTGCGAAACCGCGTCAAGATGGTGAAACAGCTAGCAGAGGGCAAAGCAGAAAGTCTGCGTCTGAGCAAAAGCGTAAGCGCTCAGGCAATTCACATGGTGATAATACAGCAAATCGTGATAGACCGAAAAGTCGCTCGGGCGCTAAGCCAAAAGGCAGGGTGAAAGGGACTTTGTCTCTCAAAAAATAACTAAAAAAAGGGCCGCTCACTGCGGCCCTTTTTTATTTTGGTGCGGTTACTTTGAAGAACAAACAGTAAATTACGGGAAGCACTATCAAAGTGAGCACGGTGGCAAAACCTAGGCCAAACATAATGGTGACTGCCATGGATTTAAAAAATACATCGAATAGGAGCGGGATCATACCTAAAATGGTTGTCACGGCCGCCATAGATACGGGCCGTACACGACTGACCCCGGAATCAAAAACCGCCTGATAGGGGGCTTTTCCGCTATCCAGTTCCAGGTTGATTTGATCCATCAAAACAATGCCATTTTTAATTAACATGCCAGACAGACTGAGCAGTCCCAGCAGTGCCATAAAGCTAAATGGTGCCTGAAATATGACCAGCCCCGCGGTTACGCCAATAATAGCCAGCGGCACAGTGCTCCAGATGACCAATGGTTTACGCACTGAGTTAAATAGCAACACTGTGATGATAAACATGGATAAGTATCCGAGCGGGAGTGAGCCAAAAATGGCCTTCTGAGCTTTACTGGACGACTCAAACTCACCACCCCACTGCATTTCGTAGCCTTGCGGTAACTCGATTGCTTCAATGTCGGCGCGGATCCGGGCAAACAGTTTAGCCGGTGTTTCATTACCAATCACATCATGATCTGCCATGACGGTAATTGTGCGTTTGCGATCCCGGCGCATGATCAGGCTGTCTTCCCAAATGACTTCAACGTCATCGAGGATCTGGCCCAGCGGCACATACACATTGAGTACAGGACTGAAAATTTGCAGGTCGACCAGATTTTCAACGTTGCGACGTTCAACCTCGGGTGCTCTGGCCACAATCGGTAGCATTTTAGTGCCATCCCGATATAAACCTACTGTGTTGCCCGACACACTTGTCAGCAACAGCTGGTCCAGGTCAGATTTACTGATCCCCAGTCGCCTTGCTTTTTGCTCATTAAAGACCGGCTCAAGTACTTTAGAACGTTGACGCCAGTTATCGCGAATATTAAATGCACCAGCGTCTTGTGCCAGGCGGTTTTTAGCTTGATCAGCCAGCCTGCGTAGTACCACAGGATCGGGACCAGAGAAACGCGCTTCGATTTTTGCATCTGTAGACGGGCCAATTTCCATGCGTTTGATTTTAAGCTTTCCATCCAGCTCGTTGTGGGCAGCAAACTCTCTTACTTTCGCTATCATAGTCGCAACAGCTTCTCTGTCGCTTACCCGAATGATCAGCTGACCATAGGATGCATATTGCTTTTCCGGGCTATATGTCAGCATAAATCGGGGCGCACCCTGACCTATGGTGGTGGTGATCTCCTCAACCAGCTCGTCGGATTGCAAAAATGCTTCCAGCTTTTCCAGATTATCTGCTGTACTTCGAATGTCAGCGCCCTGATAGTGCCAGTAATCGACATAAAACATGGGCGTATTGGAAGCAGGGAAGAACGATTGCTTTACTGACTTAAAGCCAACCATCGCACAGCCAAGGAGCGCTAGCATGGCGATGACGGTTGTCCAACGGAATCTCAGGCACACGCTGAGTAGCGCCTTGTAAGCGGTAAAAATCATACCCTGATAGGGGTCATCAGTCTCTTTACCTTGCTGAATTTCTTGTTTGAACAACATGTTGGCAAAGAAAGGTGTCAGGGTAATGGCGGTAACCCAGCTAAGTAGCAATGAGATTAGCAGTACCCAGAACAGCGAGCCGGCAAATTCTCCACTGGCATCTGAGCTCAGCCCAATTGGGGCGAAAGCGGTAATACCAATCACAGTTGCACCTAACAAAGGCCACTTGGTTTGCTCTACAATATTAACCGCTGCTTTTATCTTGCTTTGTCCACGTTTGAGGTTGATTAGGATCCCTTCTGTGACCACAATAGCGTTATCGACCAGCATACCCAGCGCGATGATCAAAGCGCCAAGTGATATACGTTGTAAGTCAATTGCGAACATCTTCATGAAAATGAAGGTGCCGAGCACTGTTAGAAGCAAGATACCGCCAATAAGAATGCCACTTTTAACACCCATAAAGATCAACAGCACGACAATGACGATGGCAACGGCTTCAAGCAAGCTGACAATAAATCCGTCTACGGACTTCTCCACTTCCATTGGCTGGTTGTAAACGGTGTGGACTGACATACCATGAGGGCGTTGATATTCCATTGACGTTAGGTGTTTCTCTATGGCCTTACCGATTTCTACCACATTAACACCAGAGCTGAAGGAAATACCCAGGAGCAAAGATTGATCGCGATTGTAACGGGTAATATGCGTTGGGATCTCAGCGTACTCGCGTTTTACGGTGGCAACGTCGCCTAAGTAGATCAACTCTTTGGCACCGGGCTTAGAGATCAGTAAGTCTTCGAGTTCAGAAACTTGACTAAACTCGCCTGTGGGGTGAATTCGGATAGATTCGTCTCCAACACGGATTTTACCCGCGTTAGACACGCTGTTTTGGGTCTGCAGCAGTGAAAAAATACGGTTGTGGGATATCCCCAATTGTGACAGCTTCTGACTTGAAATTTCAACAACCACCTGCGCTTGCTGTTCTCCTGCTATGGTTACTTTACTGACGCCATCCACCAGTACCAGTTCTCGTTTCAGGTAATCTACGTATTCTTTTAGCTCTTCATAAGAATAGCCATCGCCCGTTACCGCATATAACACGCCATATACGTCCGCAAAGTCATCCATTACTTTGGGCGTGAATACGCCAGGAGGCAGGTCTGGTTTTAAGTCGTTTATTTTACGTCTTAGCTCATCCCAAATTTGTTTCAGGTCTTCCTTTCGGTAAGTACTTTTCATCTCCACCGTGATCTGCGATTGGCCCGGTGATGAGATAGAGGTAACGTAATCCACATAAGGCAGGCTCTGGATGGCATTCTCTATGGGATAGGTGACTTCCTCCTCAACTTGCTGCGGTGATGCACCTGGATACACTGTGATCACCATGGCTTTTTTGAGTGTAAACTCCGGATCTTCCAGTTGCCCCAGGCCAAAGTACGAAACTGTGCCTGCTAAAAGCAACAGCAGTGCGAACATTGCACTGATCACCTTATTTTCAATAGACCATTTGGCAAGACTCATTTTACAGGCCTCGCTCTTTGGTCCATGGGCGTACTTTCAGGCCTTCCCTAAGGTGATGGACTCCGGCCGAGACAACGACCTCGCCAGGTTTTAATCCACTCTTGATTTCGAAACCTTGCTGGCGCAACTGACCAGGCTGGACAGCACGTTTAGACACCAGTTGGGTCTTAGGATCATATATCCAAACGTAATGGTTGCCTTTCGCTGCTTGCGTTTGATCGGAAAATACCGCTTCATTCGGTACTATGATTTCCGATGTGTTGTGGTTGGTGATCTTGCTGGGATCGACATAGACATGACCTGTCATCCCGGCGAGCAAATTAAAGTCCTCTGGGATGGGCAGTGAGAAGACAACCTTGTAGGTCAGCGTCGCAGGGTCGGCTTGCGTATCCCATTCTTTAATATTCAGCAGATAAGATTTATCCGGGTAACCATCAAAAATGACGGTTGGATGATATTCAAGATCTTTATTAACCCGAGCAACCAGTTTTTCAGGCACCTGGATGATCACGTCCATACGGTCTCGTGTCTCAAGGCGTAAAATATTCTGTTTTGCGACTATGTTTTCATAGTTTTTCACGAAAACTTTGGCAATCGTACCGTCGAATGGGGCTCTGAGCTCGCTATTTTCGAGGTTGGTTTGGGCTATTTTGAATGCTGACTCGGCAACTTGTTCGTTTGCTAGTGCCTGATCATATTCCGCTTTACTGGCAATCGATTTTTTATATAAAGACTCGATCCGATTAAGCTGGGCAACGGCGAGTTCAAACTGGGCTTTTCGCTGTTGATATTGAAGATCAAAGTCTTCCGGGTCGAGTTTTGCCAGAAGCTGCCCTTTTTGCACTTCCTGACCGGCCAAAACAGGAAACTCCATCAGTTCCCCATTAACCCGAAAAGCAAGATAAGAGCCCTGGTTTGCAACAACTTCCGCAGGAAAGCTGCGCAACAGACTGGCTTGAGGGTCAGACACGGTATGCAATTTAACCGGGCGAATGACCTGAGTTGCAGTGGTTTGCTGTGAGGCATCCTGACATGCGGATAATAACAACAAGGCTGGAAAAAAGAGTGCGAGTTTATTCACCAAAATTACTCCCTCAGACTAAAACTTAGTGCAGGATAATGAATTTGGGCATAAAATAAAAATTATTAAAACTTTGGTATAAAATAAATTTTATTTATGAAGTTGGCAGATATTCAGGTACTTGATGCCGTTGCAAATGCACAAAGTTTGAGCGAAGCGGCAAAACATTTATATAAGTCACAGCCCGCTGTTACGCAAGCGTTAAAACGCTTGTCTGATGAACTGGGGTTTGCGTTGGTTACGCGCGAGGATTATCGGATCCGACTTACCGAGCAGGGGAAGCGTTTTCATCAGCATGCTCAGAAGTTGCTGGAACACCATAATCATTTAAAGACCCTGGCGGATGAGTTTTCACAGGGCAATGAAGCAAAATTTCGCATTTGTTATGAACCTATGTGTCATCAGGAAACGTATAACGCCCAGATAAGTAGCACCTTTAAGCAATTTCCTTCTACTGAACTGGTGATCTCAAGCGGTAGACGTTTTGTCGCATTGGAGCAGGTAAACGCCGGCGCTGCCGACTTAGGAATTGGGCCCTGGTTTGATTTGTTTCATGCAACCGGTGAACTGGAATCCATCGCGATAGGCGAAACCAAGCTTGGTGTTGTGGCTAAGCGTGGGCTGTTGCCCAAGCGTATGTACTATGATGAATTGAGCCTATATCCTTGTCTGGCAATGGTTGAGAGTGGTTTCGACTTTGACAGTGAAAGGCTGGCGTATTCTCGTGGATTACACGTGATGAAACTGGATGATGTCAGTACCATTAAACTATTCTTATCCCAGGGAGTCGGATTCGCCCTTACCAGTCTCAATACGTGCAGGCAGGAGTTAGAAAGCGGCGAGCTGGAACGTATAGAGATAATAGACCGACAGCATGAATTCACAGCAGCAATTCACGCTTTTCGTCGACATCAGGGTCATTACGGGCCGGTTGCCAGACATTTGTGGCAACAGTTCACGGCATTAGGAGCGCAGTTTGCAAGAGGAAACTAAAGAGGAATTCAGAATCAGGGTATTTACACTGATAGGCGCAATTCCGGTTGGAAATGTCGCAACGTACGGGCAAATTGCCGGTCTGGCCGGTGCACCTAAGCATGCTCGGGCAGTTGGATACTTGTTAAAGCACTTACCGGCAGGGTCAAGTTTGCCGTGGCACAGAGTGATTAACAGTCAGGGAAAAATTTCTTTTCCGCCGGAGAGCAGTAAGTTTATCGAGCAAAGTCAACTATTACGCTCGGAAGGAGTGCAGGTACAGGGTGGCAAAATTGCCTTACGACAGTATCAATGGTGCTAAATCTATCCGTCATTTTTGAGTTATGGAGAGAGCAATGATAGAGCAAGCTTTTAACTTTAACAGCCCCATAAAAATAGGGATCAGCGCGTGTCTTGCTGGAGACAAAGTCCGTTTTGATTCAGGGCACAAACGTAGCAACTTTTGTATGGATGAATTGGCGCAGTACGTCGAGTATGTACGTTTTTGTCCAGAGGTGGCTATCGGGTTACCTATCCCAAGAAAGACGATCCGTCAGGTGAGAGTAGAGGATGTGATCAAAGTTGGTCCGGCGCACAGCGATGAAGACTATGCACCCGATTTAGCTGAATATGGGAAAAAGGTGTCTGAGGATCATGGTAATCAGTTGTCGGGTTATATCTTTTGCGCAAAAAGCCCGAGTTGTGGTATGGAGCGGGTTAAGATCTACAACGAAGCTGAGACAGGCAATACCTCTGAAGGTATAGGTATATTTGCCGAGCAGATCATGGCGCGCAACCCTTTATTACCTTGTGAGGAAAATGGCCGTCTGAATGATATGCATCTGAGAGAAAATTTTGTGATGCGGGTCTACGTATACAAGAGCTGGCAAGAACTGGTGGTTACCAATCCTGGCTTGCATGAATTGACTAATTTCCATGCCCGTCATAAGTACTTGCTGATGAGCCATAATTACGAGGCCTATCGTGACCTTGGCAGACTGCTTGCAGAGGGCAAAGGAGTCTCGCTTGATGAGCTCAGAAAGACATACATCAGTGGCCTGATGGAGGCATTGTCGAGCCCGGCAAGACGTAAGGACCAGGCTAACACATTATCGCACTTACAGGGGTATTTTAAGAAAGTACTGGGTAAGGTTGAGAAACAGGAGCTGTGCCGGGCGATTGATGACTACCGCATTGGTCAGGTTCCGCTACAGGTCCCACTTACCTTGTTGCGTCACCATTTGATCATGCACCCCAATGACTACCTGATGCAGCAAGTCTATTTTCACCCTTATCCTAACGAGCTTAAGCTGAGGTTCGCGATTTAATGTCTACATTGTTTTGGTTTCGGCGTGATTTGCGCGTTTTTGGCAACGAAGCGCTTATTGCTGCGGTTGAAAATGGTGCGCGCGATGCACTCTTTTTGGTGTGTGAGCAGCAATGGCAAGCGCACAATGCAGCACCTGTACAGGTTGATTTACTTAAGCGGCGGGTTATTTGGCTAGGGCATAAACTGGCTGAGTTGGGTGTGCGCCTGCACGTGCTAGATGCAGGTGATTTTACTCAAGTGCCCGCAGTGGTGTCTCAGTTTTGTCAGGTGAACGGCGTTGCGCAGGTTTACGCTAACCGTGAGTATGAAGTAAATGAACAAGACCGAGATAACGCGTGTCAGCAAGCCGGTGTGCAATTGCACTTATTTGATGGTGATTTGATTGCCCCACCGGGCAGTGTAACGACGGCCAGCAATGAGATGTACAAAGTGTTTACGCCGTTTAAAAAGGCCTGGCTTAAACAGTACGAGCAAAAGCACTTTTACCTGCCCGGCTGGCCTGAAATAAACGCAGCTCCATTTGAATGGGAAGCCCCAGAGTTACTTACAGGGGAGGGTGTTTCAGATAAATGGCCAGTTGATGACGAAACTCTGGTAAAAGTTGTACAGTCGTTTATTCAGGAAAAAATGGTCGATTACAAAGCTAATCGGGATTTTCCTGGTGTCAAAGGCACCTCTGGGCTTAGTCCTTACCTGGCATTAGGAATTGTGTCAGTGAAGCAGCTATTAGCAGAAAGTCAGCTCCATTTTCCCGAACTGTTGCAGATGACCAGTGCACCAGCGTTTAGCTGGATCAATGAATTGATTTGGCGCGAGTTTTACCGACATCTTATCTGCGCTTATCCAAAGTTATGCAAAGGGGTTAACTTTAACGAAAAGTATAATCACGTTGACTGGCGACAGGACGATGCCCACTTTAAAGCGTGGAGCGAGGGCAATACAGGTTACCCTATTGTCGACGCCGCAATGCGACAGCTTAACCAGACCGGGTGGATGCATAATCGTTTACGTATGATTGTAGCGAGCTTCTTAACCAAGCATTTGCTTATAGACTGGCGTAAGGGCGAGCATTACTTTATGAGCAAGCTGATTGATGGTGATCTGGCAAGCAACAATGGTGGCTGGCAATGGGCTGCCAGTACAGGGTGTGATGCACAGCCTTATTTTAGGATCTTTAACCCTATCAGCCAAAGTGAAAAGTTCGATCCGCAAGGAGATTTCATTCGTAAATTTGTGCCGGAGCTGAGCGAAGTGCCGGCAAAATCGATCCATTTCCCTCATGATTATATGCAGGCTTTTGGTATAAGTGGGTACATGAAACCGATAGTTGACCATAAAGCAGCACGGGAAAGAGCGCTTGCTGCGTTTAAGGTTTAACCTATTGCTTACTGTGATCCTCGGCTCAGGTCTGACGGGGCGTGAGGCGTAGTGCATGAAAAGTGAGCAAAAAGTGGGTGTTTTTGTGCCCGTTATGATTACATCCCCGTCAGATAAGGCGAATTAGCTTAAATATTTTAGTTAAAACGGGATTTTAGGCTTGCACAAAGAAAAAAAATGGATAACCATAGAATCCGCTTCGGCAAATTATAAAAACATAGGAATTATACAATGAATAAAGCTCAACTAGTTGAAAAGATGGCGGCTGACGCTGAGATCTCAAAAGCTGCAGCGACACGCGCGCTGGAAGCATTCACTGGTGCTGTAACTCAGTCTCTTAAAGATGGTAACTCAGTGGCACTGGTTGGTTTTGGCACTTTCTCTGTAAAAGAGCGTGCAGCGCGTACGGGTCGTAACCCGCAAACTGGCGCTGAAATCCAAATTCCAGCGGCAAATATCCCTTCTTTCAAAGCGGGTAAAGGCCTTAAAGATCAGGTTAATCCTTAATAGAAAAAGGGGCTTAAGCCCCTTTTTTAGCACTCTACATTCTATTATCCCTTGAGTGCTTTATCTCCTCTCCCTATTCCCACAGTACCAGAACGAACTACCTCAATAATATCGCTCTCATGCCTAAGCATATCCAGGAATGAAGCTATTTTATCGCTGCTACTGGCCAGCTGAACCGTATAACTGCGTTTACCCATATCTAGTATCATACCCCCAAATACGTCTGTAACGCGTGTTACAGAGGCCCTGGTTTGCTCGTTACCTGCAAATACTTTGACCAGTAATAGTTCTCTTTCAATATGACTTGAGTCTGTCAAGTCAATGACCTTAAGTACATCAACCAGCTTGTTTACTTGTTTGGTTATCTGTTCAACAACCCGGTCGTCGCCCTGAGTCGTAATGGTGATCCGCGATAGTGTTGTGTCGTCGGTTGTGCCCACTGTCAGACTGTCGATATTGTATGCGCGTTGAGAAAATAACCCCACTATGCGAGATAAAGCGCCAGGTTCGTTTTCCAGTAATATAGATAAAATTCTGCGCATTATGCTTTTACTCCCTTTTTCAGCCACATATCATCGATGGCACCTAGTTTGATTTGCATAGGATAAACGTGTTCATTTTCGTCTACGCGAATATCAAGGAACACCAACCTGTCAGTGATGGAAAATGCTCTTGCCAGTGCATCATCCAGTTCATCAGGATGATCTACTCGGATCCCTATGTGGCCATAGCTTTCGGCCAATGCCACAAAATCTGGCAAAGACTCCATATAAGAGCTGGAGTGGCGTCCACCATACATCATATCCTGCCACTGCCTGACCATGCCTAAAGAGCGGTTGTTCAAGGAGACTATTTTGACATTCAGGCCATACTGGAGGCAGGTGGAAAGTTCCTGAATGTTCATCTGAATTGACCCATCTCCTGTAACGCATACAACGTCAGCTTCAGGGTAGGCTACTTTTACGCCCATCGCAGCGGGCAGGCCAAAGCCCATGGTGCCGAGGCCACCTGAATTGATCCATTGCCTTGGGTTTTTAAACGGATAATATTGAGCAGCAAACATTTGATGCTGACCTACATCTGAACTGATATAGGCATTACCCTGGGTAACCTTGTAAAGCTTCTCTATGACCGTTTGCGGTTTAATCACGGTGTTCTGTGTATCATATGCTAAACAGCGCTGCTCACGCCATGCTGTGATTTGTTGCCACCACGATTCCTGAGCTGCCCGATCAATACGCAGGGCGCTTTTCTCTATCGCGCTTTGCAGTTGTGAAAGTACAGTTTCTAAACTTCCAACGACGGGAATGTGCGCCGGAATGGTTTTTGAGATTGAAGTCGGGTCAACATCGACATGGACTATGGTGGCATTTGGGCAAAACTTTTTGACGTTATTGGTTACCCGATCATCAAATCGTGCACCCAAAGCGAGGATTACGTCGGCATTGGCCATGGCTTTGTTGGCTTCCAAAGAGCCATGCATGCCCAGCATCCCCACAAAGTTTGGATGCGTGCCGCTGATCCCGCCCAGACCCATTAGAGTGTTTGTAATAGGCGCGTTTAGGGTTTCAACCAGCTCAGTTAATTGCTCAGATGTATTTGAAAGAATGATGCCGCCACCTGAATACACAACCAGCCGTTTGGCGCCCAGAATTGCATCTACCGCTTTTTTGATCTGGCGAGAATGCCCTTTAGAGCTGGGGTTGTAGGTACGCATATCAATTCGAGCGGGCATTTCATAGGCGTATTTAAGTTGTGGGTTCAGAATATCCTTGGGCAACTCAACGACGACAGGACCTGGTCTGCCAGAGCTTGCCAGATAGAAAGCTTTTGCCAGTACAGTCGGGATTTGTTGGGCATCACGGCAGTTAAAACTATGTTTAACAATTGGACGTGAGCAACCAACAATGTCTGTTTCCTGGAAAGCATCATCGCCAATTAAATTAGAAGGTACCTGGCCTGATAAGACAACCATAGGAATACTATCCATATAAGCCGTAGCAATACCTGTTACACAGTTTGTCGCCCCTGGGCCAGACGTAGCCAGCACGACTCCAGTCTTGCCTGTACTTCTGGCGTAGCCATCTGCCATATGCGTGGCTGCCTGTTCGTGTCTAACCAGGATATGCTCAATGTCATCTTGTGCAAACAGTGCATCATACAAATCCAGCACAGATCCGCCTGGGTAGCCAAATATATAGTCAACATCGAGCTCAGTCAGCGCCTTAACTACCAGCTCCGAGCCATTAAATTGCTCATTCATTACCTCATTCCTCAGCAAAATTTAAATTAAAGGCAAAAAAAAACCCCGCTGGTGCGGGGTCTGTGCAAACGTTCGCTCACAACGGCCCCGCCGGACTTATCACTAAGACCAGTACGAGTACCACAACTGTGAAGAATAGTGTTTGCATGTTTAATATCTGCGTAAAAGTTTAATCTGATGTTCTTTATTTAAAAGCCTAAACGCGGCAGTGTCAAGGCTCAAAAATAAACAAAGTGCATTATTATGCCTTTTTGGTGTTTTAAATATTGAAATGTAGTGTTTCATTGTGTTTATTTGTCATGGGGGTGAATAATTAATGCATTTTTGTGTGGTGGTGGGCAGTTAGAAATATCTTCTCTAACCTGCTACTATCGTGAGCACGATCACATCGGGTAAATCAGTATGAAATTCAGCCTTTTAGTTCTTTTTTTTATTGTTATTTCAGCGCCTGTGTCAGCATTACAGCTGGACCAGCAGCAACTGCGCTTCTGGCTCGAAAAGCGTGAAGGAAGAAGTTTTTCTGATTACGAAGCCAGACAAAAGATCTCAGACTATCTTATTGGATTTCAGAGCCCGGTTTTTCGTGTCCCGTTCAATGGCAAACAACCAAAACAGTCAGTGGCCCTGCGTGGTTATCAGGCGGCTTCTTCTGAGCCTTTACAAGGAGCAAAAATCCTGACAATTCTGATAGATTTTCCTGACCTGCCTAATGATGATAATCGTCTGGAGCTGGGTGACTCTGACATGTTTTATGCTCAGTATCCGAGTAGTCATTACCGGCAACTCATTTTCTCAAAGGAAGGTTTTAATGGACCTGGCGGCCAGACTCTAACTAGTGCCTATCAGTATTATCAGCAAGCCTCTGGAGAGAGCTTTGCACTGTCAGGAGAAGTTTTTGGCTGGGTCACGGCAACACAGAACGCAAGTTACTATGGACAAAGAGTGGGTGTCCAGCGTGACATCAGGGTAGCAGACTTGATTAAAGAAGCAGTTGAGTTGGCTGTGGAACGCTATGGTATTAACCTCAGTGACTATGATTTGACAGATCTGAGCGATCGTGATGGTGATGGCAATTTGAATGAACCTGATGGTGTTGTTGACCACATAATGGTATTTCATTCTAGCATTGGAGAGGAAGCGGGTGGAGGAGTGTTGGGCACTGACGCCATTTGGTCCCACCGCTTTGTAGTTGCACAAGACGGTTACACACCTGTGGCGGTCACAAACAGCGATGTACGTATTCTCAATTATACAATTAACCCGATTGATGCGAGCATGGGTGTAGTTGCACATGAATTTGGTCATGAACTCGGGTTAATAGATGAATATGACTTAAACAGTAGCGCAATTGGTGAACCGGTGGCGAATTGGTCGGTAATGTCCAGTGGTAACTGGTTAGGCTCACTACGTGGCTCACAACCTGTTTCATTCTCTCCTCGTAACCTGGAAAGGTTACAGCAAAAGTTTGGCGGTAATTGGGTTAATCAAACTCAGTTGCAACTCGCGCAATTAACCCAAGGCTATCAAGCCAATATTAGCCATATAGGCGAATATACGGGGGAAACCGATCAACTTAAAGTCATATTGCCAGCCAGATTAGAGTATGTTGGAGAACCTTTATCGGGACAATATCAGTATTATTCCGGACAGGGGAATGACAAATTAAACACAGCCAGCATGACGTTCTCTTTGCCGGCGTCAACAGACTTAACCCTCACAATGCAGGCTCGATTCGATATTGAGAGCGGCTTTGACTTCTTTCAGGTAAAAGCGAATCAAATCCCGCTTGTGGGGAATTATACCAAAATGCAGCACCCAATATATCCAACAGTCACCCATTATATTGATGGCCACAGTGGCCAAGTAACCGGTGGTGAGAATGGCAGCAAGGTGGCTGACCTAAGTTATTCGCTTGCAGCATACGCAGGTCAGACGGTGACTCTGGAGTTTCTCTATCAGACCGACAGTATTGAATATGGCTTTGGCCTGTTGTTGGATGATATCTCAGTCGTAGGTGATGAAAACACTGTTGTACTGGCAGATGCGGAGTTCTCAGAACAAATGTCTTTAAATGGATTTACCAGAATAGGTCGGTATCGCGAAGGGTTGGGGCAGGCTTATTATCTACAACTTAGGTCCCATCTTGGGATTGACGCTGGCCTGCAAGGCGCAAGCTATGCGCCAGGAGTACTCGTTTGGTACGCCAATGAGAATATTGAAAATAACTCCGTTTCTTTTCGCCCCGGAGAAGGCAAAATACTGGTCGTTGATAATGACCAGCAGATCATACCTGGTGCAAATGGCATTAGTCCGGCAGCCACCCGTATTCAGTTAAGAGATGCCACGCTGAGATTACAGGATCAACCTGCGGGGCTTGGCGACACTCAGTTGCAGGCTATTTATATGTTCAATGACAGCCAGGACTATAGCCATCCTCAGCAACCAGTTTCAGGAGTTGTTCTGCCTGAACATGGGGTAACAATCGAATTACTGGAAGTGAGCGAGCAGTATCAACAAGCACAACTACAATTAACAGCGGCCTCAGAGCCAAAGGTTATTGCCAGTGCAGAGGGGTTTAGGGCCAAGTTTTCAGTCTCTGGGTTAGCTTTGAGTACGTTAGATACATTTGAATGGCAATTTGGTGATGGTAATAGTAGTAAGTTTCTTACACCTGAGCATGAATATAGCAGTGAGGGTGTCTATACCGTCGTCTTTACCCGAACAAACGCCGCTGGTGAGGTGCAATCCGTTAATCAGCAAGTGACCATAGCGCCGCCGCTGGAGATCCTGGATACCAAGATTACAGACGACAATGGAAATATTACTGCCAGTGTGGCGTATCGTGGCGGGGTGTCACCGGTAGTAATCAGCTGGGACCTTGGTGATGGTACAAATTTAGATGGAGCCGAGATCCAGCACCAATATAATTTATCAGGGCGCTATCGGATAGTGGTGTCATTACAAGACGCTAATGGCAGCAAAGCAAGCAAATCAATAGACACAAGCGTTACCGTCCCCCTGGTAGGTGAGATTAACGTATCGCAAAACGGCTTAACAGCCAGCTACAATGCTTCAGTAAGCGGTGGGTCTGGCAATTATGCAGTGAGCTGGAAGTTTGGAGATGGTCACGAAGGGAGTGGTGGGGCTATCAGCCACACGTATCAGAGTGCAGGAAGTTACCAGGTGGCAGCGACAATAACGGATCTTGATGACGGTCAAGAGGTAAAAGTAACAGCAGATGTAACGCTCTCTGTTGCAACCAGCAATGATCAGGATGGTGGGGCAGGCAGTTTGTTATGGCTAAGTGTGTTGCTACTGTTAATGATTCAGATAAAAAAACGCCCTGCATGAGCAGGGCGTTGGTATTAAATGCGCGGATCGCTTAAAGGCGGTCGATAACAGCTTGTGTAAAGTCAGTTGTGCCGTGATTACCACCCAGGTCACGTGTTGTACGATCGCCAGATTTGATAACGTCAGCAACTGCATTGCGGATCTTATCAGCAGTTTCGCCCATATCGAGGTATTCAAGCATCTGAATAGAAGCCAGAATAACAGAGGTTGGGTTAGCCAGGTTTTTGCCCGCGATGTCTGGTGCACTGCCATGTACTGCTTCGAAAATTGCTGCGTTTTCACCAATGTTTGCACCCGGAGCCATGCCCAGACCGCCAACCAAGCCTGCGCACAGGTCAGAAATAATGTCACCAAACAGGTTTGTGGTTACTACAACATCAAACTCTTCTGGTGTCATGACCAGTTTCATACAGGTCGCATCAACGATCATTTCAGCTGACTCGATGTCAGGGAAGCGCTCACCTACTTCACGCGCAACTTTAAGGAACAAGCCTGAAGTTGATTTAAGGATGTTTGCTTTGTGAACTGCAGTAACTTTTTTACGGCCTTCACGTTGTGCCAGCTCATAAGCAAAGGTGACGATCTTTTCAGCGCCTTCACGGGTGATTTTAGACATTGCTTCGGCTTCGCTGCCATCTTCAGAAACAACCTGACCAAGTCCTGAATACATGCCCTGAGTGTTCTCACGTACTGTGATGATGTCGATGTCATCATAACGTGCTTTAGTGCCTTCAAATGATTTTACCGGGCGAACATTGGCATAAAGACCAAAGTGCTTACGCAGAGTTACGTTGATTGAAGTAAAGCCTTCACCCACTGGCGTAGTAAGCGGTCCCTTAAGCGTAATTTTATTGCGTTCAATGGCGTCTAACGTCTCAGGAGGCAGTAGCTCACCAGTTTTTTCCAGTGCTGCAAGTCCCGCGTCAACGTACTCGTAGTCGAATTCGCAGCCCGCTGCATTCAAAATTTCAATTGCCGAGTCGATGATGCTTGGACCGATGCCGTCGCCACGGATCACCGTGATAGTTTGCTTAGCCATTTATGTTTCCTTTATCAAAAGTAAAATCACTTCTCAGAATAGATCTAACTAGTTTAGTCGAGCTGTTCTGGTGATGTTGGTTCGCTTGAAAATTTAAGCGCGTTTTATAGCAATTTATTCATTTATATTCCAGTCAGGAATGAATAAATGGCATAAATACCATGAATAGTCGAAATGCATAATATTTATCGGGTAAATATTACTCAATTAAATTATATAAACCAAGTGATTGCAGGTGTGCTTCTAGGGCATTCAAATCAGGCCACTTGTGTTCTTTGGCTTGTTCATCTAGTAACTGACGTTGCCAGGCCGATGTTTCAAACTTGGCATCACAGATTTTCAACGTAAGCACCTTGACAGCGGCAAAGGTTAAAGACAGCCCCTTTAGTTTTGACTTTTTGTATAGTTCTGACTGCTCAAAGGCACGGTGAGCCTCACTGTTAGCAAAGTGAGTGTGAAAGTAGTGTTTGAACGCTTCTTCATCATACGCTGCAAAACCATATAGATACGCCAGAGAAACAGGTTGGGGGTTAGTGCTACATTCACTGGTATACACAAACCGCTTTATATCAACACTATGCTCCTTGAGCATAAATGCAATAGCTGCACTGACTGGAGACAAAATGTGCTCATAGTGATGACCATAGTTCTGCTGAACCAGTGCGGCCAGTACCTGAGCGAACAGCTGATACTTATGCCAGATGTCTTTCGCAAATGGATGCTTGAGTTGCACAATCAATTGCTCAACCAGCACTCTCTGGCATAACAGCGCCGCGGCATCGAGGCCAACCATAGTGAGACAATGACGTAGGTTGGCACCTTTCTGAGCTTCGCGGTTGTAAAGCCTGGCGGCTTGAGATAAAGCGGCCTCTATTTCTGGGAATGGCGCGATGGTTTTTTCTATTGCCCTGAAGCTGCTGAAGTTTTCACCGCCCAACTGCTCAACAACATGTAACGCCTCAGTCATTTGATCTGACGCAGTGGCAAGCGGCTGCGGTGAAATACGGGACCATACCCGGTATAGCAATTGTGAATCCGATACTTTAAATGCATGGTAGCGTTGCTTGTATCGTCTTTGTGTTTTGATTAAACGGGTGATCTTACCCGACTGTATAACAGCAAGGATTGCATGTTTGTCTTCTTCACAAAGTAACAGAGCCTGATTGTCATCGTGGCGCTGTATCGCGCCGGCAGGATAGGCTTCAAACTGGCGGGCAAGAAGCTGTAAGCTGGTTTGCACAAAAGAGTCGGTATTATTCAGGTACAGCTGTTTGATGATTGTTGGTAGCGAAGCGCGATGATTTTTTTTCATTAATGCAACAGCGGCCTGAGTTGCAATGGCAACCAACAGGGTCACGTTGTCATACAATGGTGTCGTACTTTTACGACTAATTGATAATTCATAGCCTGAGAGTCTCGCAAGGATCCGAGTGACCTGAGGTGACTTGAGCTGACCGGTGCTAAGAACTTTTACTGCTAATTGATGGCGCAGTCTGAGTTTTTTGGATTCGACTTGTGACAAAGGGTGATCTGCCGCTGCTTTGTCATATTCGCGGCTGGCACACAGCACACTGGCAAAGCTTGCCGACAAAAGTTCATGAATAATTTGCTCGGTATAACCGTGCGCATAACCAAGCATACATAGCAATATAGATTGTTTTACCAAAACGTTGGTTGAGTGCCGATAGGGTGTTGCAATAAAATGCAGGTGAGCGTGCAGAGCGTTTGGTGCCTGGCGGTAAAGGCGAGTATATTGCTCAGCTAACTGGGTCAGGGTCACATCAATGTGAGGCCAGCTGTCTTTATCGTAATATAGCGATAACACTGACTCAGATTGAGTCAGGAGTTTGTGAAGTTGCCTTGCGATGTCCTCATTGACCGTCATTCAAAAGCCTTGTCGTACGCTACGATTGCGCCAGCTCCCCAGAGCGTTAGTTTGCCATTTTCAAACAGCAAGCCAGTACATTCGTCTTGCGTGGTGATCCCATCTGGTTTTACCAGCTGCGTTCTGTAAAATACTATCTGCACCACTCGTTCACCTTCTGACTTTACATAGGTCAGGTCTGGGCTGCCGAGTGTTTCTAACACCTCATCGAGATCGACAATCATGTCGGGCTTTAGCTTGCTGATATAACGCTTATTAAAGGCTTCCCGGTCCTGCCAGATCATGGCTTGCGGGTCATCTTTATAGAAATTAATGACCAGGTACACTATGACCCCATATACGGCGAGGCCAAGAAAAACGTATTGTAAAACCTTTTTAATCATTGAAATACACCAAAAACTCCCAAACCTAGCGTAACGGAAGCGTTGCAACACAACAAGCTATTTGCGCTCAATAACCCGGAGTTGACTTAAATTAAAGCCGAGATTGATGTCAGTTTGTAGTGAAACGAGCGTTTTACTTAAAATAAAGTTATCTAAATCTTCTTCTAATTTGCGTCGCGTCGCAGGTGCAAGCGTCGGGGCGTTGAGCGCATGCTCAACCTGACCAAACTCTGAGATCAATTCTATGGCCGTTTTCTTTCCGATCCCTTTTACGCCTGGAATATCATTCGTCTTATCGCCCATTAACGCCCATAGTTCGGTTAACGCATGGTACGGCACCGAAAACTTCTCTAAAATCTCATTGTGCTCAGTGTAAGATTTTGAAAAATAGTTATATATTTCTATATTCTCTGAACTGAGAGGAAGAAAGCCTTTATCGGTAGACACAATAACAGACGGTACCTTGTTGTGGCTGGCCTTGCTTGCTAAGGTAGCAATGATGTCATCTGCTTCATCCTGTTCGGGAAAAAAAGCGGTAATACCACACTCCTGAAACCCCTCTGCAATCAGAGCAAGATGTTGTTTAAGTTGCTCCGGCATGGGTTTTCTGCTGTGCTTGTAATTTGCGTAGTAGTGATAGCGCCAGCTGCGTTCACCATCAAAAACGGCAATTGCATGGGTTGGCTCAATACGTCTGAGTAATTTTTTACAGGCGTTATGGACGCGCGCTTTGCACGATTGCATGATTTGCTGTTCACTCACGCCTTGTTGGTCGACGTCCACTGCATAAATTCGGCGGATTAGGTTTAGCGCATCTATAAGAAGTAATTTAGCCATGGGTGTTGTTATAGTGGTATTTCATCGAGGTTAAGAGAGCGGTAGGGTAAGGCCGTACCTTACCCTGTTAGTTAAGCTTTGATTTCATAGCAGGGCACATAGGCGCTGCCAGGTAATTTCATTCTGCCTTGGGCAACAAACGCACGTAATAGCTTGTCCATATCTGTCATCAAAGATGCATCGCCACTCAAGATATAAGGTCCTTGCTGTTTAATGGCCGTAATACCTTGCTCTTTGACATTTCCGGCCACAATACCAGAAAACGCTCTGCGTAAGTTGGCAGCCAGATCCTGCTTTGGCTGGTTCAGATGAAGGTCTAACTCTGCCATATTCTTGTGCGTTGGTTCAAACGGCTGCTGGAATTGGTCTTCAATTTTCAAAGTCCAGTTAAAATAGTATGCGTCGCCCTCTGTTTTGCGATATTCGCGGACTTTTTCCATACTTTTGCTTAGCTTCTGTGCAACCAACTCTGGTTGATCCACCAGCACTTCGAATTTACTCAATGCCTCTTTACCCAGTATTTTTTCGATAAAATCACATAATTCGTCAAAGTATGCTTTAGAAGAGCTTGGCCCGGTTAAAATAACAGGTAGCTGTTGTTTAGCGTTGTCAGGGTGTAGCAATATACCGAGCAAATACAGCAGTTCTTCAGCTGTTCCCGCACCACCAGGAAATATAATGATGGCGTGGGCACTTCGGATAAATGCTTCTAAACGCTTTTCAATATCCGGCAGGATAACTAGTTCGTTGACTATCGGGTTAGGCGGCTCTGCGGCAATAATACTGGGTTCAGTCAAACCGAGATAGCGGTTACTGGTGATCCGCTGTTTAGCATGTCCAATCGTTGCGCCCTTCATAGGGCCTTTCATCGCACCAGGTCCACACCCGGTGCATATATTTAAGCCTCGTAAGCCAAGTTGGTAACCTACTTCTTTGGTGTATTTGTATTCTTCTTCATTGATTGAGTGGCCACCCCAGCACACTATCATATTTGGGTCTGTATTAACCTCGAGTGCATCTGCATTTCGCAGAATGTCAAAAACCATGTGTGTAATGGCTCTTGGATCTGTGAGTTGCTCTTCATGGCGCTGATAGATGAACAGGATGTCGCGGATAACTGAAAAGATATGTTCATGTATCCCGGCAATAATTTTCCCGTCGACGAATGCTGATTTAGGCGGGTTTGTTAGTTCTATCTTTATCCCACGTTCTCGGGCGAGTAGCTTGATATCAAAATCTTGATACTTGTTATAAATTTCATAGCTTGAGTCGGTATGACTGCCTACATTAAGTACTGCTAATACACAATTTCTAAATAATCGGTATCTTTCTATGGTCGATGAGTGCTGAAGCAGGTCAACTTCCAGTTTTGAGAGTAAATTAAGTACACCTGTTGGGTTTAACTGTACATGCAT
This sequence comes from Pseudoalteromonas sp. McH1-42, assembly GCF_022347845.1. Lineage (NCBI taxonomy): Bacteria > Pseudomonadati > Pseudomonadota > Gammaproteobacteria > Alteromonadales > Pseudoalteromonadaceae > Pseudoalteromonas > Pseudoalteromonas sp. McH1-42. The sequence goes on along the minus strand of NZ_JAKRFU010000001.1, from coordinate 90,474 downwards.
AGGCAATCTCCTTGTTATTCACGCAAGCAAAGTTTGTCTCTGCCGCTGTTTTTGGCCTCATACAGAGCTTCATCGGCTCGATCAAAGGCGGTCAGTTTTGAATCACCTTCTTTAAGCTGGGTTGCTCCTAATGAGATAGTGATCCTCACTTCTTTGTCTTTAAAGCGAAATGGGATCGACTTAACGGTTGTGCGTATCTTTTCAAGCGGTGCGTAAGCCGCTTCTATTGGCATTCCCGGCATCAGGATAACAAACTCTTCACCACCGTAACGCGCAATGAAATCGGTCTTTCTGATGGATTTTTTAAGTGCTCTGGCGATAACCTGAAGCGTTTTATCTCCCGCACTGTGGCCGTATTTATCGTTAATTGATTTAAAGTGATCGACGTCCACAACAACCAAAGTAACGTCGTTGCCCTGGATCTCGAATAAATGGAACTCCTGGCTATAGCGGTCATCAAAAGCTGAGCGGTTGGGGAGCTTAGTCAGTCCGTCTAACAGGCTCTTGAATCTCTGTTCATTCAGTCGTTTTTTATAAGTGTTTACTTTGTTTTCAAGCACATTAATGCGGCTGTTAATGGCATCAAAGCTTTCCAGCAATGCTTGCTTATCGCGTCGTTCAATGTTCTCTCTTTCCACCAAGTCTTTGCTTATTTGGGCAAGCTCGTCATCGACTAAACCCTTAAGCTCAGAAATAGAGGACGCCTTTTGGGTGTTTTCAGTCAGGCGCTTTATCTTAGATTCGATGCGTTCGTTTAATGCATTGAGCTCTTTATTGATCGACTTGGAATGGCTAGTGGTGTCGACAATTGATTTATGCAACTCTTCCAGAGTTTGGTTTAACGAGACCAAAAAACCCTGGGCTGATTGTCTTTCCCGCGCGATTGACTTAGCAAAAATCCGGATCACCGCAATGGCGTTTTCAAGTAAAGAATCTATGCTCGAGTCTGTTGAAATACGTTGTTTTATCGCTTTTACTTCATCAGCTACATCGTCTTCAAACACCAACTCATTGGTCAGGCCCAATAATTCCGTTGCCAACTCCGGGTCATTGTGTTGTGTCGAGGTATCAATGTCATATTTAGCATCGAAGACTTGAAGGTAAAACTGCAGTAGCTTATCGAGCAAAGGCACGAATTCTGGGATAGCGTCAATATCACCCAACTCATTGTCCAGTAAGCCGCGCAGTTTCCTGCGGGTGTCTTCTGGCACACCACGCAGTTTTTGCAACTGCTTTCCTGCGGTTTGTATGTGGGTTACCAAATTGCGATGATTGGCAGAGTTGGTGCTATCAAGCTGCTTTAGTTGTGCACTGGTATTTTCAATGAGTGGGGCCAGATGTTCAAAGTCCATCCCCTTTGCCAACGCACTGCGATACTTTGCCAGCAAGTTATCGAGAGACACATCCTGTCCTTTACAACCAAGTGTCAGTTTGGATGCAAATTCTGACAGGGTATCTACCTGTTGCTTTCTCGCTTCTTCCAACGCCTTTCTAGCTTCAATCGCTTGTGATAGTTTTTTCTCTAATCGCGCAGTTTTATCAGTCACAGAAACCTAATATCTTTTGTTTTAACCTACTCATTAGCAAGTTTACATCAAATTACTGATAAATGTGGAAGATTTTAGGCTATAGATCCACCTATTTTGGCTGTTGACTCATCGTTTTTGATGGCCTGATATCAGACTTATTTGTTAGTTTTACACCCTAATAGTCATTTTATTGAATCATTATGAAAAAAATCTGTTCCGTGCTCATTGCGTTGAGTACCTTACCTGCCTTCGCAGACGTCGAATACACGCTGAAAATAACCCAGCCAGAGCATCACCTTGGTGAAGTCGAAGTTACTTTTCCCAAAAGTGCTCAGGCTCATATGGATATTAAGTTAGCGGACTGGCGGACAGGGCGGTATCAAATTCTAAATTTGGCTAATGGGATCCGTGCATTTGATGCGATTGATTCACAAGGCCGTGAACTGGAATGGCATAAGGTAGATAAAAGCACCTGGCGAGTACATCTTGACAGCCCGACACAAGTAACTGTGAATTATCAGGTATATGCAAATGAGCTCGGACTCAGGGCGAGGCATATTGATGACAGTCATGCGTTTGTTGATGCGTCCGGCTTTTTTATGTTCAGCGAGTCATTCCGTCATGAACCGGTGACCGTTGAGATGAAGGTACCGGACCAGTGGCGCTCTGTGTCGGGTATGGAGTTTGCGGGTAACAAGCATCGTTTTAAAGCTGCCAACTTTGATGTGCTGGTGGACTCGCCAATAGAATCGGGCATTAACCAGCTATACAAGTTCCGAGTAGATGGCCGCGAGTATGAGCTGGTTATATGGGGAGAGGGCAATTACGACGTTGACCTGATGCTCAGTGACCTGAAGAAGTTGGTGAAAACGGGTTCCTTGATCTGGCAGGACTATCCGTATGAGCGTTACGTTTTTATGGTGCATGCGACCAGTGGTGCGCGTGGCGCAACCGAGCATCTGAACTCTACTATTATTCAACGCCACAGAGATGCATTTGCCAAACGAGATGATTACATCGGCTTTATTTCGACTGCAGCACATGAGTTTATTCATACTTGGAATGTAAAAAACTACCGTCCGGACGGATTGGTACCTTACGACTACGTAAACCCAAATTACAGTGATTTACTCTGGCTGGCGGAAGGGTCTACCAGTTACCTCGAAGATTTCTTGCTGCTAAGCGCTGGGATCATCACCCATGAAGAGTATTATAAAGGGCTGACGAAGCGCATTAATCGTCACCTGAACACGCCTGGTAGAGAAATACAGAGCGTTGCTCAAACTAGCTTTGATAAGTGGATTAATCAGGGCGGCGACCATGGCAAAAACTTCAGTACTAATATTTATTCAGAAGGTGCTTTAATTTCCATGATGCTGGATATCAAGCTGCTGGATGACAGTGAAGGGAAGGTGAGTTACCGTGATGTTCACACCTTGCTGGCTAAGCGTCATGAATTACCCAAGTCATTTGACAGCCAGGATGTCATCAATATTCTTAATGAGATCAGTGGCCAGGATTATAGCGTATGGTGGAAACAAAATGTCGACACGCCATTTGTATTGGAAGTTGACGCGCTGTTCGAAAAAGTGGGGCTGACTTATCGTCACCCTGTTTCCAGTGAGGAAGTGGCAGGTTTTGATGGTCAGGTAGTATCTAAAGGTCAACTACTCGAATTGCAGCACGTTGCTAGAAATGGTAATGCCTGGCAGGCTGGCTTAACCAGTGGCGACAAGCTGGTGGCGTTTAATAATTACCAGGTACGAGATACATTAAAAAACACCTTGGCGTTGTTTGCGCCCGGGGAGAAAGTCACTGTTCATTTTATACGTCGTCACAAATTGATGTCGACAGAAATCACGTTCGATGCGGCACAATCGAAACCTAAGCAGGTTGCAGCGGTATTACAGCCAACACGGCGCCAACAGCAGCTATACTTAGCCTGGATGGGGGTACCGCACCCGAATGCACAGTAGTTAATATAGTTTGACTAGACACAAAAAGGGGAGCATGTGCTCCCTTTTTTGTTTAGGTATAGTTACATGATCCGAGAAAAGAAGCGTGACTTCTTAGTGTTTGAGCGATTACGGCGCATTGAAGAGCGAATTTGAGAACGAGTACCTGCTAACCAGCTTTCGCGGTCAACTTTAGCGGCGTCGCCTCGACGAGCTTCTTCTGTTGCACGGAAACCACAGAATTGGCGATAAGCGCTCAAATCCAAAGACAGTTCCTGTAAAACCAGCTCGATCATGATGGCATCGTCGATGTATCCAAGGACAGGCACATTGTCCGGGACTATGTCTTCAGGTTCGCTGAAGTAAGCCAGAGACAACATGATTTCGCGCTTTTCATCTTCGGGCATTTGCCATTCTTCGTCTTGTACTGCGTCAATTAGGGCAGCAAGTGACATCATACGCGTGCGCACAAACTCAGGTAGTTTTGATTTTTCCATGTTGTTGACCAAGTCTTTGGCCTTGCTGATGATTTCTTCGTCGCTTAAACCCTGGCTCTTTTCGATGGTTGCATGCATCATGCTACGAAAATGCGCCAAGTCGGCATCGGATAATTCAAAGTTGATTTCAATTGACACTGGGTTCTCCCTGAGGGTTTTGATTTTTATTGTGATGTCTGAAGTTAGGTGCTTATTACTAAGTTGTCAACTCACCTGAACTGCTAACAACACTATGCCACTTTAGGTACTAATAATTAAGAGCTGAGCAAAGTTTTATTAAAGAATGAGGCGTGTTTGTTGTCAAATTAGACAATATCTGGGCAGATGATAATCACCTGCCTGATGTATTGTTACCTGGAGATTTTTAACGCGACAACCCAGGGGGTTTCGTGGTCAAGGCCTTTACCGCGACTGAGTGTGATTTTTGCCTCAGAGGCGTTACTGGTATAATGCAGTGTATTATTTATTGCCGCTGTACTTTGCCATGATGTGCCCAGACAAGTACTTAACTGTTTTGCTACGTCATCAAATAATGTTGCAGCATCAGCCTCAATACTGAATGACTTAGTGCATTCGTAGGCGACGTTGCCGCTGTTGTACTGGTTTATTTGGCAGCTGTCGGTAATTAAATGCGCCTTTGGCTGCCATGCGCTCATTAAGGGGGAGTTGACTTTGCTGCCTTTTAACTGAGCAAAATCGTTCTGAGTGCCTTGTGTTAAAGCAAGTACTTTCTCACACTCGTTCATGGTGTCAACGCGTCGCTGAACGTCATCAGGAAGTTGCTGGCATGCAGCGAGTGAAAGTAGTGCGACAGGGAGAATGAGATGGCGATTGACCATGGCTATGTCCTTCATTTTAATTTTCGAGCCAGCTGAAACAAAAAGTGCATCAGCTGGCTTGAGCATACCATGAACTCATAACAGGTCGAGCAAAACTCAGCTTTATTTATGACGTTCGTTCAGTGTTTCTACAACCTGCTCAAGTGATAGGCCACTGCGTTGTAATAACACTATCAGGTGGTAGAGCAGATCAGCAGATTCATTGCGTAATTCATTCTGATCTTGTTTCATGGCAGCCAATGCCACTTCAACCCCTTCTTCACCGACTTTTTGACAGCTTCGGCTGAGATCTTTCGAGAACAAAGCTGCTGTGTAACTTTGCGCAGGGTCAGCGTCCTTTCGTTCGCAAATGACGCGTTCAAGCTCAGAAAGGAAAGCGATAGCGGGGCGGGCCTCATCAAAGCAGCTTTGTGTGCCCAGGTGGCATGTTGGCCCGGCAGGGTCAGCAAGCAACAGCAAGCTGTCGCGGTCGCAGTCGGTATACGCTGAAACCAGTTTTAGTACATTGCCGGACTCTTCTCCTTTGGTCCACAGGCGTTGTTTAGAGCGAGAATAAAAAGTGACCAGCTCTTTTTCAAATGTTGTACTGAGCGCTGACTGATCCATAAAGCCCTGCATCAGGATAACACCGCTTTGTGCGTCCTGAACAATGGCTGGAATAAGCGACATTTTGTCAAAGTCTAAAGAATTTAAGTTATCTGGAGTGAGTTTCATAGTCTGGTAGCTACCTTGTTATCCGCTAAGTATTGTTTAAGCGCTTTAATTTCAATAAGCTGCTTGTGAAAGACGCTGGCTGCCAGTGCCCCATCTACATTAGCCTGTTGAAAGACATCAACAAAATCCTGCATCGTTCCTGCACCACCAGATGCAATCAGAGGTACATCACATTGCTTGCGAATATTACTCAGCTGTTCAATGTCATAGCCTTTTCTGACACCATCCTGGTTCATACAATTCAGGACTATTTCTCCCGCACCAAGCTCCTGCACGCGTTGCACCCATTCACTGGTTTTATATCGAGTCTGGCTGGCACTGTTGGGATCGCCCGTCAATTGATAAACCAGATATTCTCCTGAATTTGCATCATAAAAGCTGTCTACACCAACCACTACACACTGCTTGCCAAACTCGTCATGTAGCTCCTTGATAAGCTCTGGCCTGGCGATTGCGGGGCTGTTAATGGAGACTTTATCCGCGCCTTGCTCTAGTACTTTAGCAGCATCTGCAACAGATTTAATGCCACCAGCAACGCAAAAAGGAATGTCGATGTGGCGTGCGATGTCTCGAACCCAGTTCACATCCAGTAAGCGCTTTTCAACGCTGGCACTGATCTCATAAAATACCAGTTCATCGGCGCCGGCCTGGCTATACAGTGTCGCAAGCTCCAGAATTTCACCGACTATTTCGTGCTGTTTGAATTTAACGCCTTTGACGACCTGGCCATTTTTTACATCGAGGCACGGAATTATGCGCTTTGATAGCATGCGATTGCCTCCTCAACAGTAAATGCACCATCAAGCAGAGATTTGCCTAAGATGATCCCACTCACGCCCAGTTCAATGAGTTGACGAATATCTTCAAGACTACTGACCCCACCAGATGCCTGAACTCTGACACTTGGACTATGAGCGACTATTTCTTGATAAAGCGTAAAAGACGGACCTGTCATCGTGCCATCTTTACTGATGTCCGTACATAGAAAGTCGTATACACCCAGCGCCAGGTAAAAATCAATGAGTTCAAACAGGCTCAACTGAGATTCTTCAAGCCAGCCGTGAGTCGCAACAGCCCATCCCGAAGCGCTACGTTTGACATCGAGTGCAATGACAAAACGTTCTGCACCAAACTCTTCAATCCAGGCTGCAACTTCTTCTTTACTGTCGACCGCCATGGAGCCAATGACAACTTGTTGCGCACCGGCTTTAAGCCATTGCTTTACATCATCATACCGGCGTATGCCGCCGCCTACCTGGTAAGGGGCGGATAACGCAGCAGTGGCCTGTTGGATCTGTTGCCATTGTTTCTTTTGTGGATCGCGGGCACCTTCCAGGTCCACAAGGTGAAGCTTAGCAGCGCCTGCGTCCTGGTATTCTTTTAAACGCCCAGCCAACTCGAAAGGGTAAAACTGTGCGGTGTCATACTTGCCCTGATACAGGCGTACAATTTGGTTTTGTAATACATCTAATGCAGGAATGATCATAGTCTTATCCTTATAATTGCCAGTTCAGGAAGTTATTGAGTAATTTAGCACCCACTTTGGCACTTTTTTCCGGGTGAAACTGCATGCCTGCATAGTTATCTTTGGCAACGACTGCAGAGAAGCGCGTACCATATTCACTTGCAACCAGGGTATTGGCATTGCAACTATGCGCAAAGCTATGCACAAAGTAGACTTGATCGTCCGGGGTGAGCCCTTGCGTTAATGGGTGTGTCTTGACCAAAGACAATGTATTCCAGCCCATATGAGGACTGGTTAATTGTCCGGTTTCAAGATGACGTACTGCCCCTGGAATACGGCCCAGGCACTCAACTTGGCCTTCTTCGGTTTGTTCGCAAAGTAGCTGCATGCCAAGGCAAATCCCCATTAGTGGCTTTTGGTAGTCAGCGATAGCCTGATCCCAGCCTTGCTCACGCAGGCGTTTCATTGCGACAGAGGCGTGTCCGACACCGGGTAAGACTGCACGCTCAAACTGCTCTAGTTGTGCCGGATCGCGGATCACTTCCGGGTTGACACCGAGCCGCTCAAAGGCAAATCGGACCGAGTTAATATTGGCACACCCTGTGTTGATAATGGCAATCATAAGCACCCCTTAGAGCTGGCGGTTTGCTGGCTGGTATCTTTTGCGATGGCCATGCGCAGCGCGCGTGCAAAGACCTTAAACAGGCCCTCGACCTGGTGGTGACAATTTCCTTCGCTCACTGACAGGATCAGGCTGATGTTGGCATTATCGGCGAGTGATTTAAAGAAATGCTCGACCATTTGTACATCCAGGTCGCCGACTTTTTCGCGGCTAAAGTCAGCATTTAACACGAATGAAGCTCGACCAGACAAGTCAAGCTGACACTCGGCTTTGCATTCATCCATTGGCAGCGCGAATCCGTAGCGCGCAATTTGCGATTTAGTGCCCAGTGCTTGTTTGAGTGCTTGTCCTAGCGCAATGCCGATGTCTTCTACCAGGTGGTGCTCATCGATGTGCAGATCACCACTTGCTGATATAGTCAGACCTATATTTGCGTGAGTGCGGATCTGATCCAACATGTGGTCAAAAAAGCCAAGGCCTGTACTGATAGAGCCGGTACTGTTTTGATCAAGATTAAGCGCCAGGTTGATCTGTGTTTCTTTGGTGTTGCGCTGCACCGCTGCCTGACGGTTCTGTGTCGTCAGACGGGTGACAATTTCTGGCCAGTTATCGTCGTATAGAATGCCTTCTATACACAGGTTGTTGGCCAGTTGAATGTCAGTTTGTCTGTCACCAATCACATAGGAGTTGGCCAAATCAACTTTGCCAGAGCGCATCAGATTGGTTAACAACCCTGTTTTAGGCTTTCGGCATTCACAGTTGTCTTCGTCAAAGTGCGGACAAATTAAAACCTCGTCGAAGCGGATCCCCTGACTGGTAAAAATCGCCATCATTTGATTGTGCGGCAGGGCGAAATCTTCCTCTGGAAAACTCTCTGTACCCAGTCCATCCTGATTTGAGACCATGACCAGCTTATAACCGGCAGCCTGAAGTGAGAGTAGGGCCGGGATGACGTTTGGCAGCAGTGCCAGCTTTTCCAGGCTGTCTACCTGCTTATCAGTAACCGGCTCCTCAATTAGGGTGCCGTCTCGGTCGATGAATAAATATGGAGTACTCATTGTTATTGTTCTGCCTGTGGTTGTGTCAGCCAGCGTCTGACTTGCTCTAATTCCTGCTCGCTACCAATTGAAATACGTAGCCAATTATTTTCCTCGAAGAGGGTAAAAGGACGCATGATCAAACCCGATTGCATTGCCTGGTCAATATCGCTTTTTTGACGAACCTGGACGGTGATGAAATTGCCTTCACCAATCATCACTTTGGCAATTTTGTCAGAGCCCCCAAGTAGTTCAGTGAGCTTTTCTTTGGCTTTATTTAGAATGCTCACCTGGCGACGCATCTGGGTAATTGCATCTGGGGTTAGTGCTTCTTGTGCGATTTGTGCGACAACTGCCGACACCGGATAAGGTGCGATAACCTTGCGAACAGGTGCAAGGACCTCCTGTGAGGCAAGCATAAAGCCGGTTCTGAGCCCGGCAAGGGCAAATGCTTTTGACAAGGTACGTAGTACCACCAGGTTATCGAAATCAGATAACAGACTCACGGCAGTTAACTGTTCGCGAAACTCAATATATGCTTCATCTACCACAACTAGTGCTCTATTTTTCAAAGCCGCCGCAATTGCAGCGATTTTATCTGTGCCTATTGTTGCGCCCGTCGGGTTATTGGGATTACAGATGAAAACCAGTTTTGCGTTGCCTACAGCGCCTGCAATCTCTGCGGCGCTACCTTGTTGCAGAAGGGTTTGTTCAAGTGCAGTAATGCCGACATTGTGTGTATCCGCCGTTACCTTATACATACCATAAGTGGGGAAGAATAAGGCAATAGAGTCCTGGCCCGGTGTGCAATAAGTGCGTACTAATAGCTCGATACCTTCATCAGCGCCGCGTGTCATTAACACTTGTTCCAGGCTCAGCCCACAATAGCTTGCATAAGCGTTGATCACGGCCACTGGCTGCGGGTCCGGATAACGGTTAAGCGCATCAAAGTTGAGGCTCACGCGTCGTGAATACGGACTTTCGTTGGCATTCAGCCAGGTTGTGCCGGTGAGCTTTTCACTCTTTGCCGAACTATATGCATTCAGCGCAGCAATGTTCTCTGGTAATTCAATTTGACTCATGCGTTATTCTCCAGCCTGATTTTTACAGCATTGGCGTGGGCATCCAGACCTTCGGCCTGCGCCAGGGGTAAGATGGCTTTGCTCAGTTTCTGTAAACCCCCTTTACTGATTGTCTGTTGCGTATAAGTACGATAAAAGTCGAGCAGGTTAAGGCTTGAGTAGCAACGACTGTAGCCATAAGTCGGTAACACATGGTTCGTGCCCGACGCATAATCACCCGCAGACTCAGGTGTATAATCTCCGACAAATACCGAGCCTGCATTTTTGACTAACGGTAAATAAGGCTCTGGTTCGCCGAGCTGCAAGATAAGGTGCTCAGGACCATACTCAGCACTCACCGCAAATGCTTGTTCCATATCAGCGACTAAAATCAGGGTACTGTTGTCCAATGCTTGTTTTGCGATATCGGCACGGCTGAGCTGAGATAGCTGTCGGTTCAGCTCGCCCTGTACTTCAATGATAAGTTTTTCACTGTTGCTGAGCAGGAGCACCTGTGAGTCGGGCCCGTGCTCAGCTTGTGATAACAGATCAGCTGCAACATAGGCTGGGTTCGCGCGTTCATCGGCGATAACCAACACCTCTGACGGACCTGCTGGCATATCAATCGCGAACCCGGGTAAAGACTGTGATAGCAATTGTTTGGCCATAGTGACAAACGCATTTCCAGGGCCAAACACTTTATCTACCTTTGGCACACTTGACGTGCCAAGTGCCATCGCCGCAACAGCTCCGGCACCACCGCTTTCGATGATTGTGCTTATCCCGCATTTTTTAGCCGCATACAAAATTGCCGGATCAATTTGTTGATCACCGTTGACCGGGGTACACAGTACAATAGTTTGTGCACCTGCCAGTTGCGCACACACACCTTGCATCAGCACAGAAGAGGGGAGTGGTGCGCTGCCTCCCGGCACGTATAAACCAACTGCGTCGATAGGCTGATACTTCAGCTCACAAATAACGCCAGGCTGTGTTTCGAGACGCTTCTCTGTTGGCACTTGCAATGCGTGAAATGCACGAATATTGCTGTATGCCTGATCGATTGCCTGCTTTAGTTCCGGCGAAATTGCATCTTCACTGGATTGTATTGCTTCAGCTGATACCAGCAACCTGGGCTGCGTGCGTTTATCGAACTTGCGGGCGTATTCAAGCAGTGCTTCATCCCCATTTAGTTCGACATCTGCAATGATTTCGGTTACCACTTGCTGAAGTTCGTCACTGATTGTTACTGCCGGACGGGCGAGTGCTGCCTGTTGCTGCGCCCGGTTAGCCTCATTCCAGATCAACATGCGTTGTTACTCCATCATTTTTTCGATTGGCATTACAAGAATGGAGTTAGCACCCAGGGATTTAAGCTCTTCCATGGTTTCCCAAAACAGTTTTTCACTGCTGACCATGTGCAGGGCAACATAGTCCTCGCTACCGGCGAGTGCTAACAGAGTTGGCTGACCTGTACCAGGGAGCAAAGCACAAATTTCATCCAGGCGCGCTTTTGGTGCGTGTAGCATGATGTATTTGCTTTCTTTAGCTTGCTTTACACCACGCAGGCGAGGCATGAGTTTGTTGATGAGCGACAGTTTGTCATCGTCATTAAGATTAGCGTTTTGGATCAGGCAGGCATTTGACTCCAAAATGGTGTCTCCCTGCATCAGGCCGTTAGCTTCCAGTGTGGCACCGGTAGAGACCAGGTCGCAAATGGCATCAGCCAGGCCCGCACGTGGTGCAACCTCAACAGATCCTGTTAGCATCACCACGCTGGCTTCAATCTGCTCTTTTTCCAGGTACTGCTTAAGAATTTCGGGATAGGTGGTAGCGATGCGTTTGCCATTGAACCAATCTTTGTCTTGCATGCCCAGTTCCTGAGGCCATGCCAATGCCAGGCGACAATAGCCAAAGTCGAGTTTTGCCAATTTAGTCACTTCGCTGGGTTGCTGGTTGCGCTGGCGCTCAGCCTGAGTTTCTACCAGCACGTTTTCACCGACAATACCTAAATCACAGACTCCGTCCATGACCAAACCCGGAATATCGTCATCACGGACCCTGAGTACATCGATTGGCATATTGGTTGAGTGGGCGATCAAACGTTGCTCACGCAGGTTCAGTTTAATCCCGAGTTGTTTAAGCAGTGACTGGCAGTCTTTGGAAAGTCGGCCAGATTTTTGAATGGCAATTCGTAAACGGTTGTTGGTGTTCATAATTTATTTCCTAAGTTTAAAAACTAAAAGCCCCGAGGGAACCTCAGGGCGAAAATAAATTATGTTGATTGCTTGTTCGCCGGAGGTTCCTTGAAGGAATAACCCACCAGCGAAATACCTGACAGGTTATCCCGGTGTATGATGGTGATGATGGATAGCTGTCAGTGTAAATGGCATGTCAAATTCTCTTACTGTTTGTATAAAACGTGATGCGCGTTGAGCGCTCAAAATGTATTTATAGATAAACACAGGTGACGAATTGCGCGCAAGTACTTTTTTGCATAAATTAAAGAATAAATTATAACTGTCGATAATAAAGGCATGAAATACCACATAAAGAGGTGGGTTATGGATGCATTTAAACCATTTCTGGCACCGATTGTCAGATTGCAAGTAAGCCATGATGGCCCGTTTAAAGTTGCAGGTGTGCTCGATAACCGGGCTGAAAAAATTAAACGTAAAAAGCACTTAGTTGAGATGGAACGGCAGAAGCATAAAGAAGAAGATGCACGCAATAAAGACGAAGATCAAAGTGAGATCGATGACGAAGAGCAACATTTGGATACCTGGGCCTAACAATATTTAAGGCCCGGTTAAGGTGTTTCCGCCGTGCTTAGAGCATGTTTTTATCTTGGAGGGTCAATTTTTCCTGCAAGGGAGGTATTTACCCTAAACCATCCCGCGACAGAATATGTGTCTCGGTTTGCCGGGAGCACTTCATGAGGAAACTCTTGACTTTGAAACAGCACCAGGGTGCCATGCAATGGAACCACCTTGATCCCCTCAAGGTCATTTTCGTCCCGATAGAGTACCATTTCTCCCCCATCTTCAGGGCCCCAGCCGGGGTTAAGATAAGTAACCAGTAACAGCACTCGGTTCGTTTCACCTTTAAATGCGTCGTAATGGCGTTTGTAATAACTGTCGCTAGCGTAATGGGCAAAATGATTTTCAAACGAAAACAGTCCCATGAATAGACGACGGTTCAGGAACTGTTGTAGCTGACTGGTCCAGTCCAGCCACCGCTGGCCGGGCTCAGACTCACCGTTTATCCAGCAAATTTCGTCTGTCCGCACAAAGTCATTGTGTAAAAAGTAATCGCCCGGCCTATGCCTGCTTGTTCATATTTCTGGGTACTTATGCTGTGCTGATAGGCCAGTAAATCGTCCACCAGATCGCAAGGTATCGCACCTGGGCGAATACTATAACCCTGGCTTATCAGATCATTGGCTACGAGTGAAAACAGTGTTTCATCTGTTGGAGAGTCGTCGTGTTTGGCACGAAGTTCGGCTTAAGCGGACAACCTGGTTTCCTATAATGGTCGTAGCAAATTTCAATAGAGTGTCATAAAGCGAAATAGAAGACAGTGTCTTAACTTCAATGGCTCTGGGCTCTTTGCTTGCTGCCTGCTTTGTTGCGCGCATCTTAACGATCTTTTGCTTGCTGGCAAGTAAAAGATCTCTGCCTGAGTATAAAGGGGTATAATATGTCGAAAATAGGGGGAATTGTTATGAGTGTGACTAAAAGGCCAGAGTTGACAAAAAGTGAGACGGAGATCGTTCCGTCACCATGTATTCGTCATTGCTGTCTTGACGATAATGATGTTTGTGTTGGCTGTTATCGCACTTTGAATGAGATTATGACGTGGCAGTCTTGCGATAATGAGCAGAAAAGAGCCGTTTTACGGGCCTGTGAAACAAGAAAACGCGCGAATTAGTATCGTATATTATACTGAGTTTAAATGCTTGAATTATTTGTTGCAAATGTGTTTACCCTATAATGTTTGTTAAGGTTTCTTGTTCTTTTCCGGCGGTTTGGTGAAGCTTATCTTGCAATGGTTTATATCTTTTCATTAGTTTGGTAAATTTATTCATAAAACAGGAACAAATATGATATAACATGGAGTTATATTTTAAGAATTTTTATTTTTTATAAGATGGACTTAATAAAAGGTGATATTTTAACTCGCTTGTTTGTACGTTATTTAGCCGGTGGTTCTAGCTTAAGGCAGACAAGAGGCGTGACGAGAGCGCAGATTGCGCTTTTTGAATCACAAGCAGGTTTTCGTAATCAGGCAGTACGTCAGCAAGCTCATTTAAATCGAGCTTTTAATCAGGCAGTTAGTCTTTTTATTAACCAGGGAGTTAGCTTAAGCTCTCTGTGCCGAGTCAATGCTGTTTTATTAAACGGTCAACCTGATGAATCAATAAGAAAGGTTGAGTGCAAGGTTTCAGCGCCAAATGGTGAACGCTTATACATCCCCCCATCACCAGACCGTTTACATAATTTAATAAACGAATATGTGAACGATGTTAAGTGTCAAGAATCTAGTTTATCCACTACAATAGTTAATTATTCAAGACTGGTTAATATTCACCCTTTCTACGATGCTAATGGTCGCACGGCGAGAGCCCTGGCTGTTGCTCAGTTGCATAAGGAGCCTATCCTTCTACTGAGCTTTTTATATCGCCTTTCTGCTGATAAAAACGACTACTTTAACGCGTTACATCAATATGATCTAACCACGAAGGAATATGTTGACTGTGATTATTGGACACGGGCACAGGCTTGGGCTGAGGCCACAGGCTCACAATGTCTGGATTTAATCGAAACTACAAATAGAAACCTGACCACTCCGTTTATCCTGATGCCGCAGGCGCAATCACACCTTTTAGTCATTCGATTTCTTTGGTTCCACCCTGTGGTTTTCTTACCAAGCCTTGCTAAAAAACTGAACATGAGAGTGGACTATCTTCAAAGCATTATAAAGTCGCTATGTGACAATAATGTATTAGTACCAAGGGCTATGCGATACCCTGAAGGCACAGTCGTCTTCGAATGCCCGCAAATACTCTCTACTTTTGAAAAAATTGATAAATTACTAAAAAACAATCTTCCAAGGAGAATTAATGAAGATTAGTGTCAAAAAGTCAGCGTTATATTTGGCGTTGTTCACGACAAACTTAACACTTACCACACACACCTATATAGATGAAGAGACATCAGAAGATGTTCAAACGCTAGAATGGGGCTGGGGTTTAAATTCTGCTGCGGCATATGAAACTGATGACTGTACGGATTGCACCGATGGAAACGGCGGTGGAGTCGGAGGCGGATTTGGCGGAGGCTTCGGCGGAGGCGGAAATGGTGGTGGTGGAAATAATGGCGGTGGAGGTTCGTGGCCTGAGTGTAAGCCATCGGATACAAATTACTGTGGAAGGGCTCGACAGCCTGAACCACGTGAACCTTTTGAGCTTGAACGCTTTTTAGATTTTGAACCAAGTAGTTATTATGATGATTATTCGGGTGACTCATCTGGTAATGCAGGTAATTCCACCAGAGAAGAAAACGAGTGTGGTACGGCAGGAAACCCTGTCAGATATCAGGATGGAGCTAAAGTCGAAGAGTTTATCGATTTCATCGGTGGTGGCACTAATCCAATTTCCATTTCAAGAACGTATGACAATAGTATAGGTGCAACAAGCTATTGGGAATCTGCTGCTGAAGCAAGTGCATTTGGACGTTACTGGCGTACGTTTCTAAACTTAAAACTATCTAGCTTTCGAGAGCCCGCCTACCTGATAAATACATATAGCTTTTTCAAAAGGCTTGACAATGGTAAATCCGTATATTTTTCGAGTGAAGATGGGGTTAATTACAAGCCGGGAGGAAGTTATAAAAAATTCCTTGAAGGTTCTAAATTCGTCAAAAAGTCAAATGGTGATTTTGAATTCACTTCAATTTATGGGAATAAAGAAGTTTATAATTCAAATGGTGAGTTGATCAAGTTCGAAGACGAAAGCGGTGCTGGCTATTATTTGAAGAGAACGCCAGGAAAAATAAAGATTGAGAGCACCAGTGGTAACTACATTACTCTTTTCTTAGACGGTAAAAGGGTCACAAAGCTGGTTGATCAACTTGGTCAGGAATATATCTATAGATACTATGATAATCAAAATGATGGAAACAAAGGTTATTCTCTAAAATCAGTAACATTCCCGGATGGAAACTCAGTAAGCTACACCTATGCTAATTCATCGACTGTAACTGGGAGATATAATTTCGCTGCTTTAACCGGTGTTTACTATAACTCAAAGCGTTATTCTTGGTTTGACTATGAAAAAGTAGATACAAAGTATAAAGCAACTTCTAGTTCTCATTATGGCGGAATAGACAAGCATACATTTGAATATAAGGAAAATGGTGTTGCTATTACGAACCCGCTTGGGCATAGGGTTGATTATAGTTTCGATAAGGGAAAAGAAAAAGAGAAAAAAAGCTTACCATCAACCTATTGTCCAGGTATGTCGTTAACCAAAACCTATGATAGCAATGGCTTTATTGATACGATAACTAACGAGAATGGTTATATTACTGATTTCGATTACAACGATGTTGGTGATGTTATCAAAAAAGTTGTCGCGAAAGGCACGTCTGAGCAGGAGGTATATGAGTATACATGGTTGTCAAACGGGAAGATTGCATCAGAGTCAGGACCCAGTTATAAAATAATTTACAAATATAATAATAAAGGAGAAGTATCAAGAAGAGAGAAGAGAGATCTCAACAATAGCATTATCCAGTATATGGATACGACTTATACTTATCATAGTAATAAACAGGTTAGTTCAATTAAGGTAGTGGCCAGTAAGCTGGGAGATTCCCCCACTTGGTACTATTATGATACAAAAGGCAACTTAACCCAAACAATAGAAAAAGGGTTAAGAACGACTTATTCGTCCTACGATACACTTGGCAGAGTTGGCAAGATAGCCTACCCAACTGGCTTGGTTGAGACATTTACTTATTATCCGCGAGGCGAAGTCAAGACTAAAGTTACTACGGATGGTCAGTCCCAAGCTAAGATTGAGTATAAATACAATGTGATGCAACAGGTCACACAGGAAAAACACTCAACTGGGCTAGTTATCGATTACACCTACGATCAGGCATTCAGACTAACAAAGATCCAGAAAAATAATGGTGATGTAGTCAGTTTTACGTTTGATAAAATGGGCAACGTTCTGTCTCAACAGTTTTATAAATCATCTAATACCAGCCAAAAGCATAGCCTTACGTCAGCAACTTATGATGAGCTCGGAAGAAAAATCACTGAGTCGCTAAATGGTAAATTATTAAGAGAGTATACTTATGATAATGTGGGTAACATACTATCCATAGAAGATGCTCAGGGTAATATTACCAGCTATACTTATGATGGGTTAAATCGGATTATTGCTGAGTCAGCCGCTGATGGTGGTGTCACTGAATATAATTATAGCGATGAAAAACTCCGATCTGTCAGGGATGCGCGCTATAACACAACTACCTATAGCCACAACTCTGATGGTACTGTAAAGAAAATACAAAGTCCCGATGCCGGCTCAACACACCTCTATTACTATGATAGCGGTATGTTGAAGCAAAAAACGGATGCTAAAGGTAACAAAATATATTATTACTATGACGACCATGGGAATCTAATTCGCTTAAGCTCCAACGGGACATCGCATCACTTTGAGTACCGCAACGGTTTACTATCCAAAACCACCGACCCATCAGGTTCTACCTCATTTGGTTACAATGGTGCAGGTAACCTGACGAGCCAAACTAATACGATAAACGGCGTAGGCTACAGAACAAGCAAAGATTATGACCAGTATGGCAGGCTTTCACAAATTACCTATCCAGGTGGGAACAAGGTTGTTTATGAGTATAACAAAGACAACACAGTAAATCGTGTACTAGTCAATACGAACGGTACGAATCGCACGCTGATTTCAAATATCTCTTACAACGCTACTGGTGCAAACACTGGGTTTTACTTTGGCAATGGCCTAAAGAGAACCTTAGCCCGAGACGGTGGCAACAGAATCTCCTCTATTAAAACGTCTGGGATTCAAGATTTGACATACGTCTTTGGCAAATCTGGATTGATTAGCAGTATTACCAATAAGAAGAATGCTGATGCTTCGCGTAACCTAGGTTACGACCGTGTAAGTCGATTAATTTCAGAGCAGCAGGGTACTAGCGGCATCGGCAGTACCTATACTTACGATGCAGTTGGCAACCGAAAGTCTGAATCATCTAGTGGAGAAAAATACTCTGGTTGGCTGGTATTGCACGGACCCATTTCAACAGTTATCCCGTTTATTAATCGAGCAGGGAAAGGGAGCGACACTCTTACCTACGCATCTCACAACAAC
Organism: Pseudoalteromonas sp. McH1-42; assembly: GCF_022347845.1. Classification (NCBI taxonomy): domain Bacteria; kingdom Pseudomonadati; phylum Pseudomonadota; class Gammaproteobacteria; order Alteromonadales; family Pseudoalteromonadaceae; genus Pseudoalteromonas; species Pseudoalteromonas sp. McH1-42. The sequence continues at coordinate 72,336 of NZ_JAKRFU010000001.1, read as the reverse complement.
CGCTTGAGTAAAGTTACTGGATCGGGGGGGACATTCTCGCTCAGTTATGATAGCAACGGTAATATTACTAATGATGGCAAACGTAGCTATACCTATAATAACTTCAATCGCCTTGTTGGTGTGTCCGGAGGTGTGCAATACAAATACAATGCCTTAGGCCTACGAGTGTCTAAGAAGCTAGGTAACACCGAGACCCACTTTATTTACAGCCGGAACGGGCAGTTAATGGCAGAGGGGACACAAAAGCAATACATTTATTTCAACGGTCAGGTTGTTGCCTATATCAACAATGACCAAGTCTATTACGTACACAACGATCACTTGGGCCGTCCTGAAGTACTAACTGATGCATCCAAACAGATAGTCTGGCAGGCTGAACTCTATGCATTCAACCGCAGTGTGATCCTGGATAGCGTCGGAGGCTTCAATATTGGTTTCCCTGGTCAATATTACGATGCTGAAAAAGACTCGTGGTATAATATTTTCAGGGACTACGATGCAAACTTAGGTAGATATCTTCAGTCAGATCCTATTGGTTTGGCGGGGGGAATGAACACTTATGCTTATGTTGGAGGTAATCCTCTCCATAAAGTAGATTCTCTTGGTTTGAGCCCCGAAGATGTGTCTAGAATATATCAAGCGTTTGACAATAAAGTGCAGAGTATGACTCAATCAGGGCAACGGACCAGTCCTGGAAGTTGGAACAACTTTAACCGAAGCTTAAGTGATATAAGCGGTGGCAAGCTTGGCAATGATTATAAAGGTTGCTATGAACAGGCTAATGCTATGATAAAGAAGCTTAGAGGTGGGAAATATGATGATAAATGGAAGTTTAAACTTACAGGGAGTGACTTATATTCATTCCAGCCAGGTTATACACTTCCAAACTTAGCTCATTGGTGGGTAACAGCAATATCAGACAATCCAAATGATCCTGTACTAACATTAGACCCGTGGAAAAATACCAAGCATCAAGGAGATTAGATTGAAAGTATTATACTTTTTTACTTTTGTCTTATTCTTTTTTGTTCAGTACCCAAGTGTAACTGAAGCTAGCAAAATCAGTTATGTGATTGTACTGCTGCTATTTTTCTTTGCTTTTTACTTTTTGATATTTTCAATTGGTAAAAAATATAAGGCGGTTTCTATAGCGGCTTGGGTGTTGATATTGATTATTATGCTTATTTCTTTATAAGTTATAATCTTTTAAAGTGAAGCGGTTTTATTTTTTATTCTGCTTCACTTTTATAATTTACAATGCCGGTTGGTTTGTGTGTTTTGAGTGAGGTTTTTTGGTTTCTTTATTAAATTCACTGAGTTTTCTTGAAGTTAATGATTTTCTTTCATTAATCATTGTTTTAGTTGATTTTACTTTTTTATTCGTTGAATATGAAATTCCAGTTGATCTGGTAGACTAGTTAGGTTTCTGAATTTTTCTTGATAGGTATCGTCGTCAGAGTAGTTAGATGCCTGTTCGAACCTTTTTGTTTTCTATGTTGTTGTATGATAAATCAAGCTTTTCTATAACATGCTAACTTACATATTATTTTTTCTATATAAAACCTCCCAGTGAGCCATTATCCAGTGCTTTGACGTTGTCTGCCAATTTGTACGTTATAGAAAATGTTCAATTGGATCGCCACTTTAATGGTTATCAGCTATGACCTTTAATTTGATATGGTCGAAGAAAAGTGTACAGTAGTTCAGGGTATAGGCAAAGGAAACCTCTCAGTTATCTGGTATAGATACTGTTGATAAAATTATTTTAACAGGCTTTCAAGCATTACAGCGCCGCTTTTTTTGAGAATAGCTAGTGATAAAAAGAAGTTTAAAGGGAGAGTTATTAAATAATGATTGAGCTTTTGAAGATACTTTTCTTGTCTAAGTTTGTGTTGTTAACACCTGAACCTATTCCTATTAATGGCCAGCATAAATTCAACTTAACAGAGTCTATTGACGCTTTAAATTACAATGCGAGGATTAATATTGATGTTACAGCAATGATTGATGAATTTTTAGGCGGGAATGTAATAGAAAAATTGGATGTTTTGTCTGAAAAATTTCCTAAAGACAGTGTTGTTGTTCACCTAATTGAAAGTAGTGCTGGAGATAAGATAACGCTAAGGAGTGTTGGGTATTCGACAAGTAACAATTCAATGGATTTATCATTTAAGTATCCTAAAAACGCTGAATTAGGAAAAAGTTATGACACTATCATTATTGAATCGAATGTCCCGCTAAAAGAAGTTGTAATAGGTTGGGCAAATTCTAAATGAAACTTATAGCGCTTAATATGTTCTTTTACCTGGAACTATATCTCAGTTAAAATTTCGGAATACTTATTACTTAAAGCCAGCAGTAGCTGGCTTTTTTTATGTTAAAACCATAGGGTTTATAACCTGAGATACTAAGCTTGCCTAGTGAAATTCTCCTTTCAAGGAATTAGGTCTTGCTCCAACCTATTGTAAAACTTGGCTATCTCACAGGCGAAAAGCCACCTAGGTCATAAAAGTGAATTGGCGCCGTATATTGACAGAACTCAACTATTCTAGGGCTATAGAGCCAGGTACCTCTTTTCTCGGAGTACGTGTAATGTGGTATAACATCACTCCAGGTGCACCAGAGAATACAGAACTTAAAGGATCTGACGGACCACGATACACAACCATGCCTACTTGCGCTTGCCCCTTATCCACCCTAAAATTGCCTCGCCCAGTCATTATGCAGTGCTTTAATTTTGTCTATCACTCAGTACTTTTCAGAAAACGGTCCCCTGGCTCACCATTTTAGCGGTTATCAGCCAAGACAACCTCAAATCGATATGGCCGAAGCCATAGATCAGGTGGTCAAAGAGGGTGGACAGTGTGTGGTGGAAGCGGGTACCGGGACAGGTAAGACATTTGCTTATCTGGTTCCTGCACTTCTGAACGATAAAAAGGTGATCATCTCAACCGGCTCAAAAGCTCTGCAGGAGCAGTTGTATCATAGAGATTTGCCGGAGCTACTTAAAGCGCTTGGCAAAGGCCGTAAGGTTGCTTTGTTAAAGGGTAGAGCGAATTATCTGTGTACTTATCGGCTGAATGAACATGTGGCCCATGTGCCAAGTGACGACCCCGATGTGATGCACCAGCTGGCCATGGTTGCTAAGTTTGCTACTGAAACACAAAGCGGCGACCTCGCAGACTGTGTGGGTATTGAAGAAGACGCCAAAGTACTGCCTTATGTTAACTCGACTGCGGACAACTGCTTAGGTAAGGATTGTCCGGATTTTGCCGACTGTTATATACGTAAAGCCCGATTAAAAGCGACGGAGGCCGATCTGGTTGTGATTAATCACCATTTGTTTTTTGCTGACATGTCGGTGAAAGAATCGGGGTTTGCAGAGTTAATGCCAACCGCAGATACCTACATTTTTGATGAGGCGCATCAGCTTGGTGAAATCGCATCTGATTACTTTGGTGAGTCAATCAGTACTAAACAGCTACAGGCGCTCATTAATGATTTAAGGTTGATTTACCGAAGTGACATTCCGGATATGTTGCAACTGGGCAAAACGCTGAATAAGTTGGAGACCAGTGTAGCCGATCTGCGACTTGTGTTTGGGGGGGATGGTGCAAGGGGAGACTGGCGAGAAAAGTTGCAGGACAAAGTGATCTGCGATGCGCTGCACAGGGTGATCAGTAATCTGGACTTTTTATATCAGGTGCTTAAGTTGTGCCTCGACCGGTCTGATAAGATAGAACATCCGCTGGAGCGGGTTTTGTCGTTTAAAGGACAACTCGACCGGGCCTTTGATGTTACTCAGTCGGGCTTTAGTTATTGGTTCGAAACCACCCGTCGTTTCCTGACAATTCATATCACGCCGTTGGATGTTTCTAATCGATTTAAAGACATGATGGCTAAAAGCGAAGCGAGCTTTGTGTTTACCTCTGCAACTTTATCGGTGGACAATAGCCTCGCGCACTTTAACGCCAGTTTGGGCCTGGCACCAGATCATCAGGCCATTGTCGACAGCCCGTTTGACTATGAATCGCAGGCCATGCTTTGTCTGCCCCGTTATCTGCCTGAAACCAAAGATGAAATGATGCCGCATGCGTTGGTTAAAATCGCTAAGCAAGTGATCAATGCAGCCCAGGGTCGTACGTTTTTGCTTTTTACCAGTTATCGAGTGATGCACTTGGTTTATGAAGGACTGAGTACTGCGACAGAATACCCGGTGTTTATGCAAGGGCAAGCATCAAAGCGGATTATTCTGGAGCAATTTGTCCGCCATGGTAATGCGGTTTTAATGGGCACCGCGTCTTTTTGGGAAGGGGTTGATGTACGTGGTGATACGCTGAGTTGTGTGCTTATAGACAAGCTGCCGTTTACTTCGCCGGATGATCCGTTATTGCAGGCTCGGATGAAAGACGCCCAATTGCAGGATAAGGAACCATTTGATGAAATTCAGCTGCCACTGGCTGTTATTGCGTTAAAGCAGGGGGTTGGGCGCCTGATCCGTGATAAGACAGACAAAGGTGTACTAATTATTTGCGATAATCGTCTGGTTACGCGAAAATACGGTGAAACCTTTATTAAAAGTTTGCCTCCCATGTCACGTACTCGCGATTTGGATAAGGCGTTGTCATTTTTAGAGAATATTGACCAGCATGAAATATAATTTGCTTGCCCTGGATGCTTCAACGGAAGCTCTGAGCCTGGCGTTGTCGTACAACGGCAACCTGTATCGCCACTTTGAAGAGTGCCCTCAGCAACATAGTCAGAAAATATTGCCTTTAGTCGAGCAACTGTTTACTGAAGCAGGTTGTCAGCTTAAAGATCTGGATGGTCTGGTATTTGGCCGTGGACCAGGCAGTTTTACTGGGGTACGTATCGGAGTCGCTGTTGCCCAAGGGTTAGCGTATTCCGGAAACTTGCAACTGGCAGGTGTTTCGACGCTTCAGGCAATGGCACAACAGGCATTTGCGCAAACCCAAGCAAAGCAGGTTTTGGTTGCGATTGACGCGCGTATGGGTGAGGTTTATCTTTGTCATTATACCCGTTCGGATAATAATCAGGCGATTGCCTTGGGTGAAGAAAGAGTGATCAAGCCTGAGCTTATTGACGGCGAATTTGAAGGCGTACTTGCAGTCGGCACTGGCTGGCAGACCTATTCGGATGTCGCTGAAAAGCTCGGGCTCGAAGTACATAACGATATTACGCTGCCGCATGCTGAATATATGTTAGATACCGGCATTGCGCAGTTTGAAGCCGGTAAGGTTGTTAATGCCGCAGACGCTCAGCCCCAGTATGTTAGGGATACTGTGACCTGGAAGAAGTTGCCCGGACGCGAGTAACGGGCTAATCTTATACTGGTGCATTGGGTTTTTGGTGATATAGACTGATGAAAATCAACCAGCTTGTTCAAAATCAGGATACTTATCAACTGAGACAGTCGGTTGTTAAACCTGCTGCGAGTGACACCCAAGCGCCAGTTCAGCAAGCTGCTAAACTCAAATACTCCGATGCGGGTGTCGCACTGGCCCAGCAGTATACTGATGACAAAAGAGATGTCATCTATGATCAGCCTAACTTTAAAACCAGTGTTGCTATACAATCCTATAGTGCGATTCAAAACCAAGAACGGCGAAGCGAAGTTCAGTCACTACTTGGAGTCAGCATTTACGCCTGACATTTTACCTAATCGGTTATAATTACTCTTTGTCTTAATAAGCGCCTCCCTGAGCCACGTCTTTCGGCTTGAATATTTTTCAGCAAAAATTTAGTCAATTCATTTGTTTTAATCTGCTTTTGGAGTAATGTTAAAAGAAAATAACAATTTATGGTCACGCGTTTGCTGAACAGATTTAACCAGTTTGCACTCAAGCTTTCTTCAAATACGGTTGTTTTGTCGTTGCGAGAAGGTTATATCGCGCTCATCCCATTTTTTATTGTTGCATCAGTAATTACTCTTCTAAACCAATGGCTTGGCGACGACCTGAGTAAATTAAAGTATCAAGCGCTTGGTGACTTTAATACGCTGGTATGGGGGATTTTTCCGTTACTTACGCTCATTTCTTTCAGTTACTATCTTTCTAAGAACCTTAAAATACACACCATTGCAGGACCTGTGTTAGTGCTGGCTTGTTTCACAGCGACGACAGGTTACATTGAGATCAGTCAGGGGGCGCTGAATATAGTGCACCGTAATGGCATGCTATATTCTCTGCTTATGCCGGTCCTGTGTTGTTACCTGCTGGCTTACATTGAGCGGATCCGCTGGCTCAGATTGGTGGGGATAAGCTCGATTAGTTTGTTTTTGCGTAAACACCTGAATTTGATTATTCCCTATATTCTCGTTACCGCGATTATTTTGTTAGTTATCCCGTTATTCGACCATTTTACCGGCCAGCTTCATAGTACCTTAAAGCTTCTCAATCCGACCTGGAGTGTGTTCGAGAAAATTTCGGCACAGCTTATTTTTTCTCACCTACTGTGGTTTATAGGTGTTCATGGAGATAACACATATCACTTATTAGTGTCGGGGGAGTTGACCGATTATCTGGTGTTACCTCAGCTTTCAAGTTACGACTTCTACACCTGCTTCGTCATTATAGGCGGAACGGGGTGTATCTGGGGCCTGATCATCGCGGCTATGCTGCTCAAAAATGCGCGTCACGAGCGGAGTATTGCAATGATAGCATCACCGCTCGCGTTATTTAACATCAGTGAGGTGATGCTCTACGCATTGCCTATTGTCTTTAATCCGTATCTGCTTATCCCATTTTTGCTTAGCCCTTTGTTGAACGCGCTGATCTCCTACGTGTGTATTTCAACTGGCGTTATTGCACTCGCACCGGCAATGGATATTCCCTGGTTTACGCCCGTGTTTATCAGTGGCTGGTTATTGACGCAAAGTATCAGTGGTGTCGTGCTCCAGGTCCTGCTGATCGCGCTTAATGCTGCGTTGTACTATCCATTCTTGAAATTTAACCGTGATCATAATTTGTCTGGTAAGGCGCTGGATGTACTGCTGAAGCGGTTCACGACTGGCAGATTGATAGAGGCGGGAGCAGAAAGTTCGTACACTCGCTCTCAACGCGAAGAGCAGATCAACGTACACAGTCTGAAAGAAGTCACAGATGCGCTAAATCGCGGTGAACTAATGTTATTTTATCAGCCAAAGATCAACCCCTACACAAAAGAAGTTGTTGGTTTTGAGGCTTTATTGAGGTTGAAAGAGACGGATGGACAGGTTCAGGGTCCTTGGTTCTTGGCAACCCTGGAGCAGCATTCGTTATTACATATCATAGATAACTTCGTCATAGACCAGCTAGAAGTAGACCTAGAACAGTTTGCCAGAGCTGGATTCAGGCCCAAAGTCAGTTTTAACATTTCGCCGCAAAATTTGTTAACGGGCGGGTACAAACGGATCGTGAAAGCGTTTGCGGATTACCCGGGTCAGGTTGAGGTGGAATTGCTTGAATCCAGTTACATCGAGGACTTTAATCGCACGGTTGATGTGGTTAATTTACTTCGTGAGCATCGGATTGCCTGTGCTATGGATGATTTTGGTACAGGGTATTCTTGTCTATCAGTGTTATCAAAACTTAATATAGACACCATTAAGCTAGATCGAAGTTTGCTGCCTGAGAGCTATAATTGTAAGTCTGTGTCTCTATATACGAACCTCTCTGAGATGATCGCTAAACTCGGTTTCCGGTTAGTCGCTGAAGGGGTAGAGACAAAAGAAGAGGAAAACCTGGTCAAACAGTCACAGGTAGACTGCGTGCAAGGGTTTTTATATTACAAAGCCATGCCAATAGATGATGCCTTGGGGCTGCTAAAGAACCAGGCTATCAGTAACAGACAAGAAACTGCAAACATTTCCGCACCCTGAGTAAGCGGAACGGCTGTGCCGATCCGCTTTGCAGTATACTTGTTATTTCTCTATATAAGAGATTAATTTTTCAGCAATTTGCGTGTTGTTGAGGGAGCCAATGAATGCATCACGTCCTTCACCGTAGGCGAATACTTGCACATCGATTGCGGTGTGCCCTTTGGTTGTCCAGCCTGTGTAGCTGGCATCATTAATGATGTTATTCGCTGCTTTATATAAGGCCTCTTTTGAGTCTTTTTTTGCAGTGATAAGTTTCTTTTTAGTTGCTTCGTCAAAGGGCAAACCGGTCAGCTGCGTCCAGGTCTCGGCCATTTGCTTTGGCTTGGCCTCTGAGAGTACGTTGGTGAGTTCTTTGACGGAGGCCTTCGTTTTTGCGACAACATCAGTCTTCCATTGATACACGCCATTGCTTCCCAGAGTAAGGCCGCCTGTAGAGTGATCAGCAGTGACAACTAATACCGTGTCTGGGTTTTTGTCGATATAGGCTTTAGCGGCAGTGATTGCGCCAGCGAAATCGTCCATCTCTTTCATTGCACAAGCAATATCGTTGGCGTGTCCGCACCAGTCGATTTGACTGCCCTCGATCATTACAAAAAAGCCTTTTTCGTTGTGATTGTGCAACAAATCCAGGGCTTTATTAGTCATTGTAGTCAGTCGCTTAGGCTCCTCACTGTCTATTGCATGAGGAAACGCAACCTCTGCGAATAAACCCAGTGCAGGAAGGCGGCTGAGCGAATCCAGCTCGCTGAACGCGTCTGCATACTGATATCCGGATTCTTTAAATTCAGTGATCAGGTTTCTGTCTTCACGAACAAAGTACTTGGTACCACCACCTAGCAATAAATCGACAGGTAACTTACCTGCGATTTTATTGTCGATGTAATCGTCAGCAATTTCGTCATAGTTGCGTCTTGACTCATTGTGCGCTGCGAAACTCGCTGGGGTGGCGTGGTTTATCTGGGATGTGGCCACAAGTGCGGTTGTCATCCCTCGCTCTTTTGCAATTTCCAGCATTGTTTTTAGCGATTGTTTATGTGTATCTACCGCAATTGCCCCATTGTAGCTTTTTTCTGCTGTACTGAGTGCTGTAGCGCCGGCTGCGCTATCCGTCACTACGGTATCGTCGTCTGGATAGGTATGCGCCATACCCACCAGGATAGAGTCAAATACAGTTGGTTCGACGACTTTGGTCGCTTTATCGTCCTGCATATAACGATAGGCTGTAGTGAAGGCTGGCCCCATGCCATCACCAATCATATAAATGATATTTTTTGGTGCAGCAAATACTGAGTTTGACAAGGTACAGCCCAGAGCAAACGCCAGAGCGCTAATGTTGCGTGTCATAGATGATCCTTAATGTTCCCGTGTTTTTGCTCGTCTTGGCAATGAGTCAACCATTGTCAGAACAGTGATTAGTACTTTGCACGCGAGCTATAATGCGTAGAATATTAATGTAATACGTTCAATAAGAATATGAATTTATGTTGATTACTAATAAAAACAAGATAAAACAAGGGCGAGTGGACGGGTTCGCGTATCAGGAAATGGGAGAGGGAGCGCAAGTTATCCTGATGCTGCATGGTTGGCAGGATAACAGCAACAGCTTTTTACCCCTATTGGATAACTTGCCAAACAGTGCGCTAGAGGCGTTTAAGTTTATTGCATTGGACTTTCCGGGTCATGGTTATTCGGACTGGAGAAGTGCCGATGCGCATTATTATTTTGTAGAATATGTTTATGATGTTTTAGCTTTTCTTCGTGCCAAGCACATAGAGCATTGTCACATCGTCGGGCATTCAATGGGAGCTTTGGTGGGCGGACTGTTCACCAGTCTATATGCTGAAAAAGTAAATACACTGACACTGATAGATGGTATTGGTCTATTATATCAAAGCGATAAGAATGCTAAGCAACAGTTGCTTGACGCCTTTGCTGCAAGGCAGGTAGTTGAACAATTTAATGAAACAACATTGCGTCTGTTTGCTGATAAACAAGCTATCATCAAAGCGCGGCTTAAAGTTAGCGATTTCAATGAAGAAATAGCTGCTATATTAATGGAGCGAAATATAGAAGAGCTTGAGGAGGGCGCACGCTTAACGACGGACCCTAAATTGAAGTTGCCTTCAACGACGCGTTTCTCACGTGCTCAGGCACAGTCGCTGTTGAAAGGTGTTAAAACGTCAACTTTGGCAATTATGGGTATGTCTGGATACGCACAAATGAAGCATAGCTTAGGGCAGTTTTCTGAATGCTTTGAAGCGTTTACATGTATCGAGGTAGCAGGTGGACACCATTGTCACATGGAAAATCCGGAGCAAGTGTTAGAACAGGTTTTAACACATATAAAACATCCCGACGTTTCCTGATTGTATATTTGTGTCAAATGTGGGACTATCTCAGCTTTAGAGTATTTACTCAATTGTTTGTGTACCTTAATTATATTAAGGTAAGACCAATATAAAAAATAACGAGAACACAGGAGCTAAGAGTGGAAAAAATCTGGTTAAAGCGCTACCCCGAAGGGATGCCGGAAACAATCGACCCAGAACACTACAACTCGCTGCTTGAATTATTCGACAAAAGTTTTAGAGAGTTTGCCCAGTTACCAGCATACAGTAACATGGGTAAAACAATGACTTACCAACAAGTTGATGAAGCTACCAAGGCAGTCGCCAGTTATATTCAAAACACCCTTAAATTAGGTAAAGGGGACAAAGTGGCGGTTATGATGCCAAACCTGCTACAAACACCCATAACCATTTTAGGCGTATTGAGAGCTGGTTGTACGGTCGTTAATGTAAACCCCTTGTACACAGTGAGGGAGCTCGAGCATCAGCTTAATGATTCAGAAGCGAAAGCAATCTTCATATTGGCAAACTTTGCACATACACTCGAAAAGGCACTTCCAACGACGGGTGTTAAACACATAGTTGTGACACAAATTGGTGATATGCTTGGTGGCGTCAAGAAGCATTTAGTCAACTTCGTGGTTAAAAAGCTTAAAAAAATGGTGCCAGATTATGACTTGCCTGATGCACAGCCTTTTGCACACGCCATAAGTGCAGACCCCGGGCAATATAAAGTACCTGAGGTGACACTGACAGATCTGGCATTTCTCCAGTACACGGGTGGTACAACAGGGGTTTCCAAAGGCGCAATGCTCACTCATGGCAACATGGTTGCGAATTTGGAGCAGGTTTCTGGCTGCCTTGATAAAGTACTTGATAAAGGCCGTGAAGTAGTTGTTACTGCGTTACCGCTGTATCATATTTTTGCACTTACAGCGAACTGCCTTACCTTTATGAAGTATGGTGGTCACAACCTGCTTATCACTAACCCAAGGGATATGCCTGGCTTTGTTAAAGAGCTATCAAAATATCCCTTTACGGTTATTACCGGCGTAAATACATTGTTCAACGGTTTACTAAACACACCCGGATTTTCAGAGTTGGACTTCTCAACACTGAAAGTGTCTCTTGGTGGTGGAATGGCCGTGCAGCGACCAGTTGCAGAGCGTTGGCAGAAAGTCACAAAAAGTAAACTTATGGAAGGCTATGGCCTGACAGAATGTGCGCCTTTGGTTACAATTTGCCCATGGGATATCGATGGCTATAACGGCTCAATCGGTTTGCCGGCGCCAAGTACAGACCTGAAAATTATTAATGATCAGGGTGAGGAGATGCCGTTGGGAGAGCCTGGAGAGCTTTGTGTTAAAGGGCCTCAGGTTATGGCTGGCTACTATAATCGTCCTGATGCAACAGCTGAATGTTTGCAGGATGGTTGGTTTGCAACTGGTGATATTGCTATTTACGATGAAGAAGGGTTCTTCTATATCGTAGATCGTAAAAAAGATATGATTTTGGTCTCTGGCTTTAATGTGTTCCCTAACGAGATAGAAGAAGTCGTTGCGATGCACGAAGGCGTGCTGGAAGTCGCTGCGGTTGGTGTACCGCATGAAGTGAGCGGTGAACAGGTAAAAGTTTTTGTTGTGAGAAAGGATCCATCTTTGACAGAAAAAGATATAATAAGTCATTGTCGCGACAAGCTAACCAATTATAAAGTCCCCAAATTGGTCGAATTCAGAGATGAATTGCCTAAGACCAATGTTGGCAAAATATTGCGTAGGGCATTAAAGTAAAAAGAAACCGGCGAAAGCCGGTTTTTTATAGGGAGTAAATGTGCAGTATCAATTTATCCAACACCAAACTGAGCTTGATGCTTTTACAGCAAAGCTATCAAATAGCAAAGTGCTTGCGATAGACACAGAGTTTATGCGTCGCAGAACTTTGTATCCTGAAATCGCTTTGATACAAGTTTATAACGGGGAGCATCTTGCTCTGATAGATCCATTAAGTGAGCTCGACTTTTCAGGGTTATGGCATTTACTTCGTGATGAGCAGATCGTAAAAGTACTTCACTCTCCCTCTGAAGACATCGAGGTGTTCCAGAAATTTGCTGGGTTTGTACCTGCGCCTTTATTTGATACACAGTTTGCATTGCAGTTGCTCGGAGAGGGTAATTGTGTGGGATTTGCCAATATGGTGAAAGCGATGTTGGATGTTGAACTGGATAAGAGTATGTCCAGAACCGACTGGCTCAAACGTCCTTTACAGGCAAGCCAGCTAGAGTATGCTGCAGCGGATGTATTTTATCTGTTACCCTGCTATGAGAGCCTTTGTCAAAAGGTTGCAGAGAAAGGTCTGTCAGATATCGTGATATCCGAGTCCCAATTGATCGCTCAAAAGCGCGCTTTCAGAACACCGGATGATTATCTTTACCTGAGTGTGAAAAATGTCTGGCAACTCAAACCTCGTGATTTGGCTGTATTACGTGAGCTTGCGAGTTGGAGACAAAACAAGGCTGAGAAGAAAAATCTGGCACTTAATTTTGTATTGAAAGAACAAAACATGGTTGAAATAGCAAAACGTCGACCAAGTTCATTGAATAGCCTACGCAATGTTCCAGGAGTGGAACAAATGGAAGTAAATCGTTCTGGCAAAGAAATTCTAGCGTGCATTGAAGCTGGTAAAGCAGTAGCGGAGGCCGAGTTGCCAAAACGGGTTCAGAGATTGATTGATTACCCTGGTTACAAAGGGGCGGCAAAGGAAATTAAACAATCGATAGCGGAAGTGGCTAAACAGCAGGGGATCCCGCTGGATGTGTTTGCATCTAAAAAGCAAATTAATCAGGTAATAGGGTGGAACTGGAAACTAGATGATGCGCAGAGAAATAAATTTATGAAGCCAGATTTGTTTTTGGGCTGGCGTCATAGTCAGTTAAAAGACGCACTTTCTAAATGGCAGGTTGAATAGCTTTAAGATACAAAAACGCCGCACATCGTGCGGCGTTTTTGTTTGGCTGTTACTTCTGTTCGTCATCCGGAAGCGTTACATTAAGCTCTAATACGGCCAAATCGTCTTCGTTTTGCTCAAACTGCACATTGACTGCATCGGAGTCAACTTTGACATACTTACGGATCACCTCGAGTATGTCCTGCTTTAACTGAGGCAGATAATCGGGGGTGCCACGCTTGGAGCGTTCATGGGCAACGATTATTTGTAGCCGCTCTTTAGCCAGCGAAGCGCTGGACTTTTTCTCGGATCGAAAATAATCAAGTAAAGACACATTAACCTCCAAAAATCCGCTTTAGCAGTCCTTTCTTTTCAACATTCAAAAATCTGAAGTCGATGATTTCACCTAACAAGCGATTAATCGCATCGCTATATGCCTGGCCTGCATCAGATTCTGTATCAAGGATCACAGGTTGTCCCGAGTTAGACGCATTTAACACAGCTTTGGATTCTGGGATCACGCCGAGTAAGTCTATTGCCAGGATTTCCTGAACATCTTCGACGGACAGCATGTCGCCGCTTTCTACACGCTCTGGATTATAACGCGTAAGCAGCAGATGTTCCTTCACGGGATCCAGACCATCTTCTGCGCGCTTTGATTTGCTTTGCAAAATTCCCAGAATACGGTCAGAGTCACGAACGGAAGAAACTTCCGGGTTGGTTGTTACGATTGCTTCGTCGGCAAAGTAGAGTGCCATCATTGCACCAGCTTCGATGCCAGCGGGTGAGTCGCAGATAATGAAATCAAAGTCTTCTGACATTTCTTTCAAAACACGTTCAACGCCTTCTTTTGTCAGCGCATCTTTATCGCGCGTTTGTGAGGCTGGTAAAATATAGAGTTTTTCAACGCGTTTATCTTTAATCAGTGCCTGATTAAGGTTTGCTTCACCATTAATGACGTTGACAAAATCATAAACGACACGGCGTTCGCAGCCCATGATGAGATCTAAGTTACGCAGGCCAATATCAAAGTCGATAATGGCTGTTTTGTATCCTTTAAGAGCAAGACCGGTGCCGATCGCTGCACTTGACGTGGTTTTACCTACACCACCTTTACCTGAAGTTACGACAATAATCTTTGCCATCTGAATTATCCTTTGACCAATGCTGTTAATTCTAATGATTCGTTATTTTGTGAAATCTGGCAGGCCTTGCCCCAGTGCTCACCCTGAAGAGAGTCACTGATCCAATAACTGCCGCCCACCGAAACAAGCTCTGCTTCAAGTTTCTGACAGTAGATACTCGCCTCATGATTTCCTTGCGCACCAGCGATAGCACGGCCTCTGAGCGTGCCATAGATGTGAATATTGCCATCGGCAATGACCTCTGCACCATGGCTGACTGCGCCTAGTACAATAAGGTCCCGGTCCTTCGCGTAAATTTGTTGCCCGGAGCGCACAGTGCCGTTAATGACCTGGGCTCCAAGATAAACTTCTTTTTCAACAATTTGTGTGTCTTGGCTATCTTGGGTAACAGGCTTAACATCTTTAGTATAGTTTAGTACAGACAAGCCAATTTCTTTGGCTTCGGCATTGTGTTGTTCTGTACCATTACAAATACCAACCGGGTTTAATGCTAACGCTGCAAGAATACGTTTTAAATCGCTGAGTACAATGCTCTGTTCCTGGACGTCAGCAAGATTGATTACGATAGGTGCTCCTTTAAAAAATTTTGGAGCCTGGGAAATTTTATCACTCAGTTGTTGTTTTACATTACCAAGGTCGGCATCGAAGAGGTGTAAAACTGAGAGAGTAAACAGGTTTCCCTTCAATTCAAAAGACTGTGTAGACATAAGCGCTCAATACCAGTGCGATCTCTGATTAATATTGTTCTGACCCCGTACTCTGTACGTTTGAGAGTCGCAAAACTTTCCAAATATTATATAGGTCATGGTATAGTGCTGCTCTCAGATTAGCAAGATTTTATAGGGTTATAATGCTAGCCGCAGTATATAAAAGTAGTAAAAAAGCCGATACCTATCTTTTTATTGAAAAACGAGACGATTTTAGCAAAGTCCCTGACCCTTTAATGGCTACTTTTGGTACGCCAATATTTGTAATCATTGTGGATTTAGCAAAACGCAAGAAACTCGGTACTGCTGATTTAAGTAACGTTAAGCAGAAATTAATCGATGATGGGTTTTATTTGCAGCTGCCGCCTCCACAAGAGAATCTTCTGGACGAATTAAAAAGACAAAACGGAGTAAAAAGTGACTAAAACACTATCCGCATTATTAGTATCTTTATGTCTGGCATCGCAAACTGTTAAAGCGGATGATCAGGCGCGTTTCGACAGTTATGTAGAAGTTTTAAAGGCTGAAGCGCTTGAGCGCGGTTATAAACCCGCTCTTATAGAAAAAGCGTTCAGCACAGTCAAATTCAAAAAGAAAGTCATCAAACAAGATAAGAACCAGCCTGAAATTGTTGAGACGCTGGAAACTTATCTGCCAAAACGTGTACCGGACTGGAAGGTTCAGCGTGCACGTAAGCTGTATAAAGAGAATAAAGAGCTGCTCGATCAGATCAGCAAAGACTTTGGCGTGCAGGGACGCTTTATCGTTGCACTGTGGGGACTTGAAAGTAGCTTTGGCCGGGTTCAGGGCGGCTATCCGGTGATTAGCTCACTGGTGACATTGGCATTTGATGGTCGCCGGGAAGCCCTCTATAAACGACAACTATGGGCTGCACTGGACATTCTTAAAGATGGCCATGTGAATGTCGACAATTTCAAAGGCTCCTGGGCTGGTGCAATGGGTCAATCCCAGTTTATGCCGACCTCCTTCAATTCTTATGCTGTTGATTACAACAAAGACGGCAAGAAAGATATCTGGACCAGCAAAGAAGATGCCCTGGCATCTATAGCTAATTATCTGAAGAGTGTTGGTTGGAATGACAGTCTGACCTGGGGCCGTCAGGTAAAGTTGCCGGAGGATTTCCCCAGCCAGTATGTCCTGAAGCGCGGTTCAAAAAAT
This sequence comes from Pseudoalteromonas sp. McH1-42, assembly GCF_022347845.1. Taxonomy (NCBI): domain Bacteria; kingdom Pseudomonadati; phylum Pseudomonadota; class Gammaproteobacteria; order Alteromonadales; family Pseudoalteromonadaceae; genus Pseudoalteromonas; species Pseudoalteromonas sp. McH1-42. The sequence goes on along the minus strand of NZ_JAKRFU010000001.1, from coordinate 56,135 downwards.
CACAAGCAGTGGCTTGAGTTTTGGCGAGATTCTGAACGCTCACTACAAGAGTGGCAAAGCCTGGGCGTCAGACGTGCTGATGGCACAGATTTGCCAAAAGTGAATATTAGTGCGGCTTTGGTGATGCCTGATGACATGAACGGCCGTATGTATCTGGCTTACAATAACTACAAAGCGCTGATGAACTGGAATCGCAGCTATTATTTTGCCACCAGTGTCGGGTATTTGTCTGACCGCATTGGCTATCCGAAAATTTAGTTTTCAACTAAACGAAGCAAATAAAAAAGGCAGCGTGCGGGCTGCCTTTTTGGTTGGGCTAATGCAAGTGAAAATCAGTAGTAGCTCAGGTCCTGTGTTTTTCCCCAGAAAACCCGATAAGAGAATAGTGTGTAACCGATGATTGCTGGTACCACCAGTACGACGCCGTATAGCATAAAGGTGAGTGCAGACGGGTCAGCAAGTGCCTCATATATGGTTAATGTGCCAGGGACGACAAAAGGGAAAAAGCTATAGATAAGACCAAAAAAGCACAGTAAAAATATCACCACTGTGATGGCAAAGGGCAACCAGCAACCTTGATCTGGGGTCTGTTTGAGCTTTACTAGCACTCTGTCTTGAAGCACAAAAAGTACCATGCAGATAAGGGGCAGTGGCAACAATAACAGGCTTATCTCGGTGCCAAACCAGCGCGTCTGAACGTACGTGTTTATAAGTGGGTTTACCACCGAGACCGCTAATACGCCCAACAAAGCAATGAGATTGCTCACCCGGCACCAACGGATAGCCGAGTTTTGTATCTCACCTTCGCATTTCATGATCAACCAGCCAGCGCCTATTAAGGTATAAGCTGCTATGACACCAACCCCACTGAGTGCCGCAAACAGGTGGCTCGCCAGACTGTGTTCAAACGACATCACATACAGGCCCAGCATATACCCCTGTGAAAAAGCGGTGATCAGGCTGCCCAGTTTGAAGCAGCGATCCCAGGTTTCACGGTAGCGTGTTTTGGCCTTGGCACGAAAATCGAATGCAACGCCCCTTAGAATTAAACCCAGCAACATAAAAGCGATAGGCAGATACAGTGCCTGCAGTATGATTGAATGTGCGGTGGGGAAGGCAATGAGCGCAAGACCGACAGCCAGTACCAGCCAGGTTTCGTTGGCGTCCCAAAAAGGGCCAATAGAAGCAATCATAGTATCGGCAGCGGGTTTATTTTGGCCCGGCAACAATATACCAACCCCTAAGTCATAGCCGTCGAGCACAGCATACACTATGATCGCAAGTGCCATGAGTGAACTGTAAAGCACAGCCAGGTATTCAGCACTAAACATATTGACCTCCCTGAATCGGTGTTGTCTGATACTCTTCAACTTCTACGGCATTACGCGCGGTATAAAATAGTGTTTTAATATACGCTGTGAGTAGTACAGCATAGACAGTAAGATAGCCTACTAATGTAAGCAGCACATGCTCTCCCGGGACACTGGTGACTAGTTCTTCAATTTTTATTAGCCCATTTACCATAAAAGGTTGGCGTCCAATTTCTGTGACATACCAGCCTGCCAAAGTAGCAATCCAGCCAGAGAAGGTCATGGCTACTAGTATTTTAAGTTGCCAATCTGGCAGCGTTGAATGCCGCCACAATGTGTAGCGTGTCACTGCCGCTACCAGGATCATGAGTAAACCCATCCCCACCATTATTCGGAACCCAAAAAAGACAGGCTTAACCGGAGGGTGCTCACCTTTAAACTCGTTCAGACCTTTGATCTCACCGTCCAGCTTATGAGTCAGGATCAAACTCGCTAAGTTAGGAATAGCGACCTCAAAATGATTCGTTCGGGTACTTTCATCAGGAATTGCGAATAGCAACAGGGGGGCACCTTGCTCAGTCTCCCAGACCCCCTCCATTGCGGCTACTTTTTGCGGCTGATGCTCAAATGTGTTCAGGCCGTGCAGGTCTCCGACAAACATCTGCAGTGGTGCCAGCAGTGCAGCAACACTTAGCGCTACCTTCAATGTCAATTTGGGGGCATGCTTGTGGTCGTTTTTTAATAGCCGATAGGCGCTAATTCCTGCTACCAGAAAGGATGCTGTGAGTCCGCTGGCCAGGAGCATATGAGCAAAGCGATAACCAAATGAGGGGTTGAAGATTATCTCAAACCAGTTGTCAGGATAGAACACGCCATCGACTAGTGTGTAACCAGTGGGGGTTTGTAACCAGCTGTTTAAAGAGAGTATCCAGAATGCCGACAGGGTAGTGCCTACCGCTACAATGAGGGTAGAAAAGGTATGCAGACGCGGGCTAACACGTTTCATACCAAATAGCATAATACCGAGAAAAGTGGCTTCCATAAAAAAGGCTGTGAGCACTTCATAGCCGAGCAACGGACCGGCTATGTTACCTATGCGTTCCATAAATCCGGGCCAATTAGTGCCAAACTGAAAAGACATAGTAATGCCGCTCACCACACCCAGCGCGAAAGTGAGTGCAAAAATTTTAACCCAAAATCGATATGCTCTCAGCCATACCTGCTCGCCAGTTTGGTCGTAACGGAATTTAAAGAAAACCAGGAACCAGGCCAAAGCAATGGTTATGGTTGGAAATAGAATATGAAAGCTAATATTTGCCGCAAATTGAATACGCGACAACAGTAGGGTATCAAGCATGACGCACCTCGCATATTATATCAGCACAAGCTTTGCCTGGGTTGGGTAAAGCAATCTGGCTGACACGACTGTGATGCGCGGGCACGAGCCGCGCATTGTAAAGAAATCCTTTTCAAAGCCACTCAGTCAGGATTTTCTGAGCAGCTTATCCTTCAAATCAATTACTTTGCTAACAGATGAACCCAATTTCATTAAGGATTGCAGTTGTTCAGGCGTAAGCCTTTGTAATTCCGCCGACCATTTTGTCACTGTCTCTAGTAGATCATGGATAGACTGCATTTGCTCTTGCGCGTATTTTTCTTCTGGTGAATTTGCGCTGTCCAAAATCTGGTCACGTAACAGGGTCAGGGTCGGGTCAATTTCGCGTTTGCGGCGTTCTTCAAACACCCGGTTAGCCAGGTCCCAAATGCTGCCATTAGGGGAGTAATACTCTTTTCTGTCTCCAGGGATATGATGGACTTTAACCAGTTGCCATGATTGCAGCTCCTTGATACCCATACTGACATTACCACGGGAAATCTTAAGCGCTTCTGCAATTTCATTAGCAGTCAGGGGCTTTTCGTTGATAACCAATAAGCCAACCATCTGGCCTATGGTACGGTTGAAGCCCCAGCGGCTTCCCATCTCTCCGCAGTGGAGAACGAAGTTTTCGATTTTAGGTGATAGCTGCATTTTTAAAGTTTCAGTAATTATTGAAACTTTAATATATAGTGCGTTTTGATTTGGATCAACCCAAATATTCAACTAATTTAATTGCGGTTCAGGCAGGCAAAAATGGGAAGCAGACAAGCACTGCTTTCCCATCGGTTGAAGGATGTTCGTTTTAATCCGAGACTGGATGGTTATTTGGTGTGTTTGCCTGTTTCCCAGCGCTCATTAAGCAGTGTTTCCCCTGCATCAATGGCGCCTGCTTCCAGTGTAGTCGCCATAGAGTCATTCCAACGATTGAGGTAACCAAATAAAGCGATAACACCCAATATTTCGACGATTTCACCATCATCCCAATGTGCCTGCATTGCGGCTTCAATTTCGTCATCGACGGCATTTGGTACACTGGAGGCTGCTAGTGCAAACTCAAAAGCGGCCTTTTCAGCGTCATTAAACGCGTCACTCTCCCTGAACTGCCAAATCTGAGCCAGTCTTTCATCGCTGCCGCCGTAGCGTTGCGCCGCTAAGATAGTATGGGCTTCGCAGTAGCGGCATCCAGTATTGGCACTGGTGATATAGCCAACCAATCTTTTTAACTCCGAAGTAACCCGACCATGGTTTTCCATGACTGCTTTATTCAGATTAATGAATGCACGCGCAATTGCCGGGCGGATTTGCATGGTTAACACGCTGTTAGGACAAAAGCCAAGCGTTTCGTTGAAAAACTTGGCTAATTCTGCCACTTCCTGATCATGCTCTTGAGACAAAGGCTTAACTAAAGGCATACTGGTTTCCTGTAAATGTTTATTGTGTTGCATATGCAACAACTATATGTGTAGAGGTACAAATTGTCCAGTGACAATGATATGAAAAATGCCATTGCTAACAGAAAGCGTGCGTTGGCAGTAACAAATCCACATAAGGAAGCACTTGATTTGGCTGAGCATGTGCCATTTCAGGTCGCGGTAGTCAGTAACCTGTTATCACTCGATAGGGACCCGGTGATCCGCTCTTTGACTGAGCTCAATACCCGCGAATTGCGAGTATTGTTGAACGTTGGGTCCTATGGACCCATTACAGCTGCGGAAGTGAGCTATCAGTCCCGACTGGACCCCTACTCAGTAACGCGTGCTGTTAATGCCTTGCTAAAACTTGAATTGGTGCATGCAATGGAATTAACTGGCAAGAGTAAACCTGTAGTATTGACAGAGGCGGGTGAAAAAATCTATCGAGAAGTCACCGTTCATGTGCAAAAAAGAGAAGCAATGCTTACCGAGCATATGTCCGATGATGAAAAGGCACAATTAAGTGCCTTATTGATGAAGTTAGAATTAACCGCGGAAGAAATACTTGCCAATGAAGTCACCGAAATGGAAGCTCAGGGACAAGCAGTGACACGTGATCACAAGGAAATGCAGCGCTGGTATAAACGCAGCAGGCAGAGCTAGTTTTTACTATAAGGCATCCATACGATCGATTTCGACTCTTCGACTGCTAAAGCGACATTGGTTTGTGTCGTAATCAAAGATATCTAAGTAACGGCCGCTGATGATCTTTGTCGTCGTCGGCTGCGCATTATTTTTCAGCAGTAAAATAAAGTGAGATTCGCCGGCAAGAACGTCGTTTTGGCGGAACTGACGAGAGGAAGTCATCATATGAACAGTTTGTGTGTTACTGCGCGCTTTATTGAAACGGTCGACAATCTCGGTCTTGTTATGGAGTGAAATATTGAGTTTCTCGACGTTAAAGCGTGCATTATCTGTGAATAGTGCAGCATATTGATCCTCGTTTCCTTTATCGCGTACTTCCGGGTAGCTATAAACGAGATCCTGGCAGGTTTTTACGTGGGTGGGTTGCTCGTAAGAGGTACATCCACCCAGTAAAAAAAGTAGTAGTAGTGAGCGACGATACATGTGCAAGGTCCTGTTATAAAATTGTGACTGGATGATTACACAGTTTTATTCAGACGCCAAGCGTTGGGGAAAAGAGGGTTAAGGCTTTTTGTGAGCAGCTTTGCCTGTATTTTTTAATGCTTCGCGTGCTGCAATCATGCGATACCCAAGTGCGCAAGCTATGTAGGCAAGCACCAAGGCACTGCCGGTAAGCAGGGTGTCTTTATCCTGAACAAACATCCACAGCATAGCTAACGCAATACTTGCGAAAGTAAAGTGTGTGACGAGTGGGTTCATTCGGGTTTTCTTTTTCATTACGGTAAAACTGAGTTGGTCAAATATCGAACATATTATAAGGCACAGCGTTTAAACATGATAGTAATTTACGTAATTTATTTTTCTGTGTAGTTAAAAAGTGCTTATTGATTGTGCATTTCTCATCCTTTGAGTGAACTATGCTTATGTCCCCCGTGTGTCCGTTGCGATTTAAAGCATGTGTAAGCGGTTTAGGCACAGAGAGTTTGACCCAGAATAAGTTCTTTCTCCCACAGTATTTTACAATGACATCAGTAGCCATGTTCGTGCTGATGTTGGAGGGAATAGTGAAAATCATCCGTCGCTGGAAGCTGGATCTTAAGCAGCTCATATTAATACTGGTCAGTGCCGGTATCGTGTTAGCTGTGTATAGTGCATTAATGGCTAGCTATCGTGTACACGAACGAGCATTTATTAAAGACACGCTTGCTGCGAATCAGGCATACGCAAAAAAGCTTGCCACTGTTACTGAGCTATTTTTGCAATCGCTTAATAGCCAGTTACGTGTCAGTGCCGGTCACATTGCTAATCATTTTGACGATAGTCATGCTATCGATGTCGAATTGGCGCGCTTGCTTACCCAAACGAACAGTTTTGATTCTCTGGTTGTCATTAATGCGCAGCGCAAGATCATCTCGGCTCAGCCATCCAGCCTCGCGCTCAAAGGCCTAACATTAGATCCATCATTATCCTTGCCGATAGAGCTACAGCAACCCCACATTCTTGATCCATTTGTCTCGCCTGCCGGTAACTTGTTGGTAAGTCCGACATTTCCGATTTTTACACCAGACGGTACTTATCTTGGTTTTATTGCCGGTGGGATCTATCTGCAAGGCGATACCATTTTAAATCAATTATTGGGTACTCATCATGCTTCTGAGCATTCCTATGTTTATGTTGTAGATAAAAGTAAACGGCTGATCTATCACAAAGATAATACTCGAGTGGGCGAACATATTCCGGGTAATGTCGCGATTAACGCTGTATTGAGTGGTCAATCTGGAGCCGTTGAGGTACTCAATAGTCAAGGTGTAGACATGCTCGCGGGGTTTGCACCAGTATCCACCACGGGGTGGGGCATAATTAGCCAACGTGCCCTAACTAGTATCATCGCTGAGTTAAATTTGACACATACTAACGTATTGTATTCCACGTTGCCGTTTGCACTGGCTATATTTGTAGCGACTTTGTGCGCCGGGTTTCTTATTGCCAGGCCTTTGGCGCAGCTAGCTCAAAATGTTAGTTCATTGAGTCCCGGAAATCTACGTTGTATCGATGAAACGCCGGCCTGGTATTTTGAGGCAGAAAACCTAAAATCAGCGATCCTGAACAGCTCTGAGCTACTGGGTCAGGAGATCAGGGAATTGGAAGAAGACAGAAAAATGGATCCGCTCACTAAACTCAATAACCGGCTGGCAATGCAATTATGGTTGGATAATGTCAAAAACATGCATTATCAGTTCTCAGTTATGGCACTGGATGTGGATCATTTTAAGTCTATCAATGATGAGTTTGGTCATGCTGTTGGAGACGAGGTGTTGTGTGCTTTGGCGAGTGTGATGAAAAAGAACGCGCGCAGTCATGATTTTGTGTGTCGTAGTGGGGGGGAAGAGTTTCTGATTTTTATGCCATTTGTGGATGCAAACCGCGCATTTAGCATAGCAGAGCGGTTACGTATTGCGATAAGCGAACACGCCATGCCTTTATCCAGGCCTGTGACGGTGTCGATTGGCATTGCCTGCTGGCCAGCGCACAGTAAAAGCATAGATGAAACACTTAAAATGGCAGACAAGGCACTTTATCAGGCGAAAAACAAAGGCCGAAATCAAACTTGTCAGGCTAAGCTCTCTACACATGCCGCGAATCATGATGTGGCGCGTCACGCTGTTTAGCGCTTAATTTTTGTAAACATTATTCGGTTTTACTAAGGAGTGTTTGAACCTGATCCCGTGTTGTGGTATGAATAATATCATACAGCTGGTCAGACTAGGTTTACTACTTATCCTTATTTGACTTTGTAGAGCACAGGGATTGACGATGCTAAGAAATAAGTTCGATTTATTGATCTGTATCGAGAACAAGTCTTGCTTTTAATTCTATCATTGCAATTTGTTAAAATACCTGTTGATATTGAAAACAATAAAATATAAGAACTTAGCCGAACAATGACTTTTTCATTTAGTACATTTTACAATTTGTGTAGTAGTGAGGCGCGCTATGAATTGGCGCTCGATTTGATCTATGAGAAGTTCAAGCCGGCTCATTGTTTGATTGGCAAATTCATTGATGCCGATACTCGGGTCAAAACGGTTGCCTATTCTGTTGATGGTAATCGCTCAAACGATATTATCTACGACCTAGAAGGAACGCCCTGTAATGACGCCAAAACCAGTCAGGGGGTTTGTTCTATTAGTTGCAACCTGCAACAAATGTACGCAGAAGACGAAATCCTAAAGATCTTTAATATTGATGGATACCTCGGCGTGACATTGCGAGCACTGGATCATAAACCGATTGGTATAATGGTTTGCTTGTTCGATGAAAAGGTGACCGTCAGTGACGAAGATAAGCATTGGTTCCGAGAGCTCAGTTTGCTTGTTGGGGCTGAGTTAAATCACAACCTTGAAATTGCGGCGCAGCAAATCCTCGTTAAACAGCTGGCAAAGGGAGAGCGGATCGCTAAGCTAAGCTCCTGGAGCTGGAATATTAGCCGCGATAAGCACATATTCAGCCATGAAATGCGTCGCCTTTTGCAGCATCGTGAAGAAACATTGACTCTTGATGACTTTACGAACTGCTTAACAGAAGCTGATCAAAAGCGGCTGAGGGTCATTATACAGAAGCTCAGGACGGGCCATCTTGATTACATTGACGTTAATGTGGCGCACAAAAAGCGTACTAATTTGCGTGGCCTGTATCGCATTATAGGTCGTGTCGAGCAGTGTGAAGAACAACGTGACGAGCGTGTTTTTAGCGCAACGGTTCAGGATGTTTCCTATATTTACTCATTGAATAAGCAGCTTGAGCTAACCAATGTTGTATTTGAACACGCCACTGAAGCCATCATGATCACCGATGGTGAAAATAAAATCATAATGGTAAACCGTGCTTTTGAGCGTCTAACTGGATATACCGGCCATGAGTTGATGGGGCGTGATCCTTCTGTGCTGTCCTCAGGGCAACATGGTGATGACTTTTATCATCAAATGTGGAATAGCCTGATGAGTGCAGGCTGCTGGAAAGGCGAGATATTTAACCGCCGAAAGAACGGCCAGATCTTTCCTGAAGAGTTGACGCTTAGCCTGGTAAAGGATGAGCAAGGTGAAATTGTCAATTATGTTGCGATTTTCCGGGATATCACCGAGTGGAAGCGCAACGAAGCACAGCTCATGTTCTACGCGAATCACGAGCCTTTGACTGCGTTACTTAATCGCCGCTGCTTTATTGATATCGTTGAAGAAAAAATTTCCGCAAGTCGTAGCCTGCACACACCCTGTTCTTTGTTGTTTATCGGCCTGGATCATTTTAAGGAAGTGAATGATATTTATGGTCCGGAAATTGGCGATAAAGTGCTGGTTTCGGTAGCAAAAAGATTGCGGAATGGGATTAGGGAAAATGACACGATTTCTCGCTATGGCGGAGATGAGTTTGCAATTTTGCTTGATAATACCGACGTTAAAAGTGCATTACAGGTTGCCAAAAAGCTTAGCGACAAAATAAAGCAGCCCTATGTATTTAATGACTTGACGGTAGAGCTTAGTGCGAGCACAGGCATAGCGCAGTTGGAAAACCGCGGTCGGATCACGGCTGCTAAGTTTATTCGCAATGCAGCGCATGCGCTTGAAAGCGCCAAGAAAACACATCGCGGGCACGTGGCACTTCACAATGCCGCAATTCAAAACGCCTATCTGAATAAAATTAAACTCAAAGACAAACTGAAAGCAGCGCTTAAAGCCAACTTGCTGACGGTTTACTACCAACCCATCGTTGATGTGCAGCGCGGTAAAATTGTTAAATTTGAAGCGCTTGTCAGATGGTTCGATGACGAGCAGGGCATGGTCTCGCCGGGCACCTTTATTCCGATTGCTGAAGAATTCGGTTTGATACACCTGATAGGGCAGTTTGTTCTTGAACAAGCTTGTCAAGATTTGAAAGTGTTACATTCGCAAGGCTATGACGAAGTTAGCATTTCGATTAACCGCTCTGTCAATGAGTTTAAAACCAGTAATGATCAGTTTAAGCTGGTGACAGAAGCGATTGAAAAAGCGCAAGTACCCTACGATAAAGTGACGCTGGAAGTCACTGAGTCTATGGCGACGAATCGTTATACCTGGGAACTGTTATCGAAACTGAGAGCGCAAGGCGTCAAAATTGCGTTAGATGATTTTTGTACAGGCTACTCTTCGCTGAGCCATTTGGTAGAAAATCAGGTTGATTATCTAAAAATTGACAAGTCTTTTGTCGACAGCCTGATGGCAGATAGAAACAAAAAGGTGATGATCAGTTGTTTGCTGAATTTAGCTCAGGAGTTAGGCATCAAAGTCATTGCGGAGGGTGTTGAATCTCAGAGCCAGCTTTCGATGCTGGAACAGTTAGGGTGTAACCATATCCAGGGCTTTTATTACAGCCCGGCGCAGCCACTACCTGCTTGTTTACGTCTGTTACAGGAGTTCAATTCAGGTCAGGTATTCAATGACGAGCTTATTTATATAAGCAAATCATCACAACAACACTGAAAATAAGGGGCCAAATCGGCCCCTTTTTTTATATTTCGCTCTATCTGATATAGGGTTTCAGGATATCGAATAAAGCCGCTAAGTGATCGTCTCTGTCATTCAGCGCTGGTATATAGTGGTACGTTTCACCACCCGCTTCGATGAAGTACTCGCGGTTTTCTTCTTCAAGCTCTTCTAGTGTTTCCAGACAGTCCGCACTAAATGCTGGGCTGAGAATAGCAATTTCCTTTACCCCCTGAGAAGCCAGCTCTTTTAGCGTGACATCCGTATAGGGTTGTAACCATTCTTCCCGGCCAAATCGGCTTTGGAAAGTCGTCATGACGATGTCTTTGTCTAATTTAAGCTGCTCACACACAAGTCGAGTGGTTTGTTGACAGAAGCAATGGTAAGGGTCGCCGTTATCGAGGAATCGTTTCGGTGTGCCATGATAAGAAAAAAGTAGCTTTTCTGGCAGGCCATGTTTGTCTATGTGCTCTTGAACTGAGTTGGCAAGGGCTGTGATATAACTTGGTTGCTTATGATAGCCATTAATAAAGCTGAGGCTCGGCACCCAGCGCCAGGTTTTCAGTACGTTTGCAACCGCGTCGAACGTTGAGCCTGTTGTAGCGCTTGAATATTGCGGGTAAAGAGGGAAGACAACGATGTTAGTGATCCCTTTTGAGCGAAGTGCTTCAAGGCCGCTTTGGATAGACGGGTTACCATAGCGCATTGCCATGACCACCTCGACATTGTCGTAGTTTTGTTCTTTTAGTAATGCACTCAGTTTATTACACTGCTCTTGTGTAATTTGTACCAGCGGAGATCCCTGATCTGTCCAGATACTTGCATAGGCTTTGGCCGATCTGCTTGGTCTGACTCGTAAGATGACGCCGTGCAGTATTAACCACCAAAGTGCTCTGGGCAGCTCTACGATACGAGGATCAGATAAAAACTCACGAAGATAATTTCTTAGTGCAGGTGCATTCGGGGCATCCGGGCTACCCAAATTGGTTACCAGAACGCCGATTTTTTCATTAAATCTGTTCTCGTGTGGATTATCAGTAATGGCAGAAAGCTTTGGCACTCACGGCTCCTTTGGTGTGTTCTGTTAGCCTTGCTATTCTACATAAAAGGCTAGAGTGAAAAAACGATTTTTGGTTGTACGTACTTGGCGTTGAGTTAGATCTCGTTATTTTGTCTTAAAAAAATGGCAAAATACAGATTTGTTATTGCAAAAACAGCGCATTAGTCGTATTTTCTCGCTTCGCAGAAGCAATTGATAGCATAGAATTCGAGTTTAAACATGCGATTAAATCACCCCGTCACCAATCAGGAAAAACGCTTTTCCGCTGACACCCGACTAATTTCAGTGACCGATCTGAAAGGCACAATACTTGACTGTAATGAACATTTTGTTGAAGTCAGTGGGTATGCCAAAGATGAATTAATTGGCCAGCCACATAATTTGGTTCGCCACCCGGATATGCCCGAAATCGCATTTAAGACTATGTGGGATCAATTAAAAGCGGGTAAACCCTGGATGGGACTCGTTAAGAACCGTTGCAAGAATGGTGACCATTACTGGGTAAATGCGTATGTCACGCCAATGACGGAAGGCGGAAAAATCATCGGCTACGAATCTGTCCGTAGCTGTCCGGACCGTGAATCTGTGACTAGAGCCGAAGCGCTTTACAAACGGGTTAAATCAGGTCAACGTGATCAAGTGAAACTACCCAAGCTACGTGCAATCTGGCCTTCACTGGCAGTGCTCACGGCACTCTTTTTATATCTATCAGTGAATGAAATGCTTGGATTCGGGTGGCTGATTGCCAACACACTGGCGTTGTTTGCTTATAACACTTACCGCGATAACGAACAGCTGGGCAGGATTGATAAAGTGATGTCGCACAGTTTCTGTGATGATATTGCTACTCAGGTTTACTCCCCATGGAGTGGCAAGATGGCTCAACTACACGTTAAATTGCTAAGTGAGCGTGCGCACCTGGATACTATTATTACGCGTATTGAATTCGCTGCAAAGGGTGTCGCTGGTGGTGCGAAAGAGAGTAATAGTAAAAGTATCGAAACCTCTCAATGCCTGACAAAACAGCAACTCGAAACTGAGCTGGTTGCCACTGCGATGAATGAAATGGCAACCACCATCAATGAAGTCTCGCATAGTGTCCAGGCCAGTTCAGAAGATGCTAAAGGGGTACTCGTATTGGCCCAGGAAAGTGCACGCAGCTCGGAAGAAACGCGCGCTTCAATAGAAAGTTTGGGTGCAACCGTTGTTGATATTAAGGATTCAGTGTTAGGTGTGGCAAAACAAACATCTAAAATTGCAGAGGCGGCACAGATCATTGAGCAAATTGCTGAGCAAACTAATTTGTTGGCTCTGAATGCTGCAATCGAGGCGGCAAGAGCCGGGGAGCAAGGTAGAGGCTTTGCTGTAGTTGCAGATGAAGTGCGTCATTTAGCACAACGCACGCAGGAGTCGACTAAAGAAATCCATGCGATCATCGAACAGTTGACGCAAAGCACACAAAACGCCGAATTCATTGCAAAGCGAGGAGAAGATGAATCTCGTCAGGGCATTGAGCAGCTTTCACACTCTTCTCAAAAATTAGAAGGGATTTATCAACTGATAGAGAAAATCAGCGCGAGTAGCATGCAAATTGCCACGGCTGTGGAAGAGCAAGCAACGGTCTCTGAGGATATTAATCAGCAGGTGGTGAGTATTGCAACACTCGCCAACACAAGCGTAAATAGCTCAAATGAAATGCATGTGATCAGTGAAGAATTGACCACAGTGGCAAATGATATGTATGAACTCGTTGTCAGATTTAAACGCTAAGTTTTAATCAGTATTCTAAACGGGGTGGGTTTTTGTGATTCGAGCTGTTGTAGTTTCGCAACCGTTGCAGCGGTAAAAACATGCCCCTTGGGCAACAGCATTATGCCTTTATGACTATGAATGGCCAGGCCCAGTTCCATGCCTGGCTTGAGTTTTTGTGCATCAAGGATATTCATTGACCCCACTTGCTCCGAGCCTGTTCCGTCAGCTTGAACAGATTGCTCTAATGCAGCCACTACCTTGGGGTGATAAAAGGATCCACTGTACATTTTTATCATTTCCAACGCATGAGCGCGCTGTTCTTTTTCTGGGTTATTGGTTTTTAGCAGGTGTTCTACGTAATCTCTGACTGCCGCAAGAATGTGCGCGCCTATGGGGATTTCTTTGCCTTTCAAGCCTTTCGGGATGCCTTGCCCGTTGTACTTTTCATACTGATGGTAGATAGCTTCGCCAACATCACTCAAATGCTGTGCAGGCATGAGCATCAGCTGTGCGGTCGCTGGGTGCGTGAAAAATAATTTTCGTTGCTGTGGGCTTAACTGTTCGACAGGTCGATTATAAAGGGCGGGATCCATTGCCAGCAGCCCTACTTGCGCCAAGTAACCAGCCATCTTGGTTAGTTGTATGACTTTTTCACTGAGCCCAAGTTTATGTGCAACAAGGCCACAAAGATGAGCAATGTGCTTTGCCAGATCAGCATTGATATAGGGGTTAGCATTAATAAAATTGTACAGAAGTTCTACGGTTGCTTTATGCTCATCTTGTTCTCGTTTGTTAGCCGTTTCAAGTTGACGAAGTACTGTTCTGATCTGAGCAGTACGCTTTTCTACTAACTCTTCGAGATTGCCATTGAGCACTTTCAGTTGTTCGTTTTGTTTCCTAACCTCTTCTTGAAGTGCCAGGTTGTATTGTTTAAGGCGATATTTTTCGGCGGCATCTTTAATAACGTGGATAAGGGCCTCATTCTGCCAGGGCTTTTGAAGAAAGTTATGGATCCCGCCTTCATTTATGGCCGCGATCGTTGAATCCATATCCGCGTAGCCAGAAAGCAAGATGCGTTGTGACTCGGGTGATACTTGCCTCGCTTTGGTCAGGAATTCAACCCCATCCATTTCTGGCATTCTCATGTCTGAGATGATCACTTCAAAATCATTTTCATCAAGTGCCTTGAGTGCAAGCTCTCCACATTCATATATGGCGACCTGCATGCCAGCCATACCCAGCGTTCTTCTGAGTACTTTAAGCACGCCCGGCTCATCATCCAGGCACAATACTCGAATAGGCCCGGAGGGAGGCGTAGCAATTTCAGGTTTTTGGCTGTGTTCCATCATAAATCAATGACGTAAAGCAATAGGTAATATAAAAATTAGTCTAAACTTTGTTTTATAACAATTACTGTAGCGAGTTTGGTGCTAATTTATGTGGTGTAAGGAGTGAACAATGAAAGGCATAATATTCCGTAGTTTAGAAGAACTAGTTATCGAAAACTTAGGTATGAGCGCATGGAATGCACTATTGGATGAGCATAGCCCGGAACATCGCAGTTATGTATCTGCTGTCTCTTATCCGGACGAAGAACTGTATGCGCTGGCAAATGGTGTTGCTGAAAAAATGGCTTTACCTTTGCCTGACGTATTAAGCGTATTTGGTCGATTTTTGTTTGGCTCATTGGCTGCCAAGCATACTACTGTGCTTGCAGAGCTGGATACATTCGAAAAGTTGATTATGGCAATAGACAGCGTGATCCATGTTGAGGTGGCCAAATTATATGATGAGCCGAATCTGCCAAAGATTGAAGCTACGATTGTCAATGATACGGAGATATTAGTAGATTACCAATCACCCCGAAAGCTAGGGTTCTGTGCCGAAGGGCTTATCTATGGTGCGGCCGATTACTTTAATAAGCAAATAGAAATATCGCATAGTCGATCTATAACGCAAAGTGGTGAACACACCCAGTTTATGGTGAAAATTTTGGCGTGAGTGCCGAAAGTATGATGCGATTTATGGGTTAGGTCTGTCTTTTCCGGCAGCAGGGCTGATGCTGTTGGTTCCCAAGGTTGAGTGCAAGAGGTGACTATGTCGCAAGGTGACAATGAATATTACAAGGCGTACCGCAGAGAAAAGCAAGCTCGTGATGAGCTTGAAACGCTATTAGAAGACAAAACACGCTCTTTATACCTTGCCAACCAAGAGCTTGAGGCTAATCTGACGCAGCTAAAACGACAACATGCCGCTATTTTGCAGAGTGAGAAGATGGCGACGCTCGGTGTTATGTCTGCGGGCGTGGCACACGAAATAAATAATCCTTTGGCTTATGTTAACAGTAATGTGGCTACACTGGGGCAGGTCGCTAAAGGCGTTGCGGAATTGATTAATACAAGTCAGCAATTTTCAGACAACGCAATTGATCAGGAGGCGTTTAAAGAGGCGTTTAAGAACCTGGAAGCACAATATCAGCTGGGTTTCTTTGCGGAAGATGCAGAAGATCTCATCGAAGATTGCCAGGACGGTTGTCGGCGTATCGCGACTATCGTCGCAAGCTTATTGGATTTCGCTCGGCCCAAAAACAATGAATTTGTGATGGCTGATATGACAGAAGCGATTGACAGTGCGCTGGGCTTGCTTGCTAATCAGCTTAAGCACATTGAACTGGTGGTCGAAAAAGCTGATATCCCACTTAGTTATTGCAATCTTGCTGCGTTAAATCAGGTGATCATTAACTTATTGATGAATGCCAAATATGCTTGTGAGCAGGGTAAAGCACTAGGGAACTGCCCAACTCCTCAAATCAAACTGATCGTCAGTCAGTTACAGGACCATATCCTGATCGAAATGATTGATAATGGTACCGGTATAGAATCCGACATATTACCGCATATATTCGAACCTTTTTTTACCACCAAACCTGTTGGGCAGGGGACCGGTATGGGTCTGGCTGTTGTGTATGGGATTATCTCAGAGCATAAAGGCACCATTAATATTGAAAGTAAGCGTAATGAAGGTGCTAAAGTCTCGCTAACATTGCCTGTCATCATTGCCAGTTAATCACGCAGATACTCTTCATTAAGATTTCTATTCCTTCAAAATAACTTCTGAACAACCTCATTGTACCTCATTTAATGTCAAATCATGCCTTTGTTACAGTGTTAACGTTAACGTTAACGTGATGTTGCTGGTCTGACCTGGTTGGTTTCTTATATAACTATTGGTTATAACATATGTTTAAACGTGCTCTTCAGAATTGCACGCAAAAGATAAGAAAAACTTATCCGAATACATAAGTTTTTCTTTCCTATGTTTCTAATTTGTTTCTAACTGATTGTTCTTTATGCAATAGCGTTGAATATATGAACTGTAATATATGAATTTAACTCATTTAATTGGGGTAGGGTCAAAATGAGAAAAAGTCCATTCATTTGAATAATTGGTAGGTAAAAAGGATGGTTTGTGAGGTTTTGTTGATTAAAAAGTAGTCACGCTTACGTTGACGTACTTCATTTCTATGTTAGCTTTACTTTAAAAATGTTAATCACAAAAACAGTAAAGGTTGAAGAAAGTATGAAAACGAGAAACAAATTCAAGATGGCACTGCAGCTCAGCGCAATCGCTATTGCTATAGGCTCAACACATGCAAACGCGTATGACTGTACCGGTCTAAATCCATGGCAATCTGGTAATGCCTATACGGGTGGTCAGCAGGTCGAACAAAATAATAATGCTTATGAAGCGAACTGGTGGACGCGTTCTGAGCCGGCAACGAATTCTGGTGACTGGCAGGAGTGGACTTGGCTGGGTTTGTGTGACAGCGCTGTCGAAAATAAACCGCCAGTAGCTAGTAACTTACAGCCAGTTTCCGGCACTGAATTCGTTGCAAATGACAGCGTTGCCATCAGTGTTAAAGCCGTCGATTCAGATGGCACTGTGAGCAAGGTCGAGTTTTTTGTTGACGGAAGCCTGGTTGCCACTGACGTAAGCGGCACCGCGGATATGTTTGACGCGCAATGGAATGCCAGTGTTGGTACGCATGATATCAGCGCGACAGCCTATGATGATAAAGGTGCTGCATCTAACGTATTGACTAGTCAAGTGGTTGTAAAGCCAGCAGATACTGGTAACAAAGCACCTGAAGCGCAGCTTGTTATTAAGAGTCAGCCAGCGGAATTGATTGTTGGTTCGCAGGTCGTTTTCGGCTTGTCTGGTAGCGATATGGACGGCCAGGTAACCAAGTTGACGTTTACGGTAGATGGTGTTGATGTTGTAACAACCAATGGTAGTGCAACGGACCATACCTGGACAGCGCAGCAACTTGGCCCAGTTACATTTACTCTAACAGTAACTGACGATAAAGGCGCTACGGCTAGCGTTTCTCAATCTCTGACCGTTGTTGAGCAGGGCCAGGGTGGACGCGACGACTGTAAACCTGAAGGTTTGTTCCAAACACCTGGTGTGAACACACCTTACTGTACTATCTATGATGTCGATGGTCGTGAAAAAATGGGTACAGATCACCCTCGTCGGGTTATCGGTTACTTCACGAGCTGGAGAAACGGTGCCAATGGCCAGCCTTCTTACCTAGTGAATGATATTCCATGGGACAAAATAACCCATATTAATTATGCTTTTGCTCATGTTGACGCGAACAACAAGGTTTCAATTGGTGACCCAGCCGCACCAGGCAACCCGGCTACAAATATGGAATGGCCAGGCGAAGCGGGTGCTGAGATGGACCCTGCCTTACCTTATAAAGGTCACTTCAACTTACTTAACAAATATAAGAAACAACATCCGGATGTTAAAACTCTCATCTCTGTAGGTGGTTGGGCAGAAACCGGTGGCTACTTTGGCAGCGATGGCAAGCGCGTTAACAGTGGTGGCTTCTACACTATGACGACCAATTCTGATGGCAGTGTTAATCAGGCTGGTATCGATGCGTTTGCGGCAAGTGCGGTCGAGTTCATTCGCACCTATGGCTTCGATGGTGTCGACATTGACTATGAATACCCGACTTCAATGAATGACGCAGGTCACCCAGATGACTTCCCAATTTCTAATGCGCTACGTGCCGGGTTGAATGCCTCTTATCAGGTATTGATGAAGCGTTTACGTGAAGAGTTAGACAAAGCCGGTCAGCAAGATGGCAAACACTACATGCTAACTATTGCGTCACCTTCTTCTGGCTATTTGCTGCGTGGTATGGAGACCTTCCAGGTTACTAAGTATCTGGATTACGTCAACATTATGTCTTATGACCTGCATGGCGCATGGAACCAACACGTAGGTCACAATGCTTCTTTGTTTGATACTGGTGAAGATTCAGAACTTAAAGCATGGAACGTATACGGCACTGCTGAATTTGAAGGCATCGGTTATCTGAATACTGACTGGGCTGTTAAATACTTCCGTGGTGCGCTATCGGGCGGTCGTATTAACATTGGTATTCCTTACTACACGCGTGGTTTCAAGGATGTCCAGGGTGGGACTAATGGACTGTGGGGCCAGGCAGCCTTCCCAGATCAGGCAAACTGTCCTCCGGGCACCGGTAAAGGCGAGAAGAATAAGTGCGGCAATGGCGCAGTGGGTATCGATAACCTTTGGCATGACAAGAATGACGTGGGCCTGGAAGTACCTGCCGGTTCTAACCCGCTGTGGCATGTTAAGAACCTGCAGTCTGGCGTGTTAGGAAGCTACCTGGCTGACTATGGTCTGAACCCAGTTACAGACCCTGAAGATGCATTGACCGGTACATATGCACGTCATTATGACTCTGTTGCTGTGGCGCCTTGGTTGTGGAACGCAGAGAAAAAAGTGTTCTTGTCTATTGAAGACGAGGAGTCGATGGGCACCAAAGTTGACTATGTTATCAACAATGGCCTGGGCGGCATTATGTTCTGGGAACTTGCTGGTGACTTTGACTACGATGCCGCAAAAGGTGAGTACTTCATGGGGTCGAGCCTGACAACGCTAGCATACAATAAGTTTAATCAGTCTGGTGCGCCTTACGATATTCATCCGGGGAATGTGAACTTCCAGGTTCCTGCGGAATCCGTTGATGTTACCTTCACCGCAAAAGATTTCCCACTAGGTGATGATAACTATCCAATTGCGCCAACATTTGCGTTTACCAACAACTCTGCCATTGATTTGTCAGGTGCGAAGATCACATTTGATGTGCCAGTTGCAACATCGGCAATCTTTAAGTCGAACTGGAATGCACAAGAGAAACTGGGTATGGCGGTTGAAGCGAATGCCTCTAACGCTGCTGGCAACAACATTGGCGGATTTGAGAATGAGTTCCACCGCTTCTCAATCACCCTGGTAGACGAGTGGGGCAACATTCCGAAGTCGTTCGCACCGGGTGAAACGGTCAATGCTCAGGTAATGTACTACATGCCTATTACAGGTCCGGTTAACTTTGTTGCTGAGAAAGACGGTAAACGTTACGCATTTAAGTTCGAGTATCCGAAGTTGCCAGATGCAAAACCAGGTGATGGTAACGGCGGTCCAATCACAAGCTGTGAAGGTGTGCCTATCTCTCAGATTAAAGTATACCCAGAGTTTCCAAAGGGCACTCATGCTGCTCAGGGTGACTTAATCATCGATGGAAATGGTGTTTACAAAGCGAAGTGGTGGAGCAATAAACAGCCATCAGTAAGTTCGGATTACACCAAGGTTTGTAGTTTGTAACCGACCCAATTTCAAAGGACAGGGGCTTCGGCCCCTATGATAGAGGCAAACTATGAAAACGTTTAAATTACTATCACAGCAGAGCGCAATCAGCGCATTGGTATTGTCAGCATTGTGCTACAGCGACCTAGCTGCAAGCCATGGTTACATGGATTTTCCGCTTGCGAGGCAGGCTATTTGTGAAGACCAAGGAGGGTACTGGTGGCCAGAAGATGGTTCCAATATCCCCAATGCTGCCTGTAGGGCTGCTTATCTGGAATCAGGCTACGTGCAGTTTATTCAGGAACACGAATTCGCCGTTAATACGCCAGATTACAACAACCAACAGGCTGTAGAGAAGAATATACCAGACGGCACTCTCTGTGCGGCGGGCTCACATGAAAAACGTGGCATGAATCTGCCGTCAGCCGATTGGCAAAAGACAGAGGTTCGTCCTAATGCAAATGGTGAGCTGGCAATTCGCTTTCATGCGACGACACCGCACAACCCCAGCTTCTGGAAGTTCTATCTGACCAAGCCTGGGTTTAACCCGGCGACAGACGTCATGACGTGGGGCAGTATCGACTTGATCACAGAGATCGGTAACGTAGATTTTGTCAAAGATCCGGATGGTAAACGTATTTACGAAATGACCATTCAGATACCTCAAGGCCGTAGTGGCGACGCTATTTTGTATACGCGCTGGCAGCGCAATGATGTCGTTGGAGAAGGCTTTTACAACTGTAGCGACATTAACATAGTGTCTGATTCGCAGCCTACCGACTGGTACGCAGCTGGCTATTTTGTTAGCCGGGGACAGACTGCTAACGCTGGCGACCTCGTGTGGGCGCGCGTTTTTGACCAAAACGGCCAGGAAATTGTCAAACATTCTTTAGCAGTCACGGCGCAAAATCAGGCCAGTTGGGCGACTGTGCTGGCAGGTCAGCTGAATGCAACCTATGCCAATGATGTTCAGGTCGGTGTCAAACAGACTAATGGCGACGTGGTGTTCGATGAAGCGAATTTGCTTAGTAATCAAGTGTTCGTAACAGATGCGGCGTACACCTATAACCTCACTATCGTACCTAAGGCGCCAAACACGCCTCCTACGGTTCATCAACCTGACCCGGTTGTGATGGATGAGAATGCACAAGTACAGGTACACGTGCATGCCTTTGATGATGAACAGACCGAGCTTGTATACAACTGGACACTGCCTGCTGGGCTCTCTATGACAGGCAGCGGCGCCACTATCTCTTTACAAAGCGGTGAAGTCTCAGCAGATACACAGTATACCGTGTCGGTAGCTGTATCGGATGGTGAATTAGTTACTTCCAGAGACTTCACTGTCACGGTTAAGGATGTACCTGTATCAACTTTTCCTCAGTGGAAGGCCTCTAAAACTTACGTAGGTGGCGATAAAGTCTCTCATGGTAATAAAAACTACGAAGCCAAATGGTGGACACGTGGTGAGGAACCAGGAAAAGCACAGGTCTGGAAAGCGCTTTAGTCAGACAAAACAGTTTTAAGCAGTACCAATAACTCACCCCTCGGGGTTTGGATATAACATGTAAATAAGGTTGAGAAAGTAATGAAGATTAAACAGATAAGTACAGCGATAGGCTTAGCACTTATGAGCGGTTCAGTATTAGCTGCACCTTCAACACCTAGCTTGAGCTGGGAGCCACAAGTGTATTCTTTTGTAGATGTTGTACTCGATGGAAACGGGTCATACAAAGACTTGGTAACTGCTAAAGATAAAGTTGATATTCAGATTAAATGGAACGCTTGGAGTGGTACAGGTGGTGACAGTTATAAAGTCTACTTTGACAATCAGCTTGTCAATGAAGGTACGTTAACAGCCGGCACAAAGAGCGGCACTATCACTTTCCCTTATATGCAATCTGGTCGCCATACTTTGTATGTTGAGCTGTGTGATAGCACGGGTTGTGCAAGAAGTGCTGGTAAAGAGATAGTGATTGCCGATACAGATGGTGGTCATCTTGAGCCTCTGCCTATGGATGTTAACCCGAATAACCGTAACAACGGCACAATCCCGGGCAAAGTAACAGGTGCTTACTTTGTAGAATGGGGAATCTACGGCCGTGACTTTGACGTTACCAACATTCCTGCACAAAACCTGAGTCACCTGCTGTATGGATTTATTCCAATCTGTGGCGCGAATGAGTCGCTGAAAGAAATTGAAAATGGTAACAGCTGGCGCGCATTGCAAAAGGCTTGTGCGGGAACAGCTGATTATGAAGTCGTCATTCACGATCCCTGGGCTGCTGTGCAGAAAACACTGCCTGGCGTGAATCAAAACGACCCAATCCGTGGTACATATGCTCAGCTGATGGCACTTAAACAGCGTTACCCTGATCTTAAGATTCTGCCTTCAGTTGGTGGTTGGACGCTTTCTGACCCATTCCACGGCTTTACAACGAAAGCAAACCGTGACGTTTTCGTCGCTTCAATGAAGAAATTCCTGAAAACCTGGAAATTCTATGACGGCGTAGACATTGACTGGGAATTCCCTGGTGGTGATGGTCCAAATCCTGATTTGGGCGATCCAGTCAATGATGGTCCTGCCTATATTGCGTTGATGGCTGAGCTTCGTGCCATGCTTGATGAGCTGGAAGCCGAAACTGGCCGCACCTATGAGCTTACTTCTGCAATCGGTTCTGGTTACGACAAAATCGAAGATGTTGACTATCAGGCTGCTCAGCAGTACATGGATTACATCTTTGCAATGACCTATGACTTTTACGGCGGCTGGAACAATGTTACAGGTCACCAGACTGGACTATATTGTGGTTCGCACCTGAGCCAGGACGAATGTAATGGCACTGGAGTAGATGATAATGGTGAGCCGCGCAAGGGTCCTGCTTATACAGCCCACAATGCGGTACAACTGTTGCTTCAACAGGGCGTTAATTCCAAGAAAATTGTAATGGGTGCTGCAATGTATGGCCGTGGCTGGGAAGGTGTGCTAGACCAGAATACCACTATCCCGGGCAACCCAATGACTGCACCTGGTAATGGTAAATACGCAGGTTCAACTTCTGAGGGGGTTTGGGAACCAGGTATCATGGATTATAAAGCCATTGCTGCTAATCTGGTTGGTCCAAATGGTACAGGCCTGAATGGATTTGAAGTAGGCTATGACGATCAAGCTGAAGCAGCTTACGTTTGGAATCGCAGCAATGGTAAATTGCTGACGTTCGATAGCGCGCGTTCTGTAGAAGCGAAAGGCCGTTACGTTAACTTGTATGACTTGGGTGGTTTGTTTGCCTGGGAAATTGACGCGGATAATGGTGATATTCTAAATGCAATGTACGATGGCCTGACTGGTGGCGTGCCAGTTAATAAGCCGCCAGTTGTGTCTGTAGATAGTAACGTTGTAGTGCAGTCAGGTGGCTCAATCACAGTGACAGCTACAGCGTCTGACCCAGATAATCAGCCTCTGACTTACGCATGGAGTGCGCCGAGCGCTTTGACGCTGACTAATGCAACGACTACTTCAGTCGGTGTTGCGGCACCAGTGGTTACTCAGGATACCGAGTATACGTTAACGATTGCTGTATCTGATGGCGAAGCGACTACAACGCGCAATGTTACTGTGTTGGTAAAAGCGCCTTCAACAGGTAACGATGCACCTGTTGTATCACCAATCGCTGCAGTATCACTTGCGGAAAACACCAGCACATCAGTACAGGTAAGTGCAACGGATCCAAATGGTGATGCACTCACTTACACTTGGTCAGCAAGCAATGGCCTGACTGTCAACGGTCAGGGCGCGAACGCCACAATTACAGCGCCGGAAGTAACACAGGATACAACTTATCAGTTGACCGTTGCTGTATCTGACGGTACTGCGACGACTACAGCGTCATTTGATGTGACTGTGACTGATTCTTCAGTAGGTGCAGATCCTTGGGATAGAAATAAAGTCTATGTCGGAGGCGACCGCGTTAGCTATCAAGGTAACTTGTACGAAGCAAAATGGTGGACGCGTGGTGAAGAGCCAGGCAAAGCGATGGTGTGGAAAGCACTATAAAGTATGTTGATATCAGAGGTCAGGGTTTGGCCTCTGATTGACCAAGGGATTGGCCAACAATAATCAATAAAGGCGCTTCGGCGCCTTTGTTTTCTTCCAGTTATCCTTCATAATCTAGCTAATATTAATGATAGTTAGACATCGTGCATTTAATTTTTCTATTGTTTTTCCTGCCCATCGCTGCGCTTGCCAGTGAACAATGTGATACACGTTACAAGGTTGGTGTTGGTACCAGTTGGCCACCTTACGTGATGTACCGAGACACCGTGCCTTACGGTTTGGATGTAGACATCACCCGCAGGGTGTTCAGTAAAGCTAAGCTGTGTATCGATTTTGTACAGTTACCTTCATCGGCCCGCGGTATCACTGAGCTATCTAAGGGGTTCATAGATATCTTGCCTTCTGCCAGCTTCAATACGCAAAGGGCTGAACTGGCTTTTTTTAGCCAGGCATATCGTCGAGAGAGAATGCGCTTGTTTACACGCAAGGAACGGGTTAAAGAAGTCAGAAGTTTGACTGAGCTATTTGCTTCAGAACACACGTTTGTGTCTAATCCTGGCGCGTACTACGGCAAAGAGCTCGAACAAATTTTAAAAATTGCCTGGTACAGAGAACGGTTGCTTGAAGTACCGAGCATCAACCAGCGCATGCAGTTGGTGAACCGCAGACGTGTCGATTTTTTAATTGAAGATGAGTTTTCGGGTTTCTACTACATAGAGAAGTTGGGTTTTGAGCAGATGCGAATACACCCTTATGTGGTAAATGACAACGCGATTCATTTTATGTTAAGCCGAAAATCATTTAATAAGCAGCAAATAGATGAGATTAATGCCGCTATCGACGCCCTGAAAGACGAGATAGCCGATTTAATTGGTCAATATGGCATAAATACAGAGGCACGACCAAAAAGTGCGAGCCTCGAGTCATTTTACGGAGTGTGATAGATGCACAAAGCTGGCTTGATAATGAGTTTGATGATGGTGGTTTCGGTCTCTGCTATTGCCGACGATCTTAAGCCCTATCGTTTTGACAGCATGCAAATGAACCTCGGCGCTTTATTTTTTGACCGTGCAGATCGCATGAGGCCGGCAAAAAGTGACTTTAAGGTCAACCGCAGTGTGGCAATGTCGAATGACGATGGACACCGTGCTGTGATACTCAGCCTTGAAAACCTTTCCTCGGGCAGGCGTATCCTCGAACCTGAGCAACTGATGGTGATTTATGCTGACGGTACGGCATTGCGGGTTAACGCATTACCAAAAAAAATTCTGCTAGAGGGCTACGAAAAACGCAACTTCACACTGGAGTTAGGCGAAAATGATTATCCTGTTGTGGCAGTAGTGGCAGCCAATAACGAAGGATATTAATACAATGGGACTTAAACAAATTCGTCAGCTCCACGCAATCTCAAACAAACCTGTCCGTAGAATTCTGGGGTTGATGAGCGGCACGTCTCTCGATGGGCTGGATCTGGCCTTGTGTGAGGTGACTGGCTCAGGCACGGAGACACAATGTAAGTTGCTAAAATTTAAAACCTACGCCTACGACAGCGAATTTAAAACCAAGGTGAGAGCAGTTTTTGCCAAAGAGACCATTAACCTCGAATACCTCACCTTACTTAACCCCTGGATTGGGCAATACCACGCAAAATTAATCAATCAAACTTTGTCACAGTGGCAAGTCGACAGGTCAGGCATAGATTTGATAGCTAGCCATGGCCAGACTATATTTCACTGCCCTCATCATCAGCATATGCATGTGGACTTCGGTGACGGGACACTGCAGCTAGGGGACGGCGATCAGGTTGCAACACATACTCAGATAATCACAGTTTCGGATTTCAGACAAAAGCACATTGCAAAGGGAGGCGAGGGCGCGCCACTGGCACAGTACGGCGACTACCTGTTATATCAGAGCACACAGGTGCATCGTATTTTGTTAAACCTTGGTGGAATTGCAAACTTCACTGTGTTACCGCGTAATGGCCGGGTTGAAGATGTGCAATGTTCAGACATCGGGCCGGGCAATACGCTCATGGATGCATTTTGTCAGCGTTATTTTGATGTGCCTTTCGATGAAGGTGGACGGTTAGCCGCAAAGGGAGAAGTCTGTGAAAGTTTGCTCGATTTGCTAAAAACCATACCTTTTTTTCATTTCGACACGCCAAAGACAACTGGACCTGAAGTGTTTAATCTTACCATGTTGGAAGAAATGCGGGCCGAATGCCCTGAGTTACTGTCTTCTTGTGACGTGCTCGCTACACTCAATGAGTTAACTGTCTGGTGTGTGCTGGAACATATACAGCGCCTTAAGTTGGATGGTTCCGTGCAATTGATTGTCAGTGGTGGTGGTGCGCACAACACATTTTTGGTCAGTAAGATTGGGTCTGGACTGCCAGACGATTATGAGGTGTCTGAGCTGTCGCAAGATGGCGTGTGTGTTGATTCTAAAGAAGCGGCATTATTTGCGGTCCTGGCTAATGAATGCGTGGCTGGTGGTGGATCATTTTCGTTCGGTAAGATAAGCCTGCCTGGTTGAGCCTAGCAGGTTATTAATTTCTGTACGCAGATATTGGATGACAGCCTGGAACAATCCACCGGCATGCCTTGGGTTGTTGGCCGTTACCAGAGCTTGATTTTCATTTGGGTGTATTTCACGCGGTAGGTAGGCCATGTAATCCATGCTGTTTTTTACGCGTTGTTTGTAGCCCAGTAAACTCAATTGCAGATTATACGAGCCACTTTTTCCAGCCCCGCTCAGACGTACTTCAATGGTACCGGTCATAATATCTTTTTCTTTGAGCTTCGCCATGCCTACAAAGTCAACGTCACGGTTGTCCTGGTGATTTGCCGTAATACGGATTTGATTACCTGACACTGCATCCTGAGGTAGCTGACACGACACGACCAACTGGTCTTGCTCGATGAAAAACTCAAGTTGATCGAATGGTGAGCCTTGCTCAAGGAAAAACAGCTGTTGGGCCTGGTCCTGTATATCAAAAGTCAAAGACCGTTTACGTGTATTCATGATTCTGCCGAAAGATTAAACCGACGTCATTATGCCGGGGTTATATGTCAAAATTATTAAAAAAGGGCTCGTGTTTGAGCCCTTTTTACGAGTAACGAATTACTCGTGCTTTTGTTTACCAATCTATTTGATTGCAAGCATCAACAGGCCAGGCAGTACAAAGAAAGAACCTAATACGTAACCAAATGCCGCAGATTTATTACGTGTTCCAATGCGTGCCAGTTTCTCGGCCAATTGCAGCGGGATTTCACGAAGCAGTGGCAAGCCGTATATCAGGCCAACAGCGAATACGTTAAACATAACGTGTACCAATGCAATTGTCAGTGCAACTTCTGCATTAGGACCGGTGATAGATGTTGCAGCAAGTAATGCTGTGATAGTTGTACCAATGTTCGCACCCAATGTGAATGGATAGATTTGACGCGTGTTGAATACACCGCTGCCTGCCAGAGGGATCATTAGGCTAGTTGTGGTTGATGAAGATTGAACCATCACGGTTACGGCTGCACCTGAGCTGATACCAGCGATTGGGCCACGACCAATTGCACTGTGCAGAAGCTCTTTTGCGCGGCCTACAAGTGCTTTCTTAAGCAGTTTACCCAAGGTAGTTACTGCGAATAAAATCATGGCAATACCAACCACAACCATCGCAATACCTACAGCTTTACCGTCAAGGAAGCTTACTGCGTCTTTAACCAGGCCAACTGCAGGCTTTACAAGTGGTTTGATGAAGTTATAGCTCTTTAGAGATAAGTCTGCATCACCAACGAACAGGTGCGACAGTGCTGCAGAGAATTTTTCAAGCAGACCAAACATAATTTCCAGCGGCAGGAAAATTGCAACTGCAAATAGGTTGAAGAAGTCATGCACTGTCGATGCGGCAAATGCACGCTGGAATTCTTCTTTATCACGGATATGGCCAATTGAAACCAGTGTATTAGTGATAGTGGTACCAATGTTAGCACCCATGATCATAGGAATGGCGATGCCTAATGGCAGACCACCTGCAACCAGACCAACAATAACTGAAGTTACGGTAGATGAAGACTGAACGAGCGCGGTGGCAAATGCACCCAGCATTAACGCGACAAACGGGTTCGTTGCGAATGCGAAGATTTCTTTAGCACCTTCTGTGCCGCCTGAAGCCAATTTAAAACCACCACTTACGGTGCCTACAGCAACTAAAACAAGATAGACCAGTAATGCAATCGCGGTCCAATTTAAGATCTTTGCAAAAAGAGAGGTTTGATTTTGTTCACTCATGATTTTACTCAGTTATGTCTGGCCAAGCTATGTGGCACTTTGATGACGTTTTTATTTCAGGGCGGATTAAAACAAAGTTATATGACAGAAATATTTCAATGCGACTGTCATTTAACCAGGTACTCAAAGTTAAAGGCGACAGTTTGACACTTTGTCTATGAAGAATTTATAGATTTTTTTTTAAGTTTCTAATAATTGGTGCTATTTTGGATTTCGCAATAGTGTTACATTGGTTTACATTAATCGCAGGTCGATACGCAAATTCGTCCTTACTCCACATTTCATACACGATTTAGACCTATGATAGTTACAAATGGTTACCGAGTCTTGTTCATGCGTTTTATCTTAATGCTTTTAATAGCGAGCTTTTTGTTTGCAGGTCATGCCACTAGCGCAGAACAGCAGCAAAGATTTGTCATTGACGACACTACCACGCAGCTCACTTTGAATAACGCCACCTTTTTTTATGATTACGACACGCAAATCAAAGCGCCCGGCGATATACCCGAGTTTCTCCCGCAATTTGTCCCCCTGAACGAGATTGATAAGCGGCCTCAACATAAACTCTATTCTAAATGGGTCTCGCTGAAACTCGACAATCAATCAAGTTCAGCGGATTGGGTACTCTCATTTGGCTTTGCCAGATTGCCCAAACTGGTGGTTTATCAGGTGGACGGGGGAGAGTTTAAGCAGGTGCTATCGCAGGACGAAGACGCGAGGTTTGATGAACGGCCTGTCCAGGACCCGCAAATGTACTTACCATTAGACTTGAAGCCGGGTCACAGCGAATTCCTGATTGAGTACCAAACGTTTGCAAATGCACCTGCTAATTTGCGTTTACACTCCAATGCTAACTATTTATCCACGTCACAACTCAGCATACTTACCAATGCCAGCCTGGCCGGTGTCGTGGCTGCCATTTTGCTCATCGTCATTGTTAATCTGGCCTTCAACCGCAATACCACCAATGTCTTCTATGCCATGTGGACCTTGTTATTTTTGCTTATTGTGATTGATATGGCGGGCTTCTCATTTCAGTATTTTTGGCCCAATCATGGTTTTTTCAGCGGCCAGTTTTCAATAGCACTGATGGCAATAGTTCCCATATTTCACCTGTTGTTCGTACGCGGCTTTTTACAACTAAAACACTATCATCCGACGCTTAATACTGTATACGTCTGTGGGACCTGGCTTTATATCATTCTAGTTCCTACCGCGTTGTATCTCGAAAGCGTGTATTTCAACTTACTTGCCAGTACCTTTGTTATCCCACTGTTTGTGTATACCTGTATATGGAGTTTCAGACAAAAAGGGCCCGGAATGCGCACCTTTACATATAGTCTGATTAATCACCTGTTATTTCTAAATGTGCTTACCATAGTTGGGGCAAGTTACGGTAACCTGATTGACGTGTTTGAGATCACGTCCTTCATTAAAGTGGGCTATCTCATAGAAGTGCTGTTATTTACTGTCGCACTGGCATTGCAACATAAATCACTTCAGGGGCAATTAGTCAGACATCTGGAGCAACAGGTTAATGCGCTTAACCGAACCGTTGATAGTGAAAGGCAGGTGGTGAATGAGCAGGTGAATCAGCTCAAAGCCAAAGAAGAACAACTTTTCACTGACCTGTCGCATGAGTTACGTACACCGTTAACTGTGATGAAAATCCAGGTTGAGTCATTGCAATACAATATTGTTGAAAATGTCGAAGACTCTTATGCCAAATTAATGGCAAAGATCGACGAGCTTCACAAGTTTATCGATCAGTTGATGCTCGTGACGGGCGATAAAGACGTTGCGAGTATTCTCAACAAAGAAAATGTGAAAGTGGCGCATTTCATCAACGAAACCTTCCAAACCTGTATGACCTATGTGGACCCCAAAAAAGCGCGACTTGAAGTGATTAATCGACTCGACCCGCACTTTACGATGCAGTTTGATAAACGCTCTATTGGCAACGCCATTTTGGAAGTCGTGAAAAATGCGCTGAAGTATGGTGGTGAAGGCGTTGATATTAAAATGAGCGCATTGGTGACAGAGCAAAATCTGGTACTGAGAATCGAAGATTCAGGTATGCCCTTGTCCTATGATGCGCACAGGCAGTTGTTTCAGCCTTTGTTCCGGGAAGAGGCGTCGCGCAGCTCGCTGAGTGGGGGCAAAGGCATGGGTCTGGCAGTGTGCAAAAAAATTGTCGAGTGTCATGGGGGTAAAATTGATTCGCACAATAGCCTGCTGGGCGGATTGTGTATTGAAATTATCCTGCCTACCGCAGAGACAGACATGGCTTTGGCATAGAAAATAGTTGTAATCTGCTTGATGTCTGGCAGACTGCGCTGCGATATAGACTAAGAGTAAGGTTACAGACATGATAAGAAAAACCCTGGTAGCGCTCATCGTTGGTGTTGCACTGACTGGATGTGAAGCAACATCCGTCAATGTGCAGTCTCAACAACACAGTGTTGAGCAAGCGGATGCGAATACGCAGATGATGACGCTTGCACAGACTTACTTCGATGAAAGCATTACGCTCAGCCCGTTATCAGCCACTTTTTTTGGTATGTCTGAGTACAACGATAAGTTCGAGCCACCGCTTGGACCTGATAGTCTTGCACAGTCACGCGCATTCACTGCTCGATATCTCGCACGCCTGGAAGCGCTTGACCGCAGTAAACTGAGTGGACAGGCAAAACTATCTTACGATATTCTCCATTATGAGCTGGTGCAAAGCAAAGCTGCTGAACAGTTTGATGATCAGTTTATGCCCATTGACCAAATGTATGGTCCTCATCACGTGTTCGCAGCCATGGGGTCCGGTGAAAGCGCGCAACCTTTTAAAACGGTTGATGACTACAGTAACTTCCTTAAACGCGCTGATGGCTTTATTATCTGGTTGCAGTCTGTGCAGGCTATGATGACCCAGGGTATTGAGCGCAATGTCGTATTACCGCGTGCAATCACACTCAAAGTGATCCCTCAATTTAGAACGCATGCTGTTGATAAAGCAGAAAACTCTGTTTTCTGGGGACCAATCCAGAATTTACCTGATTCATTTTCTGATGAAGAAAAACGCCAAATTTCGCAGTCTTACAAACATTACATCGAGCGTACTCTGGTACCAGCATATCGCGACATGGTGAGTTTTTTAGAAACAACTTATTTGCCTGCATCCAGAGCGTCGGTGGGTTATAGTGCGTTACCCAATGGGCAGGCCTGGTATCAGCACTATATCAAAGAAAATACCACGCTTGATATGACCGCAACCGAAATCCACCAGCTGGGTCTGAGTGAAGTGAAGCGTATTCGCGACGAGATGAGCAGTGTTAAAGAGAAAGTGGGTTTCGAGGGAGACCTTCAGGCATTTTTTGAGCATCTGCGGAACAGCGAAGAGTTCTATTTTCAGTCTGAGGCCGAGTTAATAAAGGCCTATGAAGACGTGAAAAAGAAAATCGATGCACGCGTTCCTTTACTGTTCGATATTAAGCCAAAGGCTGATTATGTCGTTAAGCCTGTTGAAGCCTTCCGTGCAGCGTCCGCCCCGGGGGCATCCTATGAGAGTCCCGCTCCGGATGGCTCAAGACCCGGTGTATTCTATATAAATAGCCACAACCTTAAGGCACAGCCTAAGTTTATTGTTGAAACACTATCTATTCACGAAGCCGCACCTGGACACCATTTTCAATTGGCGTTACAGCAGGAAATTGATGATTTGCCAGAGTTTCGCAAATTCGGAGGCTCAACGGTATTTGTCGAAGGCTGGGCATTGTATGCTGAAAGTCTGGGTAAAGAGCTGGGATTGTTTACCGACCCGTACCAGTGGTATGGACGATTGTCTGACGAACAGTTAAGAGCGATGAGGCTGGTGGTGGATACAGGTTTGCATGCCAAAGGTTGGACACGCACTCAGGCTATTGATTTTATGCTTGATAACTCTTCGATGGCGAAAAGTGATGTAGAAGCAGAAGTAGAGCGTTATATCGCCTGGCCCGGGCAGGCCGTGTCTTATAAAGTAGGCCAGTTTAAAATCAGACAGCTCAGAGAGTATGCCGAGCAGGAGTTAGGTGAACGGTTTGATATTCGCGCCTTTCATAATCAGGTCTTGATTGATGGCGCTGTTCCCATGCCTGTATTAGAAGCTAAAATTCAGCGCTGGGTCAAATCCCAGAAATAATCCCACCACACAGAAGCAGGGCAGTTTTGCGCTGGCCTGTTTCTTCTAGTACAATTTGCGGCCCTTAAGTATGTGGCAAGTTCAGCGTTATGACTACAACTCCTTTTTGGATAGAAAAATCACTTGAAGAAATGAACCAGCAGGAGTGGGAGGCCATTTGTGATGGATGCGGTAAGTGCTGTTTACATTCCTTTATAGATTCTGACGATGAAGAGGAAGAACAATTTAGTAGCACTGATGTACTCAGGGAAGGGGAAGAGTTACTTTACACTGACGTTGTGTGTCAATACAGTGATGCAAATACGTGTGCCTGTACACGATATACTGAGCGCCAGACACTGGTACCTTCTTGCGTACAGTTAACCAAAGATAATCTCAAAGACATCTTTTTTATGCCACAATCCTGCAGTTATCGCAGGTTGCACGAAGGACGCGGTCTGGCAAGCTGGCACCCGTTGCACCATGGCGGCTCAAAACAGGTAATGCATGACGCCGGGATAAGTATCCTGGGCAAAGCTATCAGTGAGAATGACGTAGATCTTGAAAATGACTTCGAAGATCACATCGTTACCTGGCCTGAGCAGGATGCCGATTAATGCCTGTTTGTGACTTTGCCTAGAAAGTCACGCTTTCTCCCTCATTGAGTATGTAGACAGGGCGTGTTGGTGCCAGCGTTTGTTTTACGTGAAGTAGCCGAAACAGCGCAGAGTGGGAGGTTAAATCTCCCATTTTCCAGCTCATATTGCCATATCCCCAGGGCACTACCTGCTCACAGTTAAGATCATCGGCGGCTGCTAACATGTCTTCTGGTGTTAGGTGGACATTTCTATACCAATTACCATATTCCTCATGGTGATACGACGCGATTGGCAGCAGGCAAACATCAATATCACCGTATTTCTTTTGTATGTCTTTGAAGTGAGCAGAGTAGCCAGTATCTCCTGCGTAGAACAATGTTTTGCCCTGATACTCGAATAACCAGCCGCCCCACAATGTAGCATCGTTGTCTTCGGTCAGGTAGGGCACGATCACTCGGCTGCTGAAGTGGTGTGCGGGCACAAAGTGCACGGTGAGCGCTTTTTGCTGTGCACTTGCATACCATGCCATCTCGTTAATTTTGTATCCGCCATCAGCAAAGTAATCAGCAAATCCGAGCGGGGTATAGTAGGTTGGCTGAGTTCCTAAGGCGGCTATATCTGCTTTATTAAAGTGATCATAATGTATATGGGAATACACAACGCCTGTTAGATTGTCCAATTCAGAGCCAGCGGGCCAGTCTGGTTCGGTGCGGTAAAATCCGCCAGTCAACTTAAAACCCAGGTCAATTGGCCAATCAAACTGTTCACTCACAGGGTCTACGAGCACTTGCTGTCCATCAGGCATAGTTAGCAAAAAGCTTGCATGGCCCAGCCATTTTACCTGAAAGCCGTACTTGCTTTCGACATGGGGTTGCTCACCCACATAGGTACATCGCTCCATATTTTCCTGACACTCAATGAAAGGGGTATCCGGGTAACAGGATTCTTCACAAGTATAGGGGTAGCTTTCTGGCTGTTTGTAGAGGTTGGCAAATCTGTCTGTATATCCTTCCGTGACTTTATATTTGACCACTGTATGTTCTGATTGCGTGATCTCAACCTGGTTCGCGATACAGGCGCTAAGGCAGACGGCGAAAGGAAACACTACAAAGGGTTTGTTCATGAATCGGTTCTTTTCTTATTTTTTTACTGTGATACGCTTGCGCCTAGCATAGCATAATTGATCAGTATTAAATCAAACGCTTAGATGTAAGCAGGTATGAATGTACCTGTGTTTTTATCGACGAGAGTAGAGAATGGACAGAGTTGCGCCAGAAACCTGGTATGCGGTTGGGTTATTTTTTTCGCTTATTTTGGGACCTTTTATTATTGGCTGGGGTGTCATGAAGGTATATCGCCGATACCGCCCGAAAACGCAGTCAATGCAGAATGAAAGTTCAGTGTCTGTGGTTGCTCAGCTGAGTGCACAGCGGGATGGCTTTTTTAAACTTTATCTGGTTGGTCTCATAATTTGCTTACCGCTTTTCTACTATGTTTACACCGAATATCTGATCCACATTTAAAGTGTCAAAGACCAGACCTGTGTATAAGAATAAAGGCGCTTCCGTGCACCCACTCTCACAAATCTTTATGTAATATCTTTATGCCCGGGCAAAGAATCGAATGCCCCATAACGGGTCACCGCATAAGCACCACAGCGGCTGGCATATTCGACAGCTGAGTTTACGCTATTTGGGTCGCCCAGTAATGAATCGATAGGCTGATTTTGTTGCTGGCGGATGAGCGTTGCCAGTAACCCTCCTACGAATGCATCTCCGGCTGCGGTGGTGTCTACCGCTTTGACATCAGGGACATTGACAGACCCTTCAAATGAGCGTCCATAAAATCGAACCGGATTGCCACCATCTGTAACGATGAGCAGTTTTACATTTGCGGCCATAATCGCATCGATGGTATGTGATTGTGGCAGACCCGGATGACTTTGGGTATTTAAAAACTCGAGCTCTTCAAGTGACAATTTCACAATATCTACGTTGGAAATAACATGCCAGATACGCTTTGAGCAGTGCGTCAGGGATGTCCACAGGTTTTCTCTCAGATTCATGTCAAAGCTGGTGGTCATCCCCTTTGCGCGTGCCTGAGTCAATGCAGATAGGGTTGTTTTATAGATGTTGTTTTCTGTCAGGCTATTGCTACAGACATGCAACAGTGAATGGGTGTCAAACATCTTTGTGTCAAAGTCATCTGCGCGAAATAGCAGATCAGCCGCTGGCGGACGATAGAAGCTGAAGCTCCTCTCTCCTGAGCTATCCAAAGAAACAAACGCCAGCGCCGTTTTTGCTTTATCTGTGCTGATCAGGTAATCACAATTTACCTGGTGATGTTGCAGTTCACGTTTGATAAACTGGCCAAACATATCATCGCCAACCATCCCACAGAAGCTCGCTGCAATGCCCTGACGGGCTACAGCGACTGCGACATTGGCAGGCGCGCCGCCTGCATACTTAGTAAAAGATTCAGGCTCTTTACCATCAGACAGAAAATCTATCAGGGCTTCGCCAAAACATACTAAACTCATTGTTTCTCCTGCCCGAGCTGCTTAGCTCTTAGTACTTCGTAACAGGCGCCCATGGTGTGATAGTCGGTTTTACCAGCAGGACTTTTCTCGTTGCTGTACTTTTCGTTACGACTGTCCAGGATCCTATACCAGGCACCATGTTCATGGTCTATCATATTGTCCCAGCAATACTGCCATATTTTGTCGTACCACTGCCAGTAGCGGTCTTCGCCCGTAGCGTGAGCAAGCAGGGCGGCGGCGGCAAAGCTTTCAGCTTGAACCCAAAAATATTTGTCGGCGTCACAGATACTATTGTCTGGTGCGAAACCATAGAAGATTCCGCCATGCTCTTTGTCCCAGGCTGTTTCAAGCGCAGTGTCAAACAGGTAGCGCGCACGCTCTATCATCCAGTCTTGTGGCTTGTGTCGATATAAAATCAAGAGTAACTTGCTCCACTCGGTCTGGTGGCCAGGTTGAAACCCCCAGGGTCGGAAAAGGTGCTTGGGATTATCCAGATTATATTCCCAGTCTATCTGCCAGTTTTCAGAGTAGTGCTCCCAAATTAGGCCATCAGCTAGCTCGGCCTGCTGTACTGTCATCGTGAACGCCAGGGTATGAGCACGTTCGAGAAACTTATCGTCACTGGTGGCCTCGTAACACATTAACAGCGCTTCGCACATGTGCATATTGGCATTCTGACCACGATAAGGGTCTGCGATACTAAAATCGCTGTTATATTCGTCCAGGTACAGCTGGTAATCGTTTTGAAAGTATCTTTCTTCTAACATGCGCCAGACAGATTCAATGGTGTCCGCGGCTGAGTTAATTCCTGCCTTAAGTGCGACGGCATTGGCAAGCAGCACAAAAGCGAGGCCGTAACAATGATTGGTGGTGTCTTCAGCCTGATTTTTATTGATCACCCAGGCATATCCACCATTTGGTTGCTTATGCACCGTCTCCAGAAAATCCAGACCGTGACGTACTTGGTTCAGGTACTCAGGTTCCTGGGTCTGCAAATAGGCCATCGCATAATTAAAAACAAACCGGGTACTGGAAACCAGATGACGAGCATGCTGATTGTAAACGGTGCCATCGTCCAGAAAATAGTGGAAGAAGCCACCACTGGGGTCGATACATCGAGGGTGGTAAAAGCCCATTGTCCGGTTAATATGCTTAAGTAAGAAGTCGTCGTTTTTGAAATTTATAGACATAACCTTTCCAGTCTGTGGTTATTCGGCCTGAGTCTAGTGACTTGGCGGTACTCTCTTTGCGTCTTACTTTAGCACCAACAAAATTAAATTGGAACGGTCCAATAAAACATTTGTGATTTTTCTGTAACAGTGTGTAGAATCACTGAATCCTATAACACGGAGTATTCCAAGTGAGCGAAATCAACACTAACCAAAGTTATGTTGCCAGTGGAGATGCAAAGAACAACAACTATTTGTTACCACTGACGGCAATGACCACCCTGTTTTTTCTATGGGGATTCATAACGGTACTTAATGATGTACTGATCCCGCGTCTTAAAGCGGTGTTTGACCTGAGTTACACCGAAGCCATGCTGGTTCAGTTTTGCTTCTTTAGCGCCTATTTTATCGTCTCTTTACCTGCTGGAGCTTTCCTGAAACGGTATGGCTACAAAAATGGTGTATTAACCGGCCTTGTTGTTGCTGCGGCTGGCTGTCTCTTGTTTTATCCAGCGGTTGTCGTGCATGAATACTGGTTATTCCTGACTTCTTTATTTGTATTGGCATCAGGTATTACAGTGTTGCAGGTGTCTGCTAACCCGTATGTTGCAGCACTAGGTCCGGAAAAAACAGCGTCCAGTCGATTGAACCTAGCGCAAGCGCTGAATTCTCTCGGAACTACGGTTGGTCCGGCTGTCGGTGGTATGCTGTTGTTTGGTGCAGGCGCTAGCATGGCGACAGATGCGAGTGCTGACTCTGTTAAAGTCCCTTATTTGATACTTGCAGGCGCCTTGTTGTTGATAGCCGCTGTATTTGCATTTCTTAAATTGCC
Source organism: Pseudoalteromonas sp. McH1-42 (assembly GCF_022347845.1). Taxonomy (NCBI): domain Bacteria; kingdom Pseudomonadati; phylum Pseudomonadota; class Gammaproteobacteria; order Alteromonadales; family Pseudoalteromonadaceae; genus Pseudoalteromonas; species Pseudoalteromonas sp. McH1-42. The sequence goes on along the minus strand of NZ_JAKRFU010000001.1, from coordinate 18,742 downwards.
GACAATCGAAGCGCACACAGAAGAGGGTGATTGTAAGGCACGTGGTCACAAGCTGACAGAAGCCCCACATCTGGTTATGGGGGTGGCTGCCATATTTTGTTATGTTGGTGCAGAAGTTGCGATTGGCAGTTTCCTGGTTAACTATTTTGCAGAGCCTTCGATTGCTGGCATGGAAGAGCATACGGCAGCAAAATATATATCTTATTACTGGGGTGGCGCTATGGTTGGCCGCTTTATTGGCTCTGCCGCGTTGCAAAAAATCTCTCCTTCTAAAGCGCTGATGTTTAACGCCATTGCAATAATTGCGCTGTTGCTGCTCACTATGTCAACCGACGGTAAACTGGCTATGTTTGCGGTACTTGCGGTGGGTTTATTCAACTCAATCATGTTCCCGACGATTTTCTCTATTGCCATCGAGGGACTCGGGTCACTAACCAGCAAAGGTTCAGGTTGGTTGTGTCTGGCAATTGTAGGTGGCGCGCTGATCCCTCTGGTTCAGGGTCTGGTTGCAGACAGCGCGGGTATACAGATCAGCTTTGTTGTGCCTTTGGTTTGCTATGTATTTATCGCATGGTACGGCCTGAATGTGGTGTCTTTTTACAAACAGTGGCAGCAAAAAGTCGATAGCTAATTATCATATTTTCAAGCCGGCCTCAGTGCCGGCTTTTTATCCTCCCAACGCATCATTTTTAACTTCTCACTTTTTATCTTTGCATTTATTTCTTATCCTGTTTCTATTGAATACGTATTCATTTGCGGTGTAAGATAGTGTTAATTGGAACGGTCCAAATAATAACAATTAGGTATTAAGGAGAGGTGCATGTATCGCATCGTATCAGTAGCGACTATGGCTACTTTGATATCTGTCTCATCACTGGGGATGGCAAAAGAGTCAAACACTCAGTGGGTAGACCCATTTATAGGCACCGGCGGAGACGGTCATACGTTTCCTGGTGCGGTTGTCCCTTTTGGTATGGTTCAGCTCAGCCCGGATACGGAAAATCCAATGCGTGGGGTATCACCGCAGCCTGAAATTTACAAGCGGTGCGCAGGTTACCATTATGATGACACCACCATAGTTGGTTTTTCTCATACGCACTTTTCTGGCACGGGCCACTCGGATCTTGGTGATTTGCTGGTTATGCCTATTAGCGGGGAGGTTAAAACCGACCCCGGCACCGCAGAAAACCCAGACGCGGGCTATCGTTCGCGATTTTCGCATGATCAGGAATGGGCTGAGGCTGGTTACTATGGGGTAGAGCTGCAAGATTATAATATCAAGGCAGAGCTAACGGCCAGTCCCCGTGTTGGTATGCACCAGTACACGTTTAAAAATGGCGGCGAGGGTCATGTTCTGTTCGATCTGACCAGTGCAATTTATAATTTTGAAAACAAAGTGATTTGGAGTGATATTCGCAAGATCAATGACACCACACTGGTTGCTTATCGAGCAACTAACGGGTGGGCGCGTAATCGCCAGATGTACTTTGCCATTGAGTTTTCTCAGCCAATAGATAGCTACCGTTTCATCAATGAAGACAACATGCGCTATCGTTGTATGGATTGCCTTGGTAAGGAAAAGCACTCAACGATTGAAAACAAAGCAGTCAAAATGACAGCGGGCAAAGCGGTTAAATTCGTAGCCAGTTTTGACAATGTAGAGAGCAAACCGCTGCAAATCAAAGTGGCGCTGTCTGCTGTCAGTCGCAGTAATGCACTAGAAAACCTGAGGGCAGAGATCCCGCACTGGGACTTCAACAAAGTACGCAAGGCCGCCAATGCTCAATGGGCATCTTATTTGGACAAAGTTGATGTAGAAGGTACTCGCTCTGAGAAGCGTCAATTTTACACCGCACTGTACCATGCATTACAGGCACCCAGCCTATATCAGGACGTGAACGGGCAATATCGCGGTGTAGATGGTGAAATTCATGATGGCAAGGATTTCGAGCATTACACACTTTACTCGCTGTGGGATACTTATCGCGCGCTACACCCTCTGTTGACCTACATAGATCCAGACAGGGTTTCGGGTATGATCCAGTCAATGTTGGTGCACTATCAGCAAAGCTACGAAAAAATGTTACCTATCTGGTCGTTCCACGCACACGAAACCTGGACCATGATTGGTTATCACGCGGTCTCTGTTATTGCTGATGCTTACCTTAAGGGGATCCGGGACTATGATGTTGATCTGGCCGTAGAAGCTATCATTAACACCGCAAATAACCCGGTTTACGATGCAATTCCGGAATATAAAAAGTACGGGTATGTTCCTATGGATGTGCTACCCGAATCCGTTTCTATTACGCTGGAATATGCTTATGACGACTTTGCTATCGCCAGAATGTTTGAAGCCATGGGTAAAAGCGAGCAGGCTAAGCACTACTATGCCAGGGCAATGAGCTATAAGAATGTGTTTGATCCACAAAGTGGCTTTATGCGTGGTCGCGATAGTCAGGGCCGCTGGGATCCTGAATTCAACGCATTTAAAGCGAAGTACATGGGACCTTTCACGGAAGGTAACGCAATGCAGTACAGCTTTTACGTGCCGCAGGACGTCGCTGGCCTTATTGAGTTAATGGGTGGAGATGAAGCATTCACTCAACGACTGGATGAGTTGTTCGATACGCCACTATCACATGACATGATTAAAGAGCACGAGGACATTGCGGGCCTTATCGGTAATTATGCGCACGGCAATGAGCCTAGCCATCACATCGCTTATTTATATAACTATGCGGGTAAGCCATGGAAAACCCAGGAACGTATCCGTCAGATTATGGATACATTGAGTTCAGACAAGCCTGACGGACTTGCTGGTAATGACGACGTTGGCCAAATGTCTGCCTGGTATATCTTCTCTGCAATGGGTTTTTATCCTGTAGCACCGGGCGATCTGGCTTATGCGATTGGTGCGCCTCAGACACCCAAGGTCACTTTGAAGCTGGCAAACGGCAAACAATTCACAACCACAGCTGTGGGTTTGAGCGATACCAATAAGTACATTCAGTCAGTCACTCTCAATGGCAAAACGCTGCAACGCAGTTACCTGACTCATGGCGACATTATGGCTGGCGGAGAGCTTAAATATGTTATGGGTGACAAACCGAATAAACAATGGGGCAAGACTTTTACTGCCAGACCGCCTTCTTTGTCAGAGTATAAATAATGAAAGCGTCTACGATATGTACCGCAGCCTGTGCGATACTGATGTCGGCATCACTATCTGCTGCAGAGATAGACACACAGCTAAAGCCACTCGCTTTTGATGCTGATATTGCATGGCAGCAGTTTGCGCTGCCAAATGTCACAATCAGAAATTTCAGCGAATCTAGCCCCGAGGTTTGGCAGTATGTTGATATCAGACTGATAAGGCAGATTTCATATAATGTTGCAAGGCTGCTCTATAAGGATATGTCTGTGGCCCCTCAGCTGCCTGAAATTGAAATCATTCTGGAAGACATGAAAGGGGTTGCGTATAAAGAGGGGGATTTTAATGGTGCGAAAATACACATCAGCGCTCAATACCTTGCGAAATTTGCCGAAGGTAAATCGCAACAAGCATTGTATGATGAGTTGATTGGTGTGTTATACCATGAGATAGCTCATGCTTATCAATTTGATGATAACAACTACAAAGAAATAGGTCCTGTGATAGAAGGGATTGCGGATGTGGTGCGTATGAAAGCCGGATACGTTGATCCGGGCTTTCGTAAGCCCGGCGGTAACTTTGACTCAGGATACAAAACCACTGCGTTTTTTATCCACTGGCTTGAAGCAACCGGTTACCCGAACCTGCTGGTTGACCTGAATGGACAGCTAGACCCAAATGATGACACACAGTGGAGTTGGCAGACTTTCTCTAAGCACTCAGGGATTGATTTGTCGCTTAGCTGGAAGGCCTATCAATCACAGCTGTAGCGTTTTTTGATAATTATTGTGTGTCATACAAAGGTGAGAAATATCTCACCTTTTTTCGTTCCTGAAGTTGACACTTGTTTAATAACCATTCAATTGAAAAATAAATCGTGAAAACAAGTGTATAATTGACTTAAGACAGTAAAAGTTTCGCCGATAAGGTAAGACAAACTCGTTAAGATTTGGTAAAACAAATTTGTATTAGCAGAATTAAGACAGGATCCCCATGTTTAGTGCGCTTAAATTTACAACTAAAATAACACTGGCCGCTTCATTGGTGCTGGTGATCGTGCTCTCCCTTTTTACCGTGAACAACTTTATTCTGATGCGCTCGCAAACTCAGGCTCAGCTGACTCTGGTATTGCAGGAAATCTCTGAATCTGTGTCACAAAACATTGCAAACTGGTTGAATGACAGGCTGGATATTGTCAGTTCTGTAGCCAGCGGCCATCGCCGTGATGATGCAACCGCTGATATATTGCGCCGGGTACAAACTGCACATGAAGCCGGACACTTTAAGAATACCTTTATTGGTACGCCAGACGGCCAGTTCGTCCTGAACGATACGACGGTGGTGTTACCAAGCGACTTTGATGCCACCCAAAGGCCCTGGTATAAACTGGCAGAACGTAAAAGAGATACTGCATTTACGACCCCTTATATAGATGTAACCAGTAATGAGCTGACCATCACAGCTGTGGTGCCTATTATGAACAATGGTCGCTTCTCTGGTGTTGCCGGTGGCGACATAGATATGGCCACCATCACTGATATCGTCAATGAAATTGATTTTCTTGGTTATGGATATGGCTTTTTGCTAGACGCCGAAGGGCGGATCCTGAGCCATCCGGACACGCAGCTGAATGACAAACCAATGGTGGATTTATTTGGCACTAAATTACCCCTCACTGAAGCGTTCGCAGAGTTAGAAATCGATGGTAAAGAAAAATTGGTTTCCTTTGTGGCTATGCGCGGCATCAAAAATGTTGATTGGTATTTAGGCGTAGTTATAGACAAAGAGATTGCCTATAGCTCTGTCGCATCATTTCGCAATATGGCGCTAATTTACATGCTGGTGGGTGTCGTGGTGATAGTGGTGATGTTACAACTGTTGCTCAAATACCTGATGCGACCTATGGTTCACCTGAATGAAGCAATTAAAGACATAGCGCAGGGGGAAGGTGACCTGACGCGTCGGCTGGATGTAGAGAACAACGATGAATTTGGTGAGCTATCGAATTACTTCAACTTGTTCGTAGACAAAATTCACGAGAGTATCTCTAAAGTCAAAGAAACCACGCTAGCACTTGAGCAGGTTATGGCTGGGCTACAATCCCAAACTCAGGGGGCCCTGGACATTTATACTGAGCAAACCAAGCGTACTGATAGTGTTGCTACAGCAATTAACCAACTGTCATCCAGTGCGGTTGAGATTTCTAATAATGCCAAGCATGCGTCTGAGCTTGCTACTGAAGCAAACAGCCTGTCGAGTCAGGGGCAGGTTGCATTAAATGCCAACATTGAAGAGATTGGTTCTCTCAGCGCTAAAATGCAAAAAGCACAATCGACAATCGATGGTCTGGATAAACTGACCGCAAGCATAGGTCAGGTGTTAGAAGTCATCAAAGGGGTCAGTGAGCAAACTAACCTGCTGGCACTCAATGCCGCGATAGAAGCGGCACGTGCGGGTGAGGCCGGTCGAGGGTTTGCTGTGGTTGCTGACGAAGTCAGGCAGCTTGCACAGCGTACCCAAGAGTCGACACAGGAAATTGAAAATACTATTGGTGAGCTGCAACAGGGTTCAGCATCTGCCGTTGCCGTGATGAAATCAAGTATTGATGATTCCAGTAATAGTGCTGAACAGGCCCAATCTGCTGGAACTAAAATGCAGGAAGTTACTCACGCTATTGACTCTATTGATGGTGTGAATCATGCCGTTGCGAGCGCAACACAAGAGCAGAATGCAGTGATCCAGTCCCTTGACAGTGACATTCACGGGATAAGTGATTTATGTGTTGAGGGCAGCGACAGCCTGACAAAAACATTGCAAGAATGCCAGACGCTAAAATTGCAATTTGATGAACTCGAAAATATGCTCGCCAAGTTTAAAGTATAACCCTGTCATAGGCTGCATGAATGCAGCCTTTTTTATTTGTTGCATCAAAATAAATAATCCCTTCCATGAACTATATATGACATCTGTAACCTAACTGTATTGTTAGCGCAACATGGATGTCATTTAGGCACATTAGACTGCACGCAATTCCAATATAGCAACAAGCAAATATTAAAAGGTGTATGCGATGAAGTGCGTTAACCACTTGCTATTAGCAGGTATGGTCGCAGTTGCGGCCAATGCTCAGGCAAATGATCTGAACCAAGTCATTGACTCAAGTTCGAAAATCAATCAGTCCGCTCTACAGTCTCAAAATAAAATCAACTCGATTGCAGACGATATGCAGTCAAGATTACAGAAATTCAGAACGCTGAATAAAGAGATCGATGGCCTGGTAGTGTATAACGGCCAACTCGATAAGCAGATAAAAAATCAACTAGAAGAAATGGCTGCTATCAATGAGTCAATGGATCAGGTATCCGTGATCGAGCGTCAAATCACCCCTCTGATGATGCGCATGATCACAGGTCTTGATCAATTCGTTTCTCTGGATGTGCCGTTTTTGAAAGAAGAACGTGCAGAGCGTATTGCTAAGCTACAGGCAATGATGGACCGCGCAGACGTTTCTTCCAGTGAAAAGTTTCGTCGTGTTCTAGAAGCCTATCAGGTAGAAGTTGAATACGGTCGTACGATTGAAGCGTATTCAGCTCTGTTAACTGTTGATGGTCAGGAACGCGAAGTTGATATGCTGCGCATTGGACGTCTTGAACTTCTTTATGTAACGAAAGACGGCAGCAAAGCTGGTAGCTGGAACAAAGACAGCAAGTCATTCACAGCACTGCCAGACACCAATATCAGTCAAATCAACAAAGGTATCCGCATTGCACGTAAGCAACTTGCCCCGGATATGTTAACTCTGCCAATTCAGGCTGCAGAATAAGAGGTATATGATGAACTTTTTTAAATCTTTCAGCCTAAAAACCGTTATGGCAGCGACATTGGCGCTGTCGAGCTCCGCATTTGCAGCCGAGCAGGCTATGGACCTGGATACGCTGTTAAAGCAACTTGAACAAGGCCAGAGTGCACAAAATGCACAAAACGCTCAACGTGAAGCTCAATTTAAAGCACAGCAGAGTGAGCAGGTAAGAATGCTTCGCGAGTTAACGTCTAACCGCGATGGTGAGCTAAATCGTTCAGAGCGCCTCGAGACTCAGTTTGAAGAAAACGAAATTAAACTTGGTAACCTGAGCGATACGCTTTCAAAGCGCATGGGTTCACTAAAAGAGTTGTTTGGTGTTCTGCAGCAGGTTGCTGGCGACTCAAGCAACAAGTTCCGTACCTCAGTTGTTTCTGCAGAAATTCCTAACCGTAGCGCCTTTATGGACGATATGGCAAAACGTATGGGCTCAAGCACAAAGCTTGCTTCAATTGAAGATATTGAGAAGGTGTGGGTTGAGCTGCAGCGTGAAATGACGGAGCAGGGTAAAGTATCTCGTTATACGTCAGACGTTATTGTTGCTGGTGGTACTAAAACGCAAAAAGAAGTACTTCGTGTTGGCGCATTTAACCTGATTGCAGACGGTAAATATCTGTCTTATAACCCAGAAACTAACACATTGTCTGAACTAACGCGTCAGCCAACGGCTCGTTTCACACAAAGTGCTGCTGAGCTTCAGAGTGCACAATCAGGCATTGTTGATTTTGCCCTTGACCCGACTGGTGGTTCAATCCTGGGTCTGTTGGTTCAGGCGCCAAACACTAAAGAGCAGGTTGAGCAAGGTGGTGCAGTAGGTTATGTCATCCTTGGTGTTGGTCTGCTGGCATTATTGATTGCGCTAGAGCGTTTCGTATCACTGATGATTATGGGTGCCAAGATTAATCGCCAGCTGAAAGACTCGGTTGCACGCGAAGACAACCCGCTGGGTCGTGTAATGAAAGTTAAAGAGCAGTATCCTGATGTTGCATACGATACGCTTGAGCTGAAATTAAGCGAAGCAATTCTGCGTGAAATGCCAAAAATTACCCGTAACCTGACACTGATTAAAATTATCTCGGTAGTCGCGCCACTGTTGGGTCTGTTAGGTACCGTAACCGGTATGATTAACACCTTCCAGGCAATCACACTGTTCGGTACAGGTGACCCGAAACTAATGGCGGGTGGTATCTCTACGGCGCTGGTAACAACGGTACTTGGTCTGGTAGTGGCTATCCCAACCGTATTCCTTTACACCCTGCTTAACACTCGCTCTCGTAACCTGCTGCTTATCTTGCAAGAGCAAAGCGCTGGAATCATCGCTGAACGTAGCGAGAAAGGAGCGTAATTGTGGTTCTTTTAGTAGATGCAATTAATGCGCTACGTGAGTTCCTAGATACAGGTGGCCAGGTTCTCCTGGTCATCGGACTGGTCACTTTTCTGATGTGGCTGTTGATCCTCGAACGTTTCATGTTTGTTTTCGGCAAATTCAGAACTTATCGCAAAGATCTACTGAATAGCTGGAGCAGCCGAGAGGAGAGAAACAGCTGGAATGCAGAGCAGATACGCCAGGCCATGATCTCACGAGCCGGTATTCAGCTTAACAGTAATCTGCCTTACATCAATGTGATGGTTGCCTTATGTCCGCTATTAGGTTTGCTAGGTACGGTCACCGGTATGATAGAAGTATTTAATGTAATGGCAATCACAGGTTCCGGCAGTGCGCGTTCGATGGCAGCCGGAGTGTCTAAAGCCACTATCCCAACAATGGCGGGAATGGTTGGCGCGCTTTCCGGGGTATTTGCCTCGACTTTCTTACAACGTAAGGCAAAGCGCGAAGTAGAACTGTTAGAAGACAAGCTGTTGCTTGATCACTAGAAAAGATTTGAGGAAACATAATGAGAGCTCCATTAGCTAAGGTTTTTCAGGAAGAAGAAGCCGAAGAAATTAACATGACACCCATGCTGGACGTTGTATTTATCATGCTTATCTTCTTCATCGTAACGGCGTCATTCGTTAAAGAAGCCGGTATTGATGTGAACCGCCCGGAAGCCGCAACAGCGGTTAAAAAGCAGCGTGCAAATATCCTGGTTGCGATTTCTGACAAAGGTGAGATTTGGATTAACAAACGCCAGGTTGATATTCGCGCTGTACAGGCAAATATTGAACGTCTTAAAGCGGAAAATCCTCAGGGAAGCGTTGTTATTCAGGCAGACAAAAAAGCAACGACTGACACCTTAATCAAGGTAATGGATGCATCTCGTGCCGCAGGCGCGTTTGATGTCTCAATTGCTGCACAGGAATCATAGGATTAGAAAATGCGTTACTTACTAGCACTCGTTATTGCAGGTATTGTGACTTTTTTCTTGTTTCTCGGTATGCAAGCACTGATCACAGGCGGCGAAGGTAAGATGGATGAGCCGGTAAAAGGCAATGTTCTTGACTTTGTACGCCTGAAAAAAGAAGAAACAGTTCAGAAAAAAGAACGCAAACCACAAAAGCCGCCAACACCAAAAGAGCCGCCTCCGCCAATGGATGCACCGCAGATGCAAAGTAATAATCTCGATGCAGCTGGTGCTGACTTCAATTTTAGCGCAGATGTGGCAGCCGATGTAGCTCTTGCAGGTGGTTTGGCGCTTGAATCCAGCGATGGTGAATATCTACCAATCGTTAAAGTGGCACCTGTTTATCCAAGACGTGCACTTTCTCGCGGAATTGAAGGCTATGTCATCGTTGAGTTTATCGTAACTAAACAGGGCACAGTGAGAGATCCTGTTGTCGTTAAAGCTGAGCCCGAGAATATTTTTGAACGTGCGGCAATGGATGCAGCGTTGAAATTTAAGTACAAGCCTCGTGTTGTGAACGGTGAAGCGGTAGAAGTGGCCGGAGTTCAGAACAAGATCTCATTCCAGATCAACGGCTAACAGACAAAGGTGCGATTATGAAACTATTTAAAAAAGCTCTGTTGGTAAGTGCATTGAGTTGCGCGGGTCTGGTGGCGCCAAGCTTGGTCTCGGTGTTACCTGGGGTAGACCTGGCTGTTGCTCATGCAGAAACTAAAACTAAGCGAGTTCCGGCACTGCGTGAAAAGGTTTACAGCCAGCTTGCACGTGCACAAAAACTGGCTGATGACGGTGATGTCAAAGCTGGCCTTGAGGTGCTCGACTCCATCAAGGAACGCTCAGGAAGTATGAACTCTTACGAAATTGCCATGATGCACAATTTCTATGGGTTCATCTACTACAACGAAAACCAGCTTGATAAAGCTATCGGTTCTTTTGAGTTGGTTGTCGCAGAGGAAGCGATCCCAGAATCATTGAGATTATCGACAACCTTCAGTCTGGCACAGCTGGCGATGGCAAATGGTGATTACAAGGCAACGGTTGATTATTTAGATAGATGGAAGAAAATAAATACCCAACCAATTAAAAGTAATTACTACGTATTAAAAGCGCAGGCTTTATACCAGGATAAAAATTATCAATCAGCGGTAGAGAATATCAATATAGCTATATCGTTAACAGAGAGTGAGGGAAATGTACCTAAGGAAAACTGGTTGGTTTTACAAAGGGCATTATACTACTCATTAAGTCAGCCACAGAAGGTCGCTGATGTACTCGAAAAAATGGTTAAGCTGTTTGATAAGCCTGAATACTGGATTCAGTTGGCGGGTATGTTTGGCGAGTTAGGCGAAGAGAAAAAGCAATTGGCTTTGCTGGAAGCGGCTAAGCAGAGAGGCTTTATTCAAAAGCGCAGTGACATTATTCAGCTCGCTCAGGTTTATCTGTTTAACGGTTTACCATACAAAGCCGCGATAGCCTTGGACGAAGGTATTAAAAAAGGCGTGGTTGAAGGCAATGCCAAAAATTACGCATTTATTGCTGAGGCTTATGTACAGTCAAAAGATGAGAGTAAATCGATAGACTACTTTGTTAAGGCAGACAAAGATGTCAGCCATGGTAACTACCTACAGCGCATAGCTGAAGTGTATATCAACCTGGAAAAGTTTGATGAGGCCGCAGATGCAGCCCGTAGCGCACTGGATAAAGGGGATCTTACCTTTGAATCAAATGCGTATGTTGCACTGGGAATGGCACAGTATAACTTGAAAAACTTTGATGCCTCTATACTCGCATTTGAGCAGGCAGAAAAGCACAAAAAGTCGGCTAACCTTGCCAAGCAATGGATAAAATACGTTAAGCGAGAAAAAATTCACGCTGAAACGTTAAAGCAAGCTTTGTTATGATTTTATAATCGCAACACCAAAGCCGCCTTCGGGCGGTTTTTTTATGCCTGAAAAATAAAAGTTCTTACCCTAAATAGATACTTTCATTTTTTTGAAAATAAACAGACACACAAATGAAATATATGGTTTATATGATAACGCCAGCTCAAATAAACACTCAACGGAGAATAAAATGAAACTTACTGGGTTATTCAAAGTAAGCCTTGTTACATCTGCACTTGTACTAGCTGGTTGTGGCGGTGACATCGAAGTAACACCGACTGTAAACGATACAAGCGTTACAGATTCAAATAACACAACAACAAATAATAATACTAACACAGGCGGCGATAATTCCGGTGGTGACAACGGTAATGGTGGCGATAACGATGGTGATAAAGATCCAGTTGTTACTAATCCATGTGTAAGCCGTACCGTTGCAGGCGTAGAAGTTAAGGGTGAATTCCGTAACGACAAACACTGTTACTATGATTCTTCATTTGCAAGCAAAGCACTAGAAATTAAAGAGGACATCACTTTTGATGCTCTACCAAATGGCGGCGCGCATGTTTTTGCTGGCGCACTACTAATTGGTGAAAACTGCGATACTAGCTCAAACACAGGTTGTACGGTACCAGAAACAGGACCAACTCTGATTGTTAAGCCTGGTACAACTATGGCGTTTGCTTCAGGTGAAGCGATTGTTCGTATCGCACGTGGTGCAAAAATCATGGCTGAAGGTACGGCTGAGGCGCCAATTGCCTTTACTTCAGCAAACGCAATACCAGAGTTTGACCTTACAGAAACTGGCCCTCAGTTCGCAGATTGGGGTGGCATCATGATCAATGGTAAGGGTCTGACTAACCAGTGTACCAATGAAGAGCGTGCAGCAAACCTGTGTAATGCAAAAACTGAAGGTATTACCAGCCATTTCGGTGGAACAAATAATGCCGACAACAGTGGTAATATCAAATTTGCACAAATCTGGTATGCAGGTTCTGGCCCGCGTGAGGGCGGTGTAGGTGACGACCTTAACTCACTGACTCTGAACGGTGTAGGTTCTGGCTCTAGCTTTGAATTCCTTCACATTCACCAGGGTTTTGATGATGGTATCGAGTTCTTCGGTGGTGCAGCTAACCTTAAAAACATAGTAGTTACTGACACACAGGATGACTCAATTGATATCGACGCTGGCTGGCAAGGTAAGGCTCAGTTCATCTTCATCAAACACGGCACAATTAAAACTAAGAAGCCTGTAACTTATACCGGTGAAGATGATGATGGTAATAAAATTACAAAAATCATTGACGCGGGCACAGATGGCTTCATGGGTAACAATGGTTTCGAGACTGATGGTGAAAAGAACAAAGGTGCAGAGTACGATGATGTTCAACCGTCTAATCCTACTATCGCAAACGTTACTGTAATTACAACAGACGGTAAGTCGATTCGTGACAACGACCCATCACAGGCTGCAACATTTGATGATGCAATCCGTGGTCAATACTACAACACATTATTCGTTAAAGCGGACAATGCAGAAAATGGTACAGCGTGTCTTCACTTCAAAGATGACGATGCTGCACAAAACGCGACTAACGACGTTCTTAACTTCCACAGCTCTGTACTTGCATGTGTGAAGAATGTAACTGATGGAAGCAAAGTTTTGCCTGGCAACGAGTCTTACACAGCGTGGTGGGATAACGCAGGTTCTAGTGAAATCCTTGACAAAGCAGGTGACGTACTGGCTGATGACGGCTTCTCTACCAACAAAGAGTCTGCAGACATCACAGTTGCAGCAAATGACCTGAAGTCTCTGAATGATGATTTCTTCGAAGAAGTTGACTATGTAGGTGCGGTTTCAAGCACAGATACTACAAGCGATTGGTACAAGTGGGTTGAAAAAGCACTGGAAGCTGCTGACAAAGACTAATCCCTGCGATTACTTTGTGTTAACTCAATAAGTATTTCGAAGTAGGCGCATTGATTGCGCCTTTTTTACGAGTTTTATCAGGATTGCAAATGAATACGCAGATAAAATTAAGAAAAGTCGCTTTGGCAGTAGGTGCTTCTTTGTCAGTTGGTATGACTGCGCCCGTGTTTGCTGAAGAAGCGCAGGAAATCGAAGAAGTGGTAGCTGTCGGTTCACGCTTACAAGGCAGTGCTGCGGCCGTGATTGAAGAACGTAAAAATCAGGCTTTCGTTGCAGACATTCTTGGCGCAGAGCAATTGTCGCGAACAGGCGACAGTGATGTTGCATCTGCACTTCGCCGCGTAACGGGTCTGACGCTGGTAGATGGCAAGTTTATCTATGTGCGTGGCCTGGGTGAACGTTACTCAAGTGCACGTTTAAATGGCGCGGCAGTTCCGAGCCCGGACCTGACCCGTAACGTTGTACCTCTAGACATATTCCCATCAAGCATCATCGAGAGCCTGGCTGTTCAAAAAGCTTATTCGCCTTCCATGCCTGCGGCGTTTGGTGGTGGCAACATCGACATTCGTACTAAGTCTGTTCCGAGCGAATTTGTCGCTAATATCGAAGTCGGTGTTGGCCAGAATTTGAATTCCAGAGATGGTTTTACCTACAACCGCAATGAAAATGGGATCCCTGTTGCTGTGCAAACAGCGGTGGTGCGTTATCGGGGTGACCTGTCATTACGCGGTATTGTAGAGCGAGAAGGGATTACTGGCACAGAAACCCAAACCGCCGCTGATCAGGCTACTGCACTGAATAAGGCATTGGTTTTGGAATTGCCTCGTGATATCCGGGTTAAAGAAGAGTCACTAGATCCTAATTACGATGTGAAAGCCAGTATTGGTAACAGCTTTGATGAAGATTGGCTGGGTGGCACCATTGGCGTGTTGGCGGCTGTATCTTACGATAATGACTGGAAATACTCTGAGCGTATGACGGCAGTGCTGGATCAGTCATTTGACGAGTCTTGTACGACTAAGCTCGAAACAGCCGAAGACGCCGCAAATTCATGCTACGTGACGGTTAAGGACTCTAAGGTAACGACTCAGACAGAACGCATGAGTGGTGTATTCAATCTGGGTTATAAGTACGAACAACATAATGTTTCTTACTCAAAAATTTACCTGGAAGATACAGAAGACGAATCAGAGCTGTCTCTTGCACAGAGCCCAAATGGCAGTACTGTAAGAACGATTGCCGCAACCAACCAGGCCTATCGTACATACGACTTCAATTACGAAGAGCGTATTTTGGACATTGATCAGGTTGTCGGTCAGCATACCTTTATGGACTATATGGGTATCGGTGTGGACTGGCAGTACACTGAGTCTAAAGCTGAAACTAAGATCCCTACTAACATTGATTATGATTTCATCGATAACTATAACGAAGACCAGACATATCAGGATTCGATAGTCACCGGTGATGACAACCGTATTCTGTATTCTTATACAGAAATGGAAGACAATGTTAAATCTTATAGCGGCAACCTGACATTGCCTGTATATCTGGAAGATGTCGAACTGACATTCAAAGCGGGTTACGACTTTGTAGACCGTGCTCGTGTGTATTCGACTTCCAGCTTCGCTATCCACAACGAAACAAACATTGCTATTCCGGTTAATACTGGTTCAGAGGGCATCAATGACATTACGGCTTATCTGAACGATGATTTTGTTGCTAACAACGATTTTCTAGTCGGCTTCAATGAGCCAACCGCGCCCAGTGCTGATGACTACATTGCAGCTCAGAAAATCGACGCTGGCTACTTTGAGTTTGACGCTATTTTCAATAATACCTGGCGTTTAAGTGGCGGTATTCGCTATGAAGACTTCAAACAGGTGTCGATTGGTACATCAAGCTTGATTTTTGATCGTATCACGCACAGTACTATCTATTCGGAAGAGCGTATCCTGGCTGGTACAGTTAACGAAGATGACTTTTTCAATGCGCTATCGATGACCTATCTGGGTGGTGAGAAGTATCAAATCCGATTTGGTTATGGTGAGACAGTCGTTCGTCCTGACTTACGTGAATTGGTACCGGTATCTTATTTCGATCCGCTTACCGACATCCGTACGTTCGGTGTTGCAGGTTTGAAAAGTAGTGAATTGGCTAACTATGACGCCCGTTTCGAATACTATATGGATAACGGCGACAATTTCTCCGTTGGCGCTTTCTATAAAGACATCACTGCACCGATTGAAACTGTTTTACAAGTTGGTGACGAAGATTATACGGCCACTTTCGTTAACGGTGAAACCGGCGAAGTATATGGCGTTGAAGCTGAATGGCTATACGATTTGACTGGTGTCGCTAGCGGCTTATTCACTTCTGGTAACATTACTCTGAGTGATTCAGAAGTTGAAATTGACCCTGCAAGGGCGGGTAACCTGACTAACCCAACTAAGCGTATGACAGGCCATTCTAAGTACGTAGTCAACTTGCAGCTTAACTACGATTCTGCAGATGGTCAGCACAGTAGTTCACTTGTATATAATGTGTTCGGTGAACGTATTCTGGCATCTGGTATCGGTGGTCGTGAAGACGCGTTTGAGCAGCCATTCCATTCACTAGACCTTGTTTACACTTGGTACCCGGACTTCAATTCACAGGTTAAGTTCAAGGTTCAGAACTTACTCGATGAAGAGCAAGAAGTGACTCAGTCTGACTATATAGTGCGGCAAAAAGAAGTAGGCACCAGCGTGAGTCTGAGCTACAAGTACGAATTCTAAGTTAGTTTTTTAGAAATCCAAAAGCCTTCGGTCTGTTGAGTTCCGAAGGCTTTTTTTATCCAACATTCCCCCTTGGAAACTCGCCAATATTCTTGCATAAAACTGAATTTCAGAAGAGTATGCTCGTCAAAAGGTGGGTACAAAATGAAAGTGATGCCTGTTTGACCCTTTTGTGGTGTTCGTAAATTTGCTCTAAGTCAATTTTTGTGGTTTAAGTTGGTGATAAGGTTAAACTTATGTGACATTTGCGGTTTTGCCAAATTGGGAAAATATTTTCTTACTTTTCAGATCGTTGTAATCAAAATTTCTTGAACCCTTGTTAGAATTAAGCCATACTTTGTTCTCACATACAAAATCAGAATTTTGGCAATTAGAATGAGTTTCTGATTGCTAACTACCCAGTTCTAAACTGTTGCTTAGGCGACAGTATGGGACACAACCTTTACATGTTGTATCCAAACCCCGCTTATGCGGGGTTTTTTATAATTTATGTACAAGTTTAACGCTAAAAGTATAGTTTCTTCAGGTAATGTTTGCTATTTTTAGACGTCTAGACATACCTCTCACGCAAAGTACTCAATGAATCAAAAAAAGGTAATACCATGAAAAAAGTAGGACTAATTGGTTGGCGTGGAATGGTCGGCTCTGTATTGATGCAACGTATGCATGAAGAAAGTGACTTTTCTGATATTGAACCTTATTTCTTTACCACATCTCAAGCCGGGCAGCCAGGACCGGAAGTAAACGGCGAGTCTAAAGCACTCTTGGATGCTTATGATCTCGACAGCCTGTCGCAAATGGACATTATTTTATCCTGTCAGGGCGGAGATTATACCAAGTCTGTATACAGTGACTTAAAAGGCAAAGAGTGGAATGGCTATTGGATAGATGCAGCATCAGCATTAAGAATGTCATCCGACAGTATTATTGTGCTGGATCCAGTTAACAAAGACGTTATTAAGCAAGGCCTGGAGCAGGGCGTTAAGACCTTTGTTGGCGGAAATTGTACCGTTTCTTTGATGTTGCTGGCACTTGGCGGCTTGTTCGAGCAAGACTTGATAGAATGGGTGAGTCCGATGACCTATCAGGCGGCATCGGGTGCCGGCGCGCGTAATATGAAAGAACTGATCGCCCAGATGGGTGACATACATGGTTCAGTTAAAGCACAATTGGACGACCCAGGTGCGGCAATACTGGAAATAGATAAACTGGTCGCTGAAAAGCTAAAATCCGACAGTTTGCCAACTGATCAGTTTGGCGTCCCGCTTGCTGGCAGCTTAATTCCCTGGATCGATGTACCAATGGAAAGTGGCCAAAGCAAAGAAGAATGGAAAGCTCAGGTTGAAGCAAATAAGATTCTGGGTTCAAGTAAACAACCAATCCCTGTTGATGGGATCTGTGTTCGAATTGGCGCAATGCGCTGCCATGCTCAGGCGCTGACGATCAAACTTCGCGAAGATATTCCTGTTGAAAAAATAGAAGAAATTCTGGCATCACATAACGAATGGGTAAAGGTGATCCCAAACGATCGAACGATTACGGAGCAGGAACTTACGCCTGTTAAAGTCACCGGTACGTTAAGCATTCCGGTCGGCAGAATTCGTAAATTGACTATGGGCCCGCAATACATCAGCGCATTCACTGTGGGTGATCAGCTCTTATGGGGCGCCGCAGAGCCTTTGCGCCGTATGCTTCGGATCATTGTTGAGCAATAAACTAGCTAATAACTGCCTGAAAATACAGCTACGGTAGATGCGTCAGAATTTGGCTCGAGAGGTAGATCTTTACTTAGTATCAGAATCTACCTCTTGGTGAGGCATAGCGCTAAGTTCTCCGGCTGATAGGCCGTGTACTGTGAGCTCTAAGGTATTCCAAGTTGTGATATCTCGTTTTAAGCTAATTGTTGAGGTTGGAAAACCGGAGAACACACTTGTGATACTCAAAATAGGACTAATTATTATATATCCTATAATTTACGTTATGTTAAATGTGGTTGTTTTCTAGTTTATGCCCTCATAGTATCTGTGTTATCTAGCCTATATCGGTATCAGCAATGGCTAACCTCTTACTTAAAGGTATAGATTTGCGTTCAATTTTGCTCACGACGTTTATCCGTCATTCGCCAGCTCTGATGTTTATAGTTATTAAACTTCTTACTCGGCCCCCGAAGAGCCTTTCTTTACCCCGTTCTTTTGCCAATTTTCAACAATGCTGTCGGTGGTCGATTTTGATAATGGTGATTCCTAGTAAAATAAAGACCGATACTAACCAGTATCGGTCTTAAGGGCAATGTGCTAGTTTTTATTTAACCCGAACTGCCTGGACTGTAGCCTTTTTTTCCATCTATTTTCAGCCTCGATCACTAAGTCTGAATTTCAATCTGTAACTCCACCCAACCTAGTACAGCTCATTAGTAGAATTATGCAGCCTCAAGGTAGCCAACAGGAGTCATGTCTTCCAGCGTATCGTGAGGCCTTTCATACTTGTAAATTTCTAACCATTCATCTGTGATTTCGCGTACTTGTTGTAGTGAATCGAACAGATATAAATCTAATATTTCTTCTCGATAACTGCGATTAAAGCGCTCCACAAAACCATTCTGATAAGGACTACCTGGCTGAATAAACTCAAGCTTTATATTTTTGTTCTGAGCCCAACTTTCCAACAAGCTGGATGTAAATTCAGGTCCATTATCAATCCTTATTTGCGACGGCTTTCCTCGCCAGGCAATCACTCGTTCAAGCGTTCTGATAACCCGCTCTGTGGTCAAACTGGTATCTACTTCGATGGCCAGTGC